>JAJPJN010000005.1 GCA_021324185.1 Terriglobia bacterium | reverse complement strand
TCATTCCAGGATTTCGAAGGCCTTTGCGTTCTTCACAGCCTGGGTTGCGGTCGCGGTTCCCTTCAGCAGATGGCGCGCAGCAAGTATTGGGCCTTTGGAATCTCAGATTCAGGCGCTGGTGATCTTTGTGATTCTTGTCCAGGCCATTCGGACGCCCCAGTCGTATCGAAAAATTACCGGCGCTTACGCCTACGCCATTCTAGTCGCGTCGCTGCTGAGTTTTCACTACGGCCGAGCGGTCGAAAACGGCCGCTTGGCACTGGCAGGCGGGACGTTTGGAGACCCAAACGAATTCGCTTTGGCGCTGGTGGTGGGATTGCCTTTCTGGTGGGATAAGGCGAGCGCTTCCACCGGTCTCAAAAAGATTTATTGCTATCTCTGCACGGCGCCTATTCTGATCAGTTTCGGAAAAACCGGCTCACGTTCAGGTCTCTTTGCTTTGCTGGTCCTTATTGCCGCTACATTTTGCCTGGCATCAGCCGGGCGCAAGATGTTCATCATCGCCGGCTGCGGGATTCTGGTGCTTGGATCGAGCTTTCTCCTGCCCGAGTACATCAGAGCCCGATACCAAACGATCTTTTCCCCGGCTCATGATCAAAACCTTGCGGCGAAGGACGCCAGCCATCTAACCTCCGATATTGCATCCAGCGAAGAACGAAAGCGGCTTCTGATACAGAGCGTACAGATGACTTTTGAGAACCCCGTCTTTGGGGTTGGGCCGGGAGTGTTTTCATACGCGAGTTTTGACCAGCGCAAGGCAACTAGCGGTCATGGCGGCTTGGCCCAGGTGACGCACAACACGTACACTCAAATCTCGAGCGAAACCGGGCTGCCTGGATTCTTGTTGTTTTTTGCTACGACGATTATGGTGTTGAAATCAAGCTTTCACGCCTATCGGGGATTAGCAAAGACCAACCCGGTGCTGGCTACCAGCGGGCGCTATCTATTCTGCCTGCTTGTGTCTTTCGCCGTCGGCATTTTCTTTTTAAGCCTGGGCTACACGCATAACATCTCCACACTGCTTGCTTTGGGCGTAGCTCTGACGAATTTGAAAGAAAAAGCGACACAACATGCAGCAGCAGGCGGCGAACGCGAACTGGCCGACATGGATATGCCGGCTCTGACAGGCAGAAGCGTCCCGCCGGCCCAGCCTGTTTCCCCCGCGTCGGCTGCCCGTAGCGGGCCGGTGGCGAATTCAAAGGCTTTGCGTACGGCAGGCGTAGTAAACAAGCGAAACGGGCTGGATAGTTCTGTGCGCCAGTAGGTGGCAAAAATGTGCGGAATCGCTGGATTCATAGATTTTTCGGGCGGCTCTAACTCACTGGGCGTGCTCAAACGCATGCTGGACCGCATTCGCCACCGCGGGCCGGACGGCCACGGGGTTTACCAGGACGGCCCGGTATACCTGGGTCACCGGCGCCTCAGCATTATTGATGTCGCGGGTGGGGCTCAGCCGATGGCCAACGAGACGGAATCGGTCTGGATTACTTTTAACGGCGAGATCTTCAATCATGCCGCGCTGCGGCCCGCGCTGGAACAAAGCGGTCATCGGTACAAGACCCGCTGTGATACGGAGACCATCCTCCATGCCTATGAGCAGAAAGGAAGCGCCTGCGTCAAAGACTTTCGCGGCATGTTTTCCTTCGCGATATGGGACGCCGACGAACGTAAGCTGCTGTGCGCGCGCGACCGCCTTGGAATCAAGCCGTTCTATTACTTCCGCAACGGCCGGGCATTTGTCTTCGGCTCCGAAATCAAGGCGCTCCTCGCACATCCGGAAGTGGCCGCCACGCTGGACGATTCGCTACTCGCCGAATATCTGACGTTTGGCTACATCAACGGCGAAGAGACGCTGTTCCAGGGCATTCGCAAGCTCATGCCCGGGCATACTCTGACGCTGGATGCCGCTTCGGGCGAGATCAAGATTGAGCAGTTTTGGGATGTTCCGAAGGCGCAACCGGAAAACCGCAGTGAAGAGGAATGGATTTCGGAATGCCGGCAGCGACTGGAAGAAACCGTACGCCTGCGCCTGATGAGCGATGTTCCGCTCGGGATGTTCTTAAGCGGCGGCGTGGACTCAAGCGCAATTGCTGCTCTGATGAAGCGCATGCGCAGGGAGCCGGTGAAGACATTTTCGGTCGGCTACAAGGAAGGAGCGTACAGCGAGCTCTCCTATGCGCGCGAAGTCTCAAGCGCAATCGGAACGGATCATCACGAGATTGTCGTAGGCATGGAGGATTTTTTCAATGCCCTGCCGCACCTGGTCTGGCATGAAGACGAACCTATCGCCTGGCCCTCCAGCATTCCGTTGTATTTCGTCTCCCGCCTTGCCTCGGAACACGTCAAAGTCGTTCTAACGGGTGAAGGCAGCGATGAGTTGTTTGGCGGATACCATCGCTACCAGCACTATTTGTTTAACCGGCGCTGGTCCGATCGGTATAGCGCCGCGCCGGCGCGGTTGCGCGCATTGGTTCGAGACGGCATCTCGAATTCGCGCATGCTTTCCGCGAATCTGCGGCGCAAACTGCAGCACACGTTTTTGGGACGTGAGGACACGGTGGAATCGCTGCAGTTGGATAACTTCTATGGTGCGTTTTCGGCCGAAGAACGCAGCCGCATGCTGAAAGCTAAACCCGGCCGGGACCCCTACCGCAGCTATCTCGACTATTGGAACGCCCGCCAGGCATCCGTTCTGGCGCAGATGCTGTATGCGGACCAGAAGACATACCTTGTCGAATTGTTAATGAAACAGGACCAGATGAGCATGGCCGCATCGATCGAAAGCCGCGTTCCTTTTCTGGACCATCCATTCGTGGAATTTTCCACGCGCGTGCCGGATAACCTGAAAATCCGAAACGGGCAGGGCAAATACATTCTGAAACGCGCCGTCGAAGACCTGCTTCCACGGGAAATTATTTATCGCAAGAAAATGGGCTTCCCTACCCCGCTGCGGCAGTGGTTCCGCGATCGCCGCGCGGAGCCGTTATTTGCGCTGCTCGTCAACCGGAACAAGATGCTGGCCGAATATGTCGACCTGGCGTTCGTCGAAAATCTGATCGAGAGACAGCGCAGCGGCGCAGAGGACTGCACGGACCGGCTCTGGCGGCTACTGAATCTGCAAATCTGGGGCGATATCTTTCTCTCCGGCGACGGGGCCGGAGCGGGATCGAACGCTGATGACTCGGAGCGTTTGCCCGACACGCTCCTCACGCAGCCGGCAGTATGAAGATCCTTTGGGTGAAAACAGATTTTCTGCATCCGGCCACACGCGGCGGCCAGATTCGCACGCTCGAGATGCTGCGCGAGTTGCACAAGCGCCACGAAGTGCATTATGTAGCTTTCGACGATCCGCGGAATCCCGAAGGCCTGGCGCGCAGCTCGGAGTATTCAACCCGGGCATATCCGGTGCCGCATCGTGTTGTGTCGAAGCGTTCTCCGGAGTTTCTGTTGCAGCTCGCAGCCGGCCTGTTCGACGCCTACCCGGTAGCGGGCACGCGCTACCGGTCGCAAGCGATGCGGCAGCAAATCGCTTCCCTGGTGCAAGGCCAGACCTTCGATGCCAAGGTCTGCGATTTTCTCGTTCCGAGCATCAATATCGATTCGCTGCACGGTTGGGTACTGTTCCAACACAATGTCGAAAGCCTGATCTGGGAGCGCCACGCAGAGACCGCGCGCACGCCGCTGCACCGCGCCTATTTCCGGTTGCAGGCGCGCCGGATGTTCGGTTGGGAAAGCGCGGCTTGCAACGCGGCTTCGCACGTCATCGCAGTCTCCGGAGTCGATGAACAATTGATGCGGGAACGCTTCGGCTGCCGGAACGTTACCGCCACCGGAACCGGAGTGGACCTGGATTATTTCGCTCCGCCGGATGGTCACTTACATGGCGCACAACGCGCTCCAAACGGGTTGAGCGCGCAAGATCAACCACAGTTTGATTTCGTATTTGTGGGTTCTATGGATTGGATGCCAAACGTCGACGGCGTGGAGTGGTTTCTGCGCGAAGTCCTTCCGATCATTCGGGCGAGCAAGCCGGACGCGCGTGTGGCGATTGTGGGGCGCAATCCTCCAGCTTCGATTTTGAGCAGACAAGCCGAACCGGGCCTGAGTGTCACCGGCACGGTACCGGATGTGCGGCCATTTCTGTGGCAATCGGCGATTTCGATTGTTCCGTTGCGCGTGGGCGGCGGAACGAGGCTGAAAATCTTTGAGGCGATGGCCGCCGGCACGCCGGTTGTGTCTACCGCAATCGGGGCGGAGGGGTTGCCTCTTCAAAATGGCCGCACGATACAGATAGCTGATACTCCCCAAGCGTTTGCGGCGGAATGCTTGCGTCTGATTCGGTCGCCACAGGAACGCTGCCGGATTGCCGCAGCGGCACTGGAGCTAGTTCGAACGAATTTTTCCTGGGAGCGGGTCACGCGGGATTTCGAAGATATTTTGCGGGCCGTAGGAGTCCAGAGTCTTCGAACAGCATGATTCCGGCCATCCTTTTTATTGCCAGTGCCGCCTTCACGGTTTACGTGGTGTTCGGTTATCCGGTTCTGCTGTCCCTGTACGCAAGGCTTTTCCCCAAACCCATTCTGAAGCGGCCTGGCTATCCACGCGTATCGATCATTGTTCCGGTGCGCAACGGCGCCGGGTGGGTCGAGGCAAAAATCCGCTCTCTGTTGACTTCGGAGTATCCGCCTGAGTTGCTGGATGTTCTCATCGTTTCCGACGGATCGACGGACGGTACTGATGAGCTGGCCGCGAATTACCCGGATTCCCGTGTCGCCTTGCTTTCATTGCCGCCGGGCGGCAAAGCTATAGCGATCAACGAGGGGCTTGCGCGCGCCAAGGGGGAGATTGCTGTCCTTACAGATGTCCGCCAGGAATTCGACCCGCAGGCGATTCAAAAGCTAATCGCCTGTTTTGCTGATCCATCCGTCGGTGTTGTCACCGGAGAGCTGATGATTTGTGAAGGCAACAGTTTCGAGGAGCAGCAGACCGGCCTGTACTGGCGTTATGAGAAATGGATTCGAAAAAACTTGAATCGAATCGACGCCATGCTGGGCGCTACCGGGTCCATTTGCGCAATTCGGCGCCAACTGGCAGTGCCGATTCCGCCAGGCATTTTGCTGGACGACGTCTATTTACCGTTCGCGATCGCGTTCCAAAATTTCCGGATTTACTTTGAGGATGAAGCGAAAGCCTTCGATTTGCCTACTTCGCTGCAATCGGAATTCTGGCGCAAGGTGCGCACCCAGGCCGGCGTCTACCAGATTATGCTGCACTTCCCGGGTCTGTTCTGGCCGGGCAACCGACGCTTTTTCCATTTCCTGTCACACAAAGTGGGGCGTCTGTTACTCCCGTTTGCGCTGTTGCTTATCCTGATCAGCAGCTTTGCGCTTCGAGCACCATACAATCGGATTGCGATCGGGGTACAAGCCGTGTTTTATGGCTTGGCGCTGACAGACCGTTGGATCAGCGAGAGAGCAGGAATAAAACGCGTGACAGCGCTTATCAGAGCGTTTGTCGTTCTTGTTGCGGCGGCCGGTTGTGCCGTTGTGGTTTTCTTCCTGCCCGCTGAAAAGTTGAAAAAGCTCTGGAAGGAGACACGCGTCGAACGCCCGCGTAAGCCGGAGGCGCCGGTTCTAGACTGAGACCACGTCGCTCGACGAGGCGACTTCCACAGCTTCTGTGATGCCCGGTTCTGAGCGGCGGCGGCGCGCAAAAGCCAGGATGCCCCAGAATCCGATAACAACGTAAAGTAACGCCTGATAAAACAAGATGTAAGCTATAGCATCGGTGCGACTAACACCGAAAGGCGTCAACACGTTCACCGCGACAAATTGCCAGACCCCGACATATCCTGGCGTTGAAGGAAGGGCGCTGCCTAACCCTAAACCGGCGATGAGCAGCAGGGCACTCGGGAAACTGATGGTGAGCGACAGAGCCTTGGCGCCCGTTATGGTGGTCAGGGAGTCTAAGAACCAGATCACACCGGTCAAGGCCAGGAAGCCTCCGAGCCGCGAGGGGTGATGGAAGCTCTTGATGCCACGCAATACGTGTTCGATCAGGTGATGTAGCTTGGCTTCGAGCTTCTCAGGCAGGCGAACGGCGCGAGTAATCGCCTTGAAGGCCTGCTCGAGATAGGGAAGGACGGCGAGCGCGAGAAGCGCCAATCCGCCCGCGATCGCGAAGGGTTTTGCCGCCTGTGCCAGCCACCCAGGCCGCGAGGGCAAGGTGAGCAGCACGAGCGCGCTGATGGTGACAAGAGCGATGCCATCCGCCAGCCTTTCCGATAACGCGGTCGTCAGAACGAATGCCTTGCTGAGCCCTGAGCGGCTGCTGATCATCATGGTTCGAACGATCTCTCCCGCACGAGCCGGCAGGAAGTTGTTGCCGAAGTATCCCGCCGCCGTCGCCCAGAAGGCCGTGGCGACGGAGACCTCGCCGTCAGCCCGCAGCAGAATTCGCCAGCGATAGGCGCGCAGGAAGAGCGCCAGTGTGCAGAGAATGCAGCAAACGATCACGTAGGGAACATTAGCGCCCGCGAGTATCTGGCCGACCCGGCGCCAATCTATTCCCTTCAGCGAGAAATACAGCAGAACGGCAGCCAGCGCAATGGCAATGGCTGAATAAAATATCCGCGCACGCGATTGCCCCCGCTTGCCGGGCTGCTTAGGCTCGCGATCCTGACTCAAACTGAAGATCTCCTGTTTCTGATCATTTGGGTTAAGGCGCAGTTGAGGGTTGGACCGGCGGCTATGCCGTATCGCGTACCTTGTAAATCAATATTTTACCTTTGCCCTCATGAGAATCGCCCGGAAACGCGGCAATCAGTTGGAAGTGACTGGTATCCTGCAAGGCCTGCCGCAGCAGCCGGTTATGCTCCAAACTGCGAAATCCCGGGAAGGTATCCACAACGACCAAATTGATATGAAGCTTATCGATGACTTTCGTTACCTGTTGAGGTGTCGAATAGAGGCTGTGATATTGGACACCGCTCCAATCGACTTCGGCTAAGGCCTTCGTCCCACGCACAAGCACATTGCTCGGGCGTTTCTCGCGCATGGCAAGTTCGGAAATCAGCAACCCCTCGCCGACCGAGTCGTCTGAAACCAGAATGGCGTCACGGTCCAGTCCCGGGTGCGAAGTGATGTAGCGCGCTGCCTCTTCGAATCCATAATGCGTTTGCTGCGGGATGCTGAAGGAGGTCAGTCCGAACGCGACAGCAAGTGCAGCGGCCACAACAGGCCGCCGCCATCTCCAGACGCCACCACGTGCGGGAAAACGATCGGCAATCCACAAGGCACCGGCAATAGCAAATAACACCCAGGCAGGTACTGCGATCAGCAGCTTACGATCTTCAATACCGGCAGGCACGATGGCATGAAAAACGATGGTGCAAATCGTGAGCGCGAACATGGCGGCCGCAGCAGTGGCAGGCGCACCACTCCAAAACCCGCGGGCGCTCTGCAGCCAGCATCGAATCGCCGGGACGAGTACCGTCGCCGCGATGCCTAGAACCGCTGCAATGGCTATTGGCCAGCCGGCAATCTGCAGCAGCATAAGGCTGAATTGACCTGTGGCGAAGATTGCGTATCGCACTCCGGCATGTGAGGTGTCGGTCCAGCCTTGCTCCGCCATGTGCAACGTGAAGAGCTGCCAGGGTATGCAAAGCAGCGCAACGATGGCAGGAGCAATCCAAAATTGCCACTGCAACAGAATCCGAAATTTGCGAGTTAGTAAAACAGCGACGGGAGCTACTCCGGCCAGTAACCAGCCGTTACCTTTTGTCAGCACCGCCAGCGAGAAGAAAACTCCCCACAAGACGTTGTCCTGCCAGCGTTCCGAATCGAGATATCGGGCAAAGAAAATCACCGCCCAGAAGCAGAGCAATGCGAGCAAAGTCTCTGCCATCTCTTCGTCCGTGTATTGTTGAACCAGGGGAATGCACACGGTTAATAGGCCGGCGAGAATCGCTGGCGCAAAATCTGCAAACCAGCGCTTGCATTCGGCGTAAACCGAATACCCGAGCAGCGCAGTTGTAAACGCGATCTCCAGCCGTATCGAAGCACGAGATGCCGAAAACAGAAACATCCAGACCGCCTGAACAACATAGAAGAAAGGCGGCCAATGTCCGAACGCCACTTTCGGGTAGTGGTGGTAATACTGAACAGCGAATTGAAGGGGCGAGCTCCAGTCCAGGCCGGCAATGAAATCATGCACCATCAGCGAAGTGATATAGTGCGCCGGCTCATCCGGGTAGCCGCCGAACTCAGCGCGATATGCGCCGCTCGCCACCTGCAGGCTAACTACAACGGCAAGGAGGAAAATAAAAACACAAAGAGTACGCGCCGCGGAACTCGAGAGCAGGTGTGTTTTGACTCTGCTCCAACCAGTCTCACGGACCAAGAGTTCCTGGGGCTCACGGTCCACTAGCATGCAAACGACTCTACTGCCGAGGCGACGCGGATTTCTTTATCATACTGGGAACACGCACGTATCTGCCATTCATTCATCGTCGATGCCGCCACAGCTCGTATTAGTTCCTAAAAACTTTCTTTCGGCTTAAATTAATGAAAACTATAAGGCGAATGTTCGGTATATTGCGATCGGCGAGCCCGGTGCGATTGGGCGCGCTCTTGTTCGCCGTTGCGTTCCTCGTAAGAATCGCAGTCATCATTTTTTTCCATCCTTATCATGATTTGGCCCGTTACGAACTGGAACGGACGGCTATTTCGCTGGCAACCACGGGCGTTTACGGGAATCCTTATGCAATTCCGACCGGGCCGACCGCTCACGTCGCTCCCGGCTACACGCTGATCCTGGCCGCGTTGTTTCATCTGTTTGGCACAGGAACAACGGCCGAAATTATCAAGGAGCTGCTCGCGACAGCAGTAACTTCCTTCGAAATTGCCCTTCTGCCCGCCGTAGCGGCGGCATTATCGTTCGACCGGCGTGCCGGTTTTGTTGCCGGTCTCATCATGGCGCTCTATCCTGCGCGTCCACTGGTTGAAATCGATGGCGATTGGGAAACACCTTACATTGCGCTGGCCCTCATGCTGGCCGCAGTGCTGGCGATGCGATTGCGGAAGAATAACGATTTATCTTGGAAGGCGGCGATTCGCCACGGGGTCTGCTGGGGAGTCGCGCTGCTCTTTGTTTCAGCTCTGTTACTGGTTTTTGTGGCCCTCATCTTTTTCGAAGCGATCTGGCGGCGCAAACAAGTCCGGCCCTATTTCGCGTTTGCACTTGTGGAGCTGGCTGTTGTAGCGGTCTGCCTGTTTCCCTGGATTGTTCGTAACGACCTCGCCCTGGGATTTCCAGTGGTCACGCGCTCAAACGCCGGCATCGAATTGCGCATTTCGAACAACGATTACGCGGTTGCCGACCAGCGCGAAAACCTGCAACACGGCCTCTTTAATCGCTATCATCCTCTCCAAAGCCCCAGTGAGGCGCTGAAGGTTCGTCAATCAGGCGAGATCGAATACAACCGTGAAGCACGCGCCGAAGCCACACGATGGATCTCACAGCATCCGGCGCGCTTTCTGGAATTGACGCTTGGCCGCATCCGTTGTTTCTGGTTTTATATTGATCCTACGTCGCGTGTTAAGACGATCTTTCTGTGGTGCGTCAGTCTGTGTGGCTTCGCAGGATTAGTGGTTGCTTTACGTCAGAAATCCATAGCCGGTTACATTCTGGGCGTGATCGTGCTGGTCTATCCAATTCCCAATTATTTGGTGCATGTAGGGCTGCGCCAATCCTACCCGGTCGAGTGGCTTATGTTGTTACTCGGCGCCGGGCTCCTCAGCGGCGCCTTACAAAGGAAACACGCGCGAGCGCGTGAGTTAGTCGCCGTATCGAATTAGGCGGCTAACTGACCGTTATCTCTTCCTCTTCCGGTTGCGACTCGGGATGGCTCTGCGCCTTTTCCTCGTGGTATTCCTGCTCGGTGTTGAGAGCCCACAAATTATCGCGGCTGCGAACATTTCCGATAATGTTGTCCACCGCCGTCATGGCAGTCAGCATCGAATGGTCCTGGTTGTTGTATTTGTGCATGCCGTTGCGGCCGACCAGAAACAGGTTATCGAACTGATTGACCCAGAAAATTACTTCCGGAAAACGCGAATAAGTTCCGAAATAGGCAGGATACGTCTTTTCCATGCGAATCACTGTTGCATCCTGCACGTCCTGGGGATCCAGAATGTTCATGGAAGCGAGCTCGGCCTTGGCAAGTTCAATCATTTCGGCATCGCTCTTCCGCCACAGCGGGTCCGTATCGTTGCAGAAGTACTCAAGACCGATCCAAACTTTCCCTTTATCGGCCACCATGAACGGGCTCCAGTTGTTAAAAATCTGCAGCCGCCCTACAAGTACATCGGGTTCCTGGATGTAGATCCAGTTATCCTTGACCAGCTCCCCATCCGGTTCGCGCAGCTTGATGCGTTCGCAGAGCACGCCGACCGTAATGAAGTCGCGATACATCAGGCCATCGGATATTTCGCGCACCTCCGGAGGGGCTGGCGGCTTCATATCCGCAATAAGCTCTTTCACGGGCATGGTGGAGAAGAAGTAATCGCCCTCGAAGCGGCGTGTTTCGCCTGTTTGTGAGTTACGCGCCGTGATGGCAAGAATGCGGTTGTCGTCACGGTGAATCTCCATGACGTTCCAGTGCATAAGAATCTCACCGCCGCGATCGCGTACGATATGCGCAACTTCTTCCCACATCTGGCCGGGCCCATACTTCGGATATAAGAAACGCTCAATCAGCGAAGTCTCCACGTCTTTCTGGGAAATATCGCTCTTACGCTTGGGGAGAGCCTTCTTCAGAATGTGCGTAATCGTTTTGAGGATGGAAAGGCCTTTGATGCGCTGCGCGCCCCACTCGGCGCTAATCTCCTTGCACTCAATCCCCCATACCTTTTCCGTATAGGATTTAAAAAACGTCAGATACAACTCGCGCCCAAAGCGGTTGATAAAGAACTGCTCCAGGTTCGTCTCGTTCTTAATCGGGAACAGCAACGATCGCAAATAGCTCAATCCGATACGGATCGTCTTTATCAGCCCGAGTTTCGAGAGAGTGTCGGCGCTCAGCGTAATCGGGTACGCGAAGAACTTGCGCATGAAGTAAATGCGCGATTTCCGGTTGCGCACCAGCATGACCCGATCCTCCCGGTCGGGATCAGCGGGCGCCGGATGTGCTGCAACATTGCGTGTCTGCTGCTGGTAAGTGATCTGCGCATGTTCCTCTTCGATCGCTTGCATGGGCAGAATCTGCAGCCACCACTGCATCACCCGGTCCGATTTCGAAAAGAACCGGTGCCCGCCAATATCGATGCGGTTTCCCTTGTAATTCACCGTGCGCGATATGCCGCCGACGTAATCTGTCTTTTCGAGCACAAGCGGGACAATGTCCGTGCGCGTCAGCAGCTCATAGGCAGCCGTCAAGCCGGCCGGTCCGGCGCCGATTATGACGGCCCGTTTCTGGTGCCGTGAGGACAATTCCATATAATCCATATTCAGTCTACGAAAGCGATGGGCGTTAGCGCACGTGGTACAAGTCCCGGTCCCCTGAGACCGTACGGTTTAAGATCACAAAACACCTCGTGAGCCTCATCGGCCTTAAGTATCGATACCAGGAGAGATGATGGCGCGGTCTACATCCCGGGACACTGCTTCGGAGTTCGAACGCCGCGTTTACAAACGCGTTACAAGCCGGCTGATTCCCTTTCTTTTCCTTTGCTACATCTTCGCTTATATAGATCGCGTCAATGTGGGTTTTGCCAAGCTGCAAATGCAGCAGGACCTCGGCATCAGTGACGCGGTATATGGAACCGCCGCAGGCATTTTCTTTGTTGGATACTTCTTCTTCGAAGTACCCTGCAATCTGGCGCTTCAAAAAATTGGCGCGCGCCGCTGGCTCGGGCCCATCATGATCGTCTGGGGATGCGTTTCGGCCTGCACCATGTTGGTGCGCACGGCTCATGAATTTTATCTTCTTCGTTTCCTGCTTGGCATTGTTGAATCCGGTTTTTTCCCGGGCGTGATTCTGTATCTAACCTTCTGGTATACGCGCAAACACAGGGCCAAAATGGTGGCAGCTTTTATGACGGCCGTCCCGCTTTCCGGTGTCATCGGTGGACCTATTTCCGGCTGGATTCTCGACAAACTTGCGTCAGCAGGGGGCCTGCGCGGCTGGCAATGGCTATACATTGTGGAAGCCGCCCCTTCTATTCTGGCCGGCATCGCCACGCTTCTATTCCTCGAAGACCACCCCCAAAAAGCCAAATGGCTCAGCGAAGCCGAACGAACTTTGTTGCTTGATCGCCTGCAATATGAAGAATCGCTCAAACGGCTTGATGGTGTTGAACGCCACAGCCTGAAGGACGCTTTCGGCAGCTTACGAGTTTGGGTACTCTGCCTGGTCTACTTTGGAACTGTTTCCGGGAATTACGCGATTCAATTCTGGCTGCCGCAGATTATCAAGGACACGTTGACAAAAGACCCGCTAAAGATAGGCTTGCTGACGATGATCCCCTGGGGCGTCGCTGCGCTGGTGATGGTGCTGATTGGACACCACTCGGATGTCACGGGAGAGCGGCGCTGGCACGTCAGTTTGGCGGCGTTCAGCGGCGCCTGCGGCCTGGCGATTTCAGCTATTCCGGGCATTCCCGGCGTACTCGGGTTAATTGCACTCACGGTGGCCGCATCCACCATTGTGTCGGCTTCCGCCACCTTCTGGTCGTTACCCACCGCCTATTTGTCGGGCGCCGCGGCCTCCGCCGGAATCGCCTGGATCAACTCGGTCGGGAACCTGGGTGGGTTTGTCAGCCCGTTTCTGGTCGGGCACATTCGCGATGTCACTCACAGCACGAGCCTGGCGCTATTTGTCGTGGCCTGCGGCCCGCTTATGGCGGCAATTCTAGTCGCAACAATTTTTAAGCAGCGCTTCGCCCCGGCGCGCGAGCCCGCTCGAGTAACCAATCCGTAGCCCGCTCACACAGGAGCTGGGTTCCGTTCTGCTACTCTCTTTTCCATCATGAAGAAGCTGTTCTATGCTGTCTGGCTCGTACCTCTGGCATGGGGCGCCGGCACATCGGTAACGCTCTTGCCGGGCTTCAGTGATCCTGCTTTATCGCCTGACAAACAGGAAATCGCGTTCGTATCGGGCGGAGACATCTGGACTGTGCCGGCGCGCGGCGGTGAAGCCCGGTTGCTGGTTTCACATCCCGCCACCGAATCGCGCCCTCTCTATTCGCCTGATGGCAAGAAGCTTGCCTTTACGTCCACACGTACCGGAAATGGCGACGTGTACGTGCTCACGTTTGCCACCGGCCAGTTGAAGCGCCTTACCTTCAGCGATGCATCGGAAACGCTGGATGCCTGGTCGCGGGACGGCAAATGGATTTATTTCAGCTCCAACGGCAACGATGTTGGCGGAGCTAACGATATTTTCCGAATCAGCGTGGACGGCGGTACGCCGCTGGAAGTGACCCACGACCGGTTTTTCAGTGAATATCGCGGCGCGCCTTCGCCGGACGGAACACGGCTTGCGTTCGTTGCCAAAGGCAACCCCGGACAGTGGTGGCGCCACGGCCACAGTCATCTGGATGAGACCGAAATCTGGATTCATGAGATGGGCAAAAACGGAAGCTATCGCCGAGTTGTGGAAGAAGATGCCCGGCAAGGCTGGCCAATGTGGGCGGCTGATGGAAACGCTCTCTTCTATACGTCCGATCGGACCGGATCGGAAAACGTCTTCCTGCAATCGATTGATGAGCAAAAGCCCGCAAGGCAGATCAGCCACTTTCGTGACGGGCGGCTGCTTTGGCCGTCCATCAGTTACGACGGCAGCGAGATCGTCTTCGAGCGCGGCTTCGGCATCTGGCGCTTGAATACAAAAACCGGCGCGGCCTCCCAGGTTTCGATCACTCTGCGCGGCGCCCCGGCCACGCCGGAGGTCAGGCATATGGAACTGACGCAGTTTTCGGACCTGGCGCTTTCGCCGGATGGGAAAAAAATTGCCCTGATCGCTCACGGAGAAGTCTTCGCCGCCTCTGCGGCAGATGGAGGGGAAGCCATCCGCATCACGCGTACGAGCAGCCCCGAGACAAACATCCGCTGGTCACCCGATAGCAACCGCCTCATCTATCTGTCAGCACGCAATGGTCACGAACAGATCTTCGAATACGACCTCACGAAAAACATCGAAACTCAACTGACAAACTCGGACAAAGACGATGCGGCCCCCGCATTCTCTCCTGATGGAAAACTGCTGGCTTTCGTACGCGACGAGCATGAGGTGTGCATACTCACCCTCGACGGCAAGAAAGAACAGACGCTCGCTTCCGGCTTCCTCGAAAATCCTGTGCTCGCCTGGTCACCGGACAGTAAATTCGTTGCCTTCACCACTGTGGGGGCAAAGTCATTCCGCAACGTAGATATCGTTGCCGTTTCCGGCGGCCACGCGCAGCCGGTTAGTTTTCTCGCCAATGGGGAAACCGCAACCCGCATAGCATGGGCTCCTAACGGCGAGTATTTACTTTTTGATACTGCCCAACGTAGCGAGCCATCCCAGATGGCGCGGGTCGATCTCATCCCGCATCTGCCAAAATTTCGTGAAGATCAGTTTCGCGATCTCTTCCGCAACACACAACCCGATCACACGCCTACCACGCAACCAGAACAGCCCCCTGACAAATCGGAAACAGCGCCTCCGAAGCAGACCGCAGCTCCGGCTCCTATTGATCGTGCGTCGAAACCTGCCGCCAAAGCGCAACCGGTGCGCGTTGTATTTGAAGGCATACGCGAACGCCTCAGCTTTCTTCCACTTGGTTTTGATTGCGGCCAGCCCGTCATTAGCCCGGATGGTAAAACGCTTGTCTTCATGGCCGTGACTGGAAACGAGCGTAATCTCTATTCTTATTCGCTGGATGAGTTAGCTCCCGGCCCGCGCACGCCTCGTCAACTTACTTCGACAGCGACTCCTAAGAGCCGTTACGAATTTACTCCCGATTCCAAGCAACTCTTTTACCTAGATGGCGGCCATGTCACATCCATGCCGGTTGACACCCATGTGCCGAAAACCATTAATGTCACCGCTGGCATGGATGTCGATTTCGATGCCGAAAAGATGGCCGCTTTCGAAGAGGGCTGGGCGCTGCTCAACAAGCGCTTTTGGGACCCTGAGTTCAACGGCAAAAACTGGAGCCGGATTCGTGATGAATACCTGCCCTACGTAGAAGGGAGCCGCACCCCCGATGAAATGCGCCGCATGATGAGCCTGATGATCGGCGAGTTGAACTCGTCTCATTCGGGCATCAATGCGCCGCCGAGGACGCCGGCAGCGCAGCCGAGCCCGTTTTCTCCCGCAGTAACGCCGGTTGGACGCCTGGGCTTGCGCTTCGACCGCGACTCCTACGAATCCGGCAAAGGCCTTGTCATTCGCGAGGTGATTCCGCTTGGTCCTGCGGCGCTCGAAGGCAGCATCAAGCCCGGCGAATTGCTGGTTGCGGTAGATGGCGAAAAAATCGGACCGGAAACAAATCTCGATGAGCTGCTGGAGAACAAAGTGGACCGGCGCGTTGTATTACAGATCGCCAGTACCGCAGATCCGGCCAAGACTCGCGAAGCGATTGTCCGGCCCGTTGGACTGACGGTTGAAAAAGGACTGCTCTACCGCGCCTGGGTCGAGGCGAATCGCGCCTATGTCGAGCGTGCAAGCGGCGGAAAGCTGGGCTATGTTCACATCCTGGACATGTCATCGCAATCCCTGAATCAGCTATTCATCGATCTGGATGTTCAGAACCAGACCAGGCAAGGAGTCGTCGTCGACATTCGCGATAACAATGGCGGCTTTGTGAATGAATATGCCATCGACGTCTTCGCGCGCAGGAACTATCTCACCATGACGCCGCGCGGGGGCAGTCCGGCGCCGGCTCGTCCCTATCTCGGCCAGCGCGCATTAGGTTTACCCACGGTTCTGGTCACCAACCAGGGATCCCTGTCCGATGCGGAGGATTTTACGGAAGGATACAGAAGCCTCAAACTGGGCAAAGTGGTAGGCGAGCCGACTGCCGGCTGGATCGTTTACACCTACAACACGCCTCTTATTGACGGTTCCATCATTCGCGTGCCACACATTCGCGTGCAGGCTGCCGATGGCCAGACGATGGAGATGCATCCGCGCCCGGTCGATGTACCGGTGGCGCGGCCTGCTGGCGAAGCAAGCAGCGGCAAAGATAGCCAGCTCGATCGGGCGATCCAGGTGCTTCTCGCCGAACTGGCGTCCAGATAGAATGGCCGCGCTCATATGCGAATCGTAGTCGGTATTACCGGCGCTTCCGGCGCTATTTTCGGCATCCGAACGCTGGAGGCGCTCGGAAAGCTCTCCATAGAAACGCATCTGATCCTCAGCAAATGGGCGCGTACAACCATTGCCGCCGAAACGGGTTATCCGGTAGAAAAAGTCGAGGGGCTCGCCTCCGCCGTCTACCATTACGACAACCAGGCAGCTCCGATTTCGAGCGGCTCCTACAAAACAGACGGAATGATCATCGCGCCCTGCAGCATGAAAACTCTGGCAGCCATTCGTACCGGTTATAGCGATAGCCTGATTACCCGTGCCGCCGATGTTGTTCTGAAGGAGCGCCGCAAATTAGTGCTGCTGGCGCGCGAGAGCCCTTTCAGTGAAATTCATCTGGAAAATATGCTCGCGCTCACCCGCATGGGCGCGGTGATTTTTCCTCCCGTGCCCGCGTTTTACAATCACCCCAAGACTCTCGACGACGCCATTCATCACATCGTGGGCCGGTTGTTGGATCAGTTCGGACTGGAGGCTCCGGACATGTCGCGCTGGGCGGGATTTTGATCTGTCCGGATGATCTCGACCGGAAATCCGCGCTCCTCCGCCTTCGTTCCAAAAGCCGCTGTTACATCGCCCGCGCCGCGCGGCCGTCCATCCCAAACCAGAACCACGGCAACTTTGCCGTCTGAAGCTTTCGATAGCTCGACAGCTTCGTCCAGAATCGCCTCGTTCGTTCGGAGATAGATTTGGTCATCAACCGGGTCGCCACCAACAATGACCAGGTCGCGCTCGGCTTGGGCCGATTGGATCATCTCCTGGTAAACATCAGCCCAGTCGCCGGGCCGGTCCGCTACAGATGTTTGAAGAAACTGCCGGGGAGCAAAGGGCAGAACAATGCGCCGCCGGATGCCCAGCTCCGCAGCTACCTGCAAAGCGATCAGATCGGCGCCGCAAGCTGGCGAACAGACTAAAGCAGCGGGGCGGTACTTAGTAAATAGCTCGCGTACCCTTTGGCGTACGCGTTCTACCTGGGAAAGCGGGAACCTGCTGGTCTCGGCATCTGCAGCGTCGATTCGACGTCCCGCAAGCGCGATCACCATGGCTCGTGATATTGTAACTGGCATTCTGGACAATGCCGCAGACCATCATCGATATTGATCCGTCCACGCCGATTGCAGACTCGCTAAAGCAGCTTCAGCTTCCGCCCTCGCCGCTTATTTTTCTTCTCGGCGATTTCCCGGCTAGCTGTAGCGGCCCGGCCGCCTCCATTTTTCAACGGGCCGTGGCGCCAGTTGCTCTCGAAGTTGGGGCCATTATTGTCGACGATGCGAAGTGCTGTGGATGCGCAGCCGCGATCGCCAGCGCCGCAATCGATCAGGATCGGACGCCGCAGCTACTTGGAATTGTTTCGAATGACCGGCAGGCGTCCGATATTGATCCGAACCATCAGCAGATCGTCCGTTTGCCGGCAGCCTGGGATCACAGTGCTAAATACACGTTGAAGATAGCGGATGTCCTTGCAAGCCAGTCTGTGCCAAAGCGCGCTGTTGCCCTACTTTTTGGCGGAACGGATGAACACAAAAAATCTATTGTTCAATGCGCACGGCTCGATTGGCCGGTTATTGTTGTGGCCAAAACGGGCGGTCTGGCCGACCAGATCATCGCCGCGATGACAACCCAGCCGGACGGTACACTGCCGGCGCCGCCTTTGGATCCCGATCTCCGCGAAATCGTGGAAACTGCAACCGTGTATCAGTCCACGGTGGACGGCAACTTGGACGATCTTCGCCGCCAGCTATTTGCGCAGGTGGATTCGAGCGCCGCCTTAGAAACACTCAAACAAGCCTGGGAACGTTTTGATGAGCTCGATCTGACCGCTTTACGTAAACAGACGCTTTTCCGCCGCATCGAGGGAGTGCTCATTGTTTTAGCTGTCGTCGCCGCCCTTCTGGCGATTTTGACGAGAGTTATTGGCGATGCTTTTCCGCTCCACTTGATGGTCATCATTGCTCCCATACTGATCTCCGTCATCGGCGCCTACAACAGCCATTTCCGCGATGGCAACAAATGGATTCTTCTGCGCGGCGCAGCCGAGGCTCTCAAACGCGAGATCTTCCGTTTTCGCGCGAAGGCTGGCATCTATAGCGACGAGCAATGCGAATTGGCATCCCGCGAATCAAAACTGGCGGCAAAACTGAAAGACATACTTTCTGCACTCGAACAGAGCGAAGTCAATAAAACCAGCCTGACCGAAGATCCCAGACCAGATCCGAAGCGAATCAGCTTCCTCTCGCCCGAACAATATGTCGTGGAGCGGCTGGGGGACCAGATCAACTACTTTGTTTCCAAAACGCGCAAGCTCTCTCGCAAGCTAACCGCAATACAGCTTTTTATCTATTTAGCAGGCGGCATTGGAACTCTTCTGGCCGCGATTCACTTGGACATTTGGGTTGCGGTCGCCACTGCGGTTGTGACGGCATTCACAACCAAACTGCAAGCTGACCAGACGGAAACCTCGCTGATACAGTACAACCAGTCGCTCGCCAGCCTGCGTAACATCGATTGCTGGTGGAGGGCGTTATCAGGTTGGGAAAAAAGCCGTCGGAAAAACATAGATGTTCTGGTCGATCAGACCGAGAAAGCGATGGAAAGCGAAACCGCAGGTTGGGTTCAACAGATGCAAGCAGCGCTGGATAAGCTTACCGAAAAAGAGCCGCCTGCTCAGAATCAGTAGCTTCGCCGTCGATAACGCGGATGTCGCTTAAATTGCGGTAATCTTCCGCATAGTCCAGCCCGTAACCGACCACAAATTCATCGGGAATCTGAAAACCTACATACTTGACGCGGACCGGCCGGATCCGCCGCTCCGGTTTATCCAGCAGCGTCGCGATTTCAAGCGATTTGGGCTTGCGCTGCTCCAGCACGCGCGTCAGGTAACTCAGCGTCACGCCGCTGTCGATGATGTCTTCAACGATCAGCACATGCTGGCCTTCAATATTGACATCGAGATCGCGCGTTACTTTCACCTGTCCTGAACTGGTCTTTTGATTTCCGTAACTCGAAATGCCCATGAATTCGATCCGTACACAGTGCCGCTTCAGGGCGCGTGACAGATCGGCGACAAAGATAAACGATCCCTTGAGGATCGAAACAATATAGATCGGTCCAGGCGGATAATCGGCCTCAATCTGGCCGGCCATCTCGCGTACACGCGATTGAATCTGCTCAGATGTGAGGAGGATGCGCTCGGCTGGCATTCTATAGCAGTGTAGCCGAGCAACTGCGCCAGCTTACCGGCTCGCCAGTTTCAAGCGCGTGCTTTCAGGGCCGATGTGAATGTGCGGGGCAGTTGCCGCCCCTGCAACGGCGGCACGGAATGCCAGGTAAGGCACGTGCAGGTGCTCTAATAGCTGGCGCAGCCAGACGCCTTCCGGGCTATCCGGGTTTAAAGCTATATCGACGCGATTGCGATGATCCAGTCCCATAGATTGGTGCACCAAAGTTTGGCCGCGCGCACTCACCGGGAGCGTCGAATGAAAATGTTTTTCGAATTCGGACGCGATCGTCGGAAGATCGCCGAGGGAGAATAACCCGTTGCCGTCGTAGCGGAACATCACGTTCT
>JAJPJN010000134.1 GCA_021324185.1 Terriglobia bacterium | reverse complement strand
CCGCCTTAACGGCGATCGAACACGGCCTTTGGCAAGAGACCGGGACGCACTTGCCAAGCTCTACCAGGCTCGCCAGCCTCTTTACGCGCGCGCCGACTTTCGCATACCCGTCGATTCCGACGACATTCGGGAGATTGCCGGCCGCATACTGGGGTTGCCAATCTTTTGAAAAACGTAGCGATCCCGGAAAAAAAACTGCGTGATGACGCCGCTGCGATTCTGAATGCTGCCTTGCGAGCGGCCGATGCCGGAGATGCTGTCCGCAAGCACCTGCGCATTACCAAAGGTGTATTGCGCGCCGGCCGTGCGCGCCTGTCCTTAAGCAAATTCGATCGCATTTTTCTGCTGGCCGTCGGCAAGGCAGCCGTGCCGATGTCTCAGGCCGTGGCAGATGTGCTCGGCCGAAAGCTGAGCGGCGGTATGGTGCTGACGAAAGAAGGTCATGCGCCCAGCGCTGTGAAGCACTGTGAAATCTTCGAAGCCGCTCATCCAATTCCGGATGAACGCGGCGTGCAGGCTTCGCTGATCCTTCATACTTTGCTCAGCGAGCTGAACGCGCGTGACCTGCTCATCTGCGCCATTTCAGGCGGAGCTTCTGCGCTGCTGCCTTCTCCCGCCGCCGGAATTTCGCTCGAAGATAAGCAAAAGACAACTGACCTTCTGCTGCGGGCCGGCGCAAACATTCACGAGCTGAACACGGTGCGCAAGCATCTATCCCGTTTGAAAGGCGGCCGTCTTGCCGCTCTGGCCTATCCGGCTACCGTGCTCAGTCTATTACTTTCAGACGTCGTTGGCGACGATCCGCAAGTGATTGCCTCGGGCCCAACCGTTCCGGATTCTTCTACCTACAGCGACGCGCTCGCGATACTCGATAAATTCGGCCTGCTCGGCCGCATTCCGAAATCCGTACGCGCGCATCTCGAAGAGGGCAAAGCCGGGGCTATCCCGGAAACTCCGAAGCCCGGAGATGCCGCTTTTAGAAACGTATTCAACGTCATCGTAGGCGACAACCGTACGGCGCTTTGTGCTGCGGCGGCCAAAGCCGATGAATTGGGGTACTGCTCGCTTCTGCTGTCGAGTACGCTGCAGGGTGAAACGCGTCAGGTTGCGGGCGTTCACGCGCAGATTTTACGCGAGATGCGGTCGTCTGGCAATCCGGTCAACCCGCCGGCTTGCATCGTATCCGGTGGCGAAACTACCGTGTCGGTAGGGAGCAAAGGCAAAGGGGGGCGCAACCAGGAGTTCGCGCTGGCAGCAGCCATTGAAATTGATGGGGTGCGTGACGTTCTCGTTCTCAGCGCGGGTACGGACGGAACGGATGGTCCGACCGATGCGGCGGGCGCGATCGTCACCGGCAATACTCTCAGACGCGCTCGTGAACTCCGTCTGGACGCGCGCGACTCTTTATCCAGCCACGATTCCTATCCGTTCTTCGAAAGACTCGGCGACCTCATCAAAACCGGTCCCACCGGAACAAACGTGATGGACGTGCACATCCTACTCGCCGGTTGAGGTTTGCTCGCCTGGCTCATAGAAGGTTAATGAGTTATCGCCTTGCCGTAACACCCGCACTTTGTAGAACGGCCCGTACTGTTCATCTAGAACCAGCTTCGACGAGTGCTGTGCAATGATCAATTGCACCTGCGTCGCAGCCAGCGCATTCATCGAAGCGGCATACTCGTTCACCTGTTCGTACGGCGGATCGAGAAATGCGATATCACACGGGTAATTATGTAAGAGGGCTGCCGCACTGCCCCGCACCACGGAGGCCTCACCCGTAATTCCGAGGGACTCTAAATTCCCGCGCAAAACCTGAAGCGCCATTGCGCTGCGCTCAATGAAAATCGCGTGTTTCGCGTTGCGGCTTAGCGCCTCAATTCCAACCGCGCCGCTGCCGGCGTAGGCATCGAGAAATGTTGTGCCTGCCAACCGTGGCGCCAGTACGTTGAACAAGGCCTCGCGCAAACGATCCGGCGTCGGGCGCACTTGAAGCCCCGGAACCGATCTTAATTTCCGGCTGCGAAACCGTCCCGCGATGACCCGCACTATCCGTTCAACCCACCTGCACCAATCCGTATCGCCGCTGCCAGTGTTCCTGTATATAGCGCACTACCGCGCGCATCTCCTCCGGGTCCTTCCGCTCCTGAATCAGCCCTCTTGCCTCCGCGCGCGCCATGTCCAGAATGTCTGTGTCGCGTATCAAATCCGCTAAGCGCAATCCGGGAATTCCGGATTGCCGGGTGCCGAAAAACTCGCCCGGCCCTCGCAGCTTCATGTCCATCTCCGCGATATAAAAGCCGTCATTCGATTCCACGAGTGTGCGAATTCGCTCCCGGGCAATATCGTTCATTTTGCCGGTCGCCAGAATGCAGTGACTCTGATGCGCGCCGCGACCCACGCGGCCTCGCAATTGATGGATTTGAGCAAGCCCGAACCGTTCCGCCTGTTCGATTACCATCACCGACGCATTCGGTACATCCACTCCCACCTCAATCACCGTTGTGGCAACCAGAATCTTGGTTCTGCCGGCCTGAAATTCCTGCATCGCAAGTTCTTTCTCCTGGCTTGGCAAGCGGCCGTGCAGCAAACCCACCGGGATGCCCGGAAAAACTTTGGTGGATAGATGCTCGAACATCTGCTCGGCGGCCTTCACCGCCAATGTTTCGGTTTCCTCTACCACCGGATACACCACGTACGCCTGGCGTCCCGCTCGAATCTCCTGAGCAATGAAGCTGTAAATCCCCTCGACCGCTTTCTCGGAGACGTGTTTCGTGATCACCGGCCTTCGTCCGGGCGGCAGTTCATCGATGATCGAAACATCCAAATCGCCATAGATGGTTAACGCCAGGGTGCGCGGGATCGGCGTGGCGGTCATCACCAGCACATCGGGCTGCTGGGCTTTTTTCATCAATTCCAGACGCTGCCGCACGCCAAACCGGTGCTGCTCGTCTACAATTACCAAACCGAGGTTGGCGAACGAAACGTCCTGCTGGATGATTGCGTGCGTTCCGATCACCACCTGAACCAATCCTTCACTGATCAGGTTCTTAATCTGCTGCTTTTCCCGCGGGCTCGCAGATCCTGTGAGCAACGCAACCACATACCCGAGCTTTTCGAGCAAGCGCTTGAAATAGGAATAATGCTGCGCCGCTAAAATTTCCGTCGGTGCAAGCACGGCAACCTGGTGCTTGTTTTCGATTGCGATTACGGCTGCTTGCGTGGCCACAATCGTTTTTCCACTGCCGACGTCGCCCTGTAACAGGCGGTTCATCGGATGCGGCCGCTTCATGTCGTCTGCGATCTCCTGCATTACCCGCCGCTGCGCAGCCGTCGG
Organism: Terriglobia bacterium; assembly: GCA_021324185.1. Taxonomy (GTDB): domain Bacteria; phylum Acidobacteriota; class Terriglobia; order Bryobacterales; family Bryobacteraceae; genus Bog-105. Next base: position 466 of record JAJPJN010000134.1, on the reverse strand, counting down.
CTTAAAGGGCAGCATTTTCTTAATCTGCTCGCGAATGCGTTCGTTTAAAGCGAAGGAAATTCCATCTGCGCTCTTCGCTTTGTTCTTCTTAAGTGCCAGCCCGCATTCCAGCCAAAAAAATTCATCGAAAATCAGTCGCACTTGCGCCGGCGTTCGAAACTCATTGAGCAATATCAGGTCGGCATCATGCTCAGGCATGTGGACCTCGCGCAAGGCTTCCGCAAGCGGCGGCAATCCGGCCCGCTGGCGCACGCTTTCCGGCAGGGCATCTTCTGGCATGGGACATTCTTCGAGTATCCGGTGCAGCAGCGTCCGGAAAACGCGCGTCGATATCTTCGAGGCCGCCTCATACACGGCGACGATGCGGCCGGTATGCAGGCTTGCATCGGCATCCGCATCGCCGGGCAGAATCTCGGTTTCCGGCTGCACCATCATTCTGTAGCCCTGCGCTCGTTCCAGCTCCACT
>JAJPJN010000123.1 GCA_021324185.1 Terriglobia bacterium | reverse complement strand
CGTGCCGAGCAGGCACAATCGAACGCCATCGCCGCCGGAATCCGCGCCGCAACCCAAATGGAACGCTTCGGAGGCCCTGACTTCGTCAAAAACTTCGCCCAAATGGCAGCGTGAATGGAGCAATCAGCCCTCAGCTTTTAAAAGGCAAAAAACATTTTCCTTATTAGCTGACCGCTGAGAGCTGATCACTGACCGCTACCTTCGCTATCCTTTTACATGTTTGCGTCCCAAACGCCTGTTCCTCTCGCTCCTGCTTGCCGCCTGCGGCTGTTTTGCCCAGACCTGGACGCTACCGCTGTTCAGCAGCGATCCGCATTCGGTGCTGGCCGCCGCAGCGCGTTATCAAGCTCCGGAAGGGACGCCGGCGATGCTTCTCGACTGTTCGATTTCCGCGCAAATCGATGCGGCCGGCCGGCTCCACAAAACGACTCGCATCGTCACCAAAGTGATGCGCGCGCAGGGCATCGAACCGGTTCAGAATGTCACGCTCTCTTGGTCCCTGGCGCGGGAAAACCGGCCCGAGGTAAACGGCCGCGTCATCACCGGCGACGGACAAGCGCATGTACTCGAAAACAACGGCATGACCGAAAAGGACCCGCTGGATCCCAGTGCAGCCGGCGTCATCAAACTTCTCCAGATCGTGTTGCCCGATGTGGATATAGATAGCGTCGTCGAAATGCAGATCCAGGAAAGCGACCGCGAGCCCGCGTTTCCCGGCGGGCGTTTCGGCCTCCTCCGCGTTCCTACCGGACTTCCCATCGTGCATTTCAAAGCGACAATCGCGAGCGCCTCGCCCTCCGATCTTCACGTAGAAGCGCGCAGCTTTCCCGGCGCCCGAACCACCCCGGAAGCAACGCCGCAAGGCCATGCCGTAGCGGTAGAAGCTGCCAACATCCGCGCCGCGGCGCCGCTGCCGTTTCTGCCGCCCGATGTCGCTCCGTCGCCCTCCATCGTTTTCACGAACGTTCCTTCCTGGCAGGCGATCGCGCAGTGGTATGCAGGCGTCATCAGCAAGTCCACCGCAGGTGCCGCGCCGCGAGCACCATTCAGCGGCGATCAATTAGCCACGGTTGAAAAGATCTATGAGGACCTTCGCAAACAGGTGCAGGATACCAGTACCGACCTCGAATCTGCCGCCATTGCGCCACGCGCCGCGGCGGACGTTCTGAAATCCGGCGCTGGCGATTCGAAAGATGAAGCAGCGCTTCTCATCGGCAAACTGGCCGAGGCCGGCATTACAGCGAAACTGGCGCTCATCAGCCCGGCGCCTTACCTCGACGCCATCCCGGCACTCCCGGGCTTCGAGGCGTTTCATCACGCGCTGGTGTACGTGCCCGGGCCGGCCCCTCTCTGGATCGATCCCGCAGCCGAGTACGTTTCCGTTGCGCGCCTTCCGGTAGCCGATCAGGACCGCTGGGCGCTCATCATCGATCCTGCAACAACTCAACTGGTACACATTCCGGCCTCAACAGAGAAAGATAACCGCCAGGTCACCGAAACAGAAGTTCGCATCGGCGATGGACTGCCGGCTCAGGTGTCGGAAACGATTGTAGTCTTCGGATCTTTCGAAGACGGGCTGCGCCCCGCGATTGCGCAGATCGCAACGCCGGATGAGGCGCAGAAAGAAAGGATCATCAGTCAGATCTTCCGGAATAACGGCGGGCAGACGGCGGATTCCACCAAAACGTCCGACGCGCATCGCCTGCTTGAAACCTGCCGCCTGCAAATAACCGGCCAGGGGTTCAACGGAACTTATATATCGGATGACGGCGGGTTTATCGATCTGCCGAGCATCGCCCGCTTGAATCTGCAGCGGTTTACCGCTCTTCTCGAGAGCGCGGGCGAAACAGGCTCCGCCACCGCGCGGACTACCGGTTTCTATATCGCACCCCGATTTACTACGGTGAATTCATTCCACGTCTGGCTGCCTGCGGGCTACCGCTTCAAACAACTGCCTTCTGTCCCCGTAACGAATGTGGGGCCGCTCTCCATCACCACTGCAATCAAACTCGATAGCGACGGCAGCCTGCGGCTTACGTACACGCTGATCCAGCCCAAGACGCGCATGACGCCCCAAGAGGTGAACGCGATGCGCAAAGATGCTCAGGCGATTTCGAGCAAAGCCTCCGTTCGCATCGACTTTGAAAATGTCGCGATGGCCAAGATTCAAGCCGGCGATTTTGCAACCGGGATCAAGCTTCTGCGGCAGGATGCCGGAGCAGCGGGGAGCGCCGTGAACCCTGTGTTGCGGCTGGCAAGCGGCTATGTACTGGTCGGCGCGCGCACGCAGGCGCTGAAGCTCTGTGACGATCTGCTCAAACGCAACTCTGGAAACGAAGCGAAGTCCGGCCCGGCAGATGCCAGGCTGGCGGCAATTTATGGACGCCTCGGCTGGATTTACGAGCACGATCCATATGGCCGGCTGCTCGCGCCCGGCATGAATGCGGCCGAAGCGGAAAAGAATTTACAACAGGCTGCGGATCTGGCGCATGACGACCCTTCTGCCGCAATCCGGCTCGCCGATCTCTATAGCTACAACGCCGCCGGTGTTCATTATGGCCGCTCTGCCCGGCTCGCCGATGCCATCAATATCTACAACGGTCTCGACCTGAACGCAATCGCGCGCAACGGCAAGTTGAACGATTACGCTTTGCTGCTTCTCCACGCGCACAAGTACGCAGACCTGCGCCAGTTTTTCAACTATCCGCAAGCCGATACGGCCGATCAATCGATCAAGTGGGCGCAGGCGGCGGCATCGCAGTCCGAAGCCGATTTTCGAGATGAGCTTCAGTTCCGGTTTCCTTCAGTCAACGATCGCCGTTTAGTGCTGGTGCTGGCGGGCCGCCATCTCATTTCCGCGCGAGAGTATCAGGCTGCTGCGCGCGTATTTCATCTCGCCGGCAAGGGACCAGGCGTGGCGCAGGCCGATCTCGAACGGCTGGACCGCGTGCGCATCTTCGACGAGAGCACGATTTCGAAACAACCCGCTATTGCGGCGTTCGAGCGCTACATTCAATCCGTATTGGACCCGGAGACGCCGGCAGACTGGAAGAAGTACGTTCCGGCTGAAACCAGCAGCACGCTGGAGGCGCAACGCAGCGCCGTGGTTCAGCTTTTCCACTCGCTGCTGAGCGGCGCGGAGAATTCCGGCGCCTGGCCTTATTTGTCGGACCTGATCAATACCACGCTTTCGTTTACCGCCGAAGGAAGTGATGCAACCGGATTTCGCATTCAGGCTTCCGGGGCAGCGAATGCAGCGCCCGCGCCGGTGGCGTATGTCATCAAACAGGGCAGCACGTACGTTGTGGCCGGCCTGGTGAACAGCGAGGTGGCTTCCAGTCAGGCAGCGGCGCAGGCTCGTGCGGGAAATATGCAGGCCGCGCGGCAGTGGCTCGATTGGGGCCGTGAAGCGGCCGGCCGGCCCAAATTACCGGAGGCCCAATTCCAGACGGAATTAGACCGCGTCTCTGCCGAGCTTCTTTTATCGCAAAACAAACCTCAGGAAGCCGTCGGCATTTTCGAGCGCTTGCATGAAAAGAATCCATCCGATCCTGCCTTCACTTTTCTCCTCGCAGACAGCCTCATTCTGAGTAACCGGACAGCCGAGGCAAAACCGCTGATCGATGCCTTGCGGCACGATGCGAATGGCGTGCTTGCTTTGCGCCTGGAGGAGCATCTGCTGGCGCAGCAGCAAAACTACGCTCAAGCCGCAGAACTGGCGAAACAAATCACCGCAGCTCCCGGCGCGACGGCGGCCGATTGGAATGAACTCGCCTGGGTGACTCTCTTCACCCAGAAAAATGCCGAAGCCGCCAAAGCGGCGGCGACGAAAGCGGCCGAACTGGCAAACTTCAGTTCGCCTGCGATTCTCCACACGCTTGCGATCGCTCAAGCCAACGCTTTCGATCTGAAGGATGCGCTGGGGACGGCTTACAAATTTGCCTCTATTTCCGGAGATCCCGGTGAAATGCACACGATTTTCGGAATAATTTGCGAAAACTCCGGCGTGACGGACGCGGCAGCGCAATATTACCAAAGCGTTCCCAAGGAAGAGGGCATTCGTTTATCCAACTATTCGTTTGCCCAATTGCGCCTGCAGGGGCTGGCAAGCGCGGCGCAATCTTCCACAAGCGCAGCAAAAAAAGAGCCTTAATTTATGTAAAAAGGTGCGAAGATATACTGGTTCAACGTTACTACTTCTGCTAGTATTTAATCCGTACCCTAGTGCAACAATCTCGCGAACACCAGGTCCCGGCCAGTGTTGAGATCTTTCTGGTTGAGGATAATCCTGCAGATATCCTGCTGTTTAAGCGGATTCTGCGTATGACTTGTCTTGCGCATGGCCTGACAATTTCGAGCGACGGTACCGATGCGCTCGAGCGATTGGAGAATCGCGGCGGAGGCCGGCCATACCGGCCCGACGTTATTTTTCTGGATCTGAACCTGCCCGGCAAGCCTGGCGCGGAGGTTCTGGCCACACTGAAGGCCGATCCGCTACTCGCTTCCATTCCGGTCGCAGTGTTAACGGGATCCGATAATCCTGACGATCCGGCCACGTGTTCTTCACTCGGCGCGGCGCTCTTTTTGAATAAGCCCGTCTTCTTTGAACAGTTCTCTGTGCTGGCGAGTGCGATTGAGCGCTTTGTAACAGAAGCGCTCTCGGCGAAGCGTTCCGAACCCGAAGCGCAGCTTCAGGCCGTTGCGGCCGGGCAGATACTTACTGCTCCAGGTACGTGTAGCCCTGCAGCCCCTCTTCGTAGAACTTAAGCAGGCGGCCGGATTCTTCGTAACCGATACGCTGTTCGCGCACCGCCGTTTCTACATCTTTGCGGAACGCATCCACCAGGTTCTGCGCGTTGTACTGCACGTAGTTCAAAACTTCGCGCACGGTGTCGCCCTGAACGACGGTTTCGAGAACCACTTCTCCGTTTTCGTCCAGGCTGACGTGCACCGCGTTGGTATCGCCGAAAAGGTTGTGCAGATCGCCCAGGATCTCCTGGTACGCACCGAGCAGGAATGCGCCCAGAATATACGGCTGGCCATTGAAGCTGTGCAGCGGCAAGGTCTTTTTGACATCGCGGCGATCGATGAACTGATCTACCTTGCCGTCGGAATCGCACGAGATATCGCCTAAAACGGCGTGGCGGGTGGGCTGTTCGTTAAGCCGGTGAATGGGCATGATCGGGAACAGTTGCTTAACTGCCCAGCTATCGGGCATGCTCTGAAACAGCGAGAAATTGCAGAAGTAGGTGTCCGACAGCAGCGCGTCGAGGCCTTCGAGTTCTTCGGGGAAATAATCGAGCTCGCTCGCAAATTTCAGTATTTTGCGGCAGATCGCCCAGTAGAAGTTTTCAGCCAGGCTGCGCTGCTGCAGAGTCAGATAGCCAAGACTGAACAAGTTCAGCGCCGAATCGAGCGCCTGCTGCGCATCGTGATACGTTTCGAGCAGATTTTTTTTGTTTACCGAGCGATGCGTCTCGAAAAGATCGAGCAGCGGCTGTTCGGCATCTTCTGGAATGCTCGCGGGCAGATCCTCCTGACCGAACCCGCTCACGCCGAGAACATTGAAGACCAGCACGCTATGGTAGGCGGCCACCGCACGGCCGCTTTCGCTGACGATGACCGGATGCGGCACCTCGGCCTCATCGCAAATGCTCTGGATGTGATAGACGACATCGCGCGCGTACTCTTCGAGCGTGTAGTTGACGCTCGATTCAAAATCGGTCTGCGAGCCATCGTAATCGATGCCGAGGCCGCCGCCAACGTCTAAGTAGTTGAGGCCCGCGCCAAGCTTTTTCAGATCGACATAGATGCGCGCCGCTTCGATGACAGCGGCTTTGATCTGGCGGATGTTGGTGATCTGGCTGCCAAGGTGAAAATGCAGCAACTGCAGGCAGTGTTCCAGACCGCGCTGCTTGAGATAATCGACAGCTTTCAGGGCTTCGCTCACCGTGAGACCGAATTTCGAGCGATAGCCGCCCGAGGATTTCCAGCGGCCCGAGCCGCGGCTGGCGAGCTTCACGCGCAGCCCGATGTTCGGCTTCACGCCCACTTGCTCGGCGTGCTTGGCGATCAGCTCCAGCTCGGTGAATTTTTCCACCACGGGCGTGATGCGGCGGCCGATTTTTTTGGCGAGCATCACCATCTCGATGTACTCGTCGTCTTTGAAGCCGTTGCAGATGATGGGCGTGGAATTATCGGCGATGGCGAGAACGGCGAGCAACTCGGGTTTGGAGCCGGCTTCGAGGCCGAAGTTGTAAGCGCGTCCGAAATTGAACACTTCTTCCACCACTTGCCGCTGCTGGTTCACCTTAATCGGGTAAACGCAGCAGTAGCCGCCCTGGTAACCGTGTTCGCGGATGGAAGATTCGAAGGCCTGATGCATTTCGCCGAGCCGGTGCTTGAGAATGTCGGCGAAGCGAATCAGAATGGGCAGGCTGATACCGCGCCACTCTAAGGTGTCGACGAGCTGTTTGAGGTCGATGCTGCGGGCGGCCTCTTTGGTGGGGTGAACGAAGAAGTTGCCGTTTGGGCCAACCGAGAAATAGCCTTTGCCCCAACTGGCCACGTCGTAGAGTTCGGAGGCATCGGTGATCGTCCAGCGGTCGGCGGGCTCGCGCACTTGCGCAACAGAGGCAACTTTCGTGCTCAGCGAATGTACTCCTTTTGGATAAGAAAAGGCTTCCAATACGGAAGCCTACAGAAGTCATTTAAGCACGGAAAAGCGCGCTGCCGCGCGGCCGGGCAAGAAATTTTTTACTGTGGGCGCAAGCAGGCGGGCTGCGCCGCAACTCAAGTCGGCAGGGTGGCCGTTTCCATCCAAAAATTCTTGACGTCGCGTGCGGTCGTGAGCAGGCCCTCGAGCGTGGACGGCTTGCGAAGACACGCGTTGGCGTGGCCCTGATAGGCACGGCGAACATCCGATTCGGCGCGCGACGAGGTAAGGATGATCACCGGAATGTGACGAGTGCGCGGATCGGATTTAATTTTGTTCAGCACTTCGTGGCCGCTGACTTTGGGAAGGTTCAGATCGAGAAGGATCAAATCCGGCGCCGCCTCTTTCCCTCCCGCGCCGGCGCGCCCGACGGCATCGATGCCCTCGGCGCCGTCCTTGGCCACCTGGATTTTGACGTTGGCATGCAGTTCGTCAAAGGCCTCTTCGAGGAGGCGCACATCGCCGGGATTATCCTCAATGATCAATAGACGCACAGGACGAACGCGGACAGTAGTGGGCATTTTGCCGGAAGGAGGCGAAGACACAGACTCGTACCTTGTTTTGTCTACAAGGGGTAAGACTTATTTGGCGTAATAAAGGTTGCAGCCCAAGACAGGCTCGCGAGGCCGGCGGAGGGGGTCGGACAACGAATTAGATCCAGGGTCTTAGTACTAACGCCCGGCACACGGTAGTCCCAAGGGGCAGATTTCTTAAAGCCAAATCGCACTGAAGTCGATAGAAAGACAGAGCAATCGTGCTCAGGCAGCAAATGGAATTCTCCATGCCCCCTATGGAAGAACCGGCAAAGATCGGCGCAAACGACGGCACACATCTGCCACAGTTCAAGGGCGCCCAACCGGAGCAGAGCTTCGGGAAAGTGATTCCGATTGGAAGCTGGGCCGGACAGCAGAAAAACACAGTTGCCGGCGCGATGCCGGTGAACCGGAGCACCATCCTGGTTGTGGGCGGCAGGCCTTCAGACCGGAAAAGCATTCGCGAGGCACTAGGCCCCCTGGATCATGAGGTGGTGGAAGCCGGGACGACTTCGGAAGCGGTAGCGGCGATCTCGGTTCACCAGGTGGATCTGGTTTTGCTGGATCTGGCTGTTCCGGAGATGGGGGCGCCGGAATTCTGCCGCATGCTCAAAAAGGCAACCGCCACGCAGTTCCTGCCGCTCTTCGTGATGGCGGATTCGGACGATCTGGAGAGCGAAGTACATACGATCGACGCGGGCGCCGACGAATTTCTAGTCCGGCCGTTTCGCGCGCCGGCGCTGCGGGCACGGGTACAAGCCAGCCTGCGGCACAAGGCGATGATCGATTCGCTCGATGATTCCGAGACGGTTCTGTTTTCCCTGGCGCAATCGGTCGAGGAACGCGATCCGGCTCTCGGGCAGCACTGTCACCGCCTGGCCCTTATGAGCGCAGCCATGGGCATCGCGCTCAATCTGCCGGGCAGCGAGATTCTGACGCTACAGCGCGGCGCCTACCTGCACGATATTGGGAAAGTCGCCATCCCGGACCAGATTCTGTTTAAGCCAGGCCCGCTGACGGCGGAAGAATGGGAAATCATGAAGTCGCATCCGGAGCGGGGTGAGCGAATTTGCAGCAACATGCGTTCTCTGGCGCCTGTGCTGCCCATCATCCGGCACCATCATGAAAGATGGGATGGCTCTGGCTATCCGGATGGCCTGCGGCGAGAAGAGATTCCGCTGCTGGCACGCATTTTGCAACTGGCGGACATATTCGATGCGCTCACCACCAGCCGGCCGTACAAAGCCGCTCTGTCGTCCGAGGATGCATTGCGGATGATCCGGCAGGAGGTCGATCGGGGCTGGCGCGATCCCAACCTGGTGGAGAAATTCACCGAGATCCTCCCGATGTTCCGCACCGTTGCTGCTCCCGATTTCTCACGAATCTCGCTGCAGGCCCTGGCGGCATCGATCGAACGCTTCCGCCGGGAAGCGGGCCAGCGCTCGATGACCGATACTGCGGAAAGCCGGGCCGCCAGAAGCACTCTGGGCGCATAGCAGTTTTTTCCCCGACCGGTTCTATCTCAGGTAGGGAACGTAGGCCGCAACACGGCGGCGGTAATCCTGAAATCGAACACCAAAACGCGAATTCAGCATCCGATCTTCGATTCTCACGCGAATCTCGGTGCCTATAAGAAAGACGACGAGTGCGGGCAGTAACAACCAATACGGCGTGACGAGGATGGCGGTGGCGAGCAGAACGCACAACATCGATGTGTAAATAGGATGGCGGACTATCTTATAGGGTCCAGAGATCACAAGTTCGTGGGTTGGATTGAGTGCCGCATCCAGCCGCCAGTGCCGGCCGAGCGCGCGGGTGGCGGTCCAGGAAAGAAGAATCGCACAGAGAAATAGAGCGGCAGAGAGTGCCACTCGCCAATGCGAGGGTGATTCTTTCCAAAAACTGCGTTGCCACAGCATTACGTACGCCACGGCCTGAATGACCATGCCCCAGCGTGCACGCCGGTCCATTTCTTTGGCGCGCTCGGCGGTACGTTTGTTCAGCAAGAACGGCGCGAACCAAAGCAACCATCCGGCTGCAAGAAGGATGTATACGTAGACCGGCACGCCGGCGATTGTAGCGCGGCCCCTGCTACGATAGCTACAAATAGAAAATTCTGCCGAATTTTCTTCTGCGCACGACAGGCATTTCATTCTTCGGTGCGCCAGCAACCCATGATCAGACCTTTTCGCGGCCACATGCCGCGCGTCGGACAATCTTCTTATGTGGATGCCAGCGCCCAACTGGTGGGCGATATTGTCATCGGCGAGCGCTCGAGCGTATGGCTGAACGTGTCGGCGCGCGGGGACGTGAACTATATCCGCATCGGTGATGAGACGAGCATTCAAGACAACACGGTGTTACATGTCGAACGCGATATTTATCCGCTCATCATCGGGAACCGGGTCACTGTGGGGCACAGCGCGGTTCTGCATGGTTGTGAGATCGGGGATGGCGCGTTGATTGGCATCGGGGCCATTGTTCTGAACGGGGCCAAGATTGGTGCGGGTGCTGTCGTGGCGGCCGGCTCGCTGGTGCCTGAACGAATGGAAGTGCCGCCCAACATGCTGGTGATGGGCGCCCCGGCGAAAGTACGCCGCGAAGTGACGCCGGAGGAACAAGTGCGGTTCCGGAAGAACTGCGAAAATTACATCTGGCTCACCGCGATATATAAGGACGAGCGGCGTTGAGCGAGAGCAGCGGGATACAAAGCGGCGTAATCCAGAGCGTGAAAGGCATGCGGGACATTCTGCCTCCCGCAAGCGAGATTTGGAACCAGGTGGAAAGTGTTGCGCGCCGCATCTTTGCGCGCTTCAACTATCACGAGATCCGCACGCCGGTTCTGGAAGAGATGGCGCTGTTTGCCCGGAGCGTGGGCGAAGAAACGGACATCGTGAGCAAGGAGATGTACACCTTCGAAGATCGCGATGGCAGCGTTCTCGCAATGCGGCCTGAAAACACGGCTTCGGTTTTACGCGCCTACATCGAACACCGGCTGGATCAACAACCGGGCGTACAGAAGCTGTACTACATCGGGCCGATGTTTCGCCGCGAGCGGCCGCAGAAGGGCCGCTACCGGCAGTTCTATCAGATCGGCGCGGAAGCGATCGGATCTGAATCACCGGCAATCGACGCGGAAGTGATTGAGCTGGTGGTCACTATTTTGGGCGAACTCGGCATCAGCGATTTCGAGCTGCTGCTGAACTCGGTGGGAACGAAAAAGTCGCGGGCGCGTTACAACCAAGTGCTGCGCGCCGCTTTGACCGAAGTGGCGGGGAACATGTGCGCGGATTGCCAGCGCCGCGCGCAAACGAATCCGCTGCGCGTTCTGGATTGCAAGGTCCCGCAAGATCAGCCCATTATCGAGCGGCTGCCTTCCATCCTCGATTCGCTGGATGAACAGGATCGCGATCATTTCGCGCGCGTGCGCGAGTTTTTGGACGACCGGCACATTGGGTATAAGGTTACGCCGCGGCTGGTCCGCGGCCTCGATTATTATGCGCGGACGACGTTTGAAATCACGCATGGCGCATTGGGGGCTCAGAACGCCATCCTCGGCGGTGGCCGCTATGACGGGCTGGCGGAGAGTTTGGGCTCCAAAGTGGCGGCGCCGGGCATAGGATTCTCCATCGGCGAAGACCGGCTGGTGATGATCGTCGAAGAAGCCAAAAATATTGAGCCCGCGGCGCTCGATCTGTACATAGCTCCTATGGGCGACGTGGCGCTGCGGCATTGCGCTGTGCTTGCGGGCGACATACGGCGCCTGGG
>JAJPJN010000033.1 GCA_021324185.1 Terriglobia bacterium | reverse complement strand
TGGCCCTTCGCTTCGCCTCGCCTTCGCTCGCCTTCGCTTACGGCCCAGAACAAAACAGCTTCTCCGTGTTCCGGAGCTTAATTTACAGAAAGAAGTTTACACGAACGAATTTGTTGGAGGCGCGGGGCGGGATCGAACCGCCGAATAAAGGTTTTGCAGACCTCTGCCTTACCACTTGGCTACCGCGCCGGGTGGAAGCGATTCCTTTCGCAACATAGCACATACAGTAATTCCCCGCGCAAGACGGGCGCAGACGCCTGTGCGCGCAGGCTCCTTCGTTACACTCATCACTGGCGCATGGAGCGGTGGCCGTTAGCGAAAAGGTTCCAGCAGATTATCAGCCAGCCGCACGATTATGAGTTAACCGAAGCACTTTTTATGCGCCTGCTCGGGCTTGTCTATCTGTCCGCGTTTGCGTCCTGGTGGCCGCAGATGACGGGTTTGTACGGCTCAGGCGGGATCCTGCCCATCGCACAAATCCTGCCGGCTATTCAACGTGAACTCGGCACTTCGGCCTTCAATCAGATCCCTACGCTCTTCTGGCTGAACTCGTCTAACGCGGCCCTGGTGTCGTGCTGCATCCTGGGCTGCATCGCGGCGCTGTTACTACTGGCTGGCGTTTTCTCGCGCGTCGCGGCGATCCTCTGCTGGATACTGTACCTCTCCATTGTTTCGACCGGAGCGCCCTTTTCCAACTTTCAATGGGATGCGCTGCTACTCGAGGCAGGATTTCTTGCGTTCTTCATGCGCACACCCTGGCTTGTCTGGGCATACCGCTTTCTGTTGTTCCGGTTAATGTTCGAATCCGGCCTGGTCAAGATTTTGTCGAACGATCCAAACTGGCGCAATTTCCACGCGCTGCGCTTTCATTTCATGACACAGCCACTTCCAAACCCGGTCGCCTACTACGCGTATCGCCTGCCGCCCTGGATACTCGATTCCATGACGGCGCTCACTCTGGCGATTGAATGGATTGCGCCGTTTCTCTTATTCTGTCCGCGGCGGCTGCGCCACGTCGGCGTTGGATTCCTCTTGCTTCTGCAATTGGCGATCATCCTCACCGGAAATTACGCCTTCTTTAATCTGCTCACGTTAGCGCTTTGCCTATGGGGATTTGACGATCGGACGTTCGCTCCTATCGCAAGTCTCCTCCGCAAAACTTTTCCAAGATCTAAGGCCGCTTACGGTTCCAGCCCTGCATGGATGACAGCATCAACTCTCGTGGTTGCATTACTCATGGTGCTGGGAGGACTCGAGCTGATCGGGATGGCTGCACCAGGTTCTGTCCGCTTCGCGCGTAAGGCGTTCGTATTCATCGGGCCATTCGAACTTGTCAATACCTACGGGCTGTTTGCGACTATGACGACGACGCGCCCCGAACTCATTATCGAGGGGTCTGACGATCAAGCGAACTGGCGCGAATACTCCTTCCGCTACAAGCCTGGCGAGCTTCATCGCGGTCTGCCGCAGATAGCCCCGTACCAACCTCGTCTCGACTGGCAGATGTGGTTTGCAGCGCTCGGCGACGTCCAGGAGACTCAATGGATGCGCAATCTCTTGTATCGGCTTTTGACCGGCCAGCCGGCCGTGCTCGGGCTGCTCGATCCGCCGCCCTTTTCGAAGCCACCGCGCTATCTACGGGTCTTGCTGTACGATTATCAGTTCACTACACCCGCTGTGCGGGCACGGTCTGGCGCCGTTTGGCAACGTGAACTGAAGGGCACGTGGCTTGGCCCGGTTGCGCTTACGGGTCAGTAGACCTAACGCCCGCGGGCTTTCCTGCGAGCCGGCGCTGTAGCAGGCGAAGACAAGCGGATTACCGTCGCAGCAGCCTCGAAACGGACGTCGTCGTTGCTGTCATAGAGTAGCGGACCAACGGAAAACCGCAGCTTGGGATCGCCGCGCTTTGCAATTGCTTCGACGGCGGCCAGGCGAACTCTCCATTTGCTATCGGAACAGGCGCGCCCGAGAGCCTCCCCTGTGGTGGGATCCGGGTCTGTGGCGAGCTTTTCTGCCGCAACTGCCCGGATGGCCGTAAGCGGGTCACGAGTTAGCTGTTGCCACGCTTCCAAACCCATGCCTCCGAAGGGGACAAAACCGAGTCCTGCCTGGAAAACGAACTTTTCTATCTGCTTTTTGTCGCGCAGCGTTTCAAGCTGGGATTGCAAAAAGCCAGGCCGTTTCCGCTCCCCGGTCAACAACGCGTAATAGACGTCGTAAGCGGCCGGGTTTTTGAACGTATACAAGGAAGCCGCCGCGGCGACGACCACCTTCAGATCTTTATCTTTCAACGCTTCCACGAGCTTGGGCTGGGCCGAGGCGGCTCCCATCTCGCCCAAAGCGGAGGCCGCCTCAGCTCTCACGTCGGCACTGGGATCGGCTAAAGATTTTTCAGCCAGCTCCTGGGCTTTGGGATTGTTCGGCAAAAAACCAAGCCCGTGAGCGGCCTTGGCGCGCTTGTCCGCGCTCTTGTCGTCGAGGCCGGCCTGCAGGATCTTCCAAGCGGCATCCGGAGTCTCCGCCGGTTCAGCGGGAGTTTGCGCGCCGGATTGCGCCATAGACGCCGCGATAAGAAGGAGGGCCAAGATCGTCATGTGCCCTCATTTTCGCAGGATTCCGCGCAAGTGTCAGTAGAATAACCCTCATCCGAGGATACGGATTTCGCCGATTCCGCCTTCCACCCGGATATTCAGATTTACATTTCCTTTTCCGTAGAGATCGTTCGAGTAGTAGTCATCGTGTTTGGTTAACCCTTGCACTTCGATACTGCCCAGACCACCGTGGGCTTCCGCCCGGATACCGACATTTCGTGGGAGGCGAATAATGACTTTGCCAACGCCGCCGGCAATGTTGACTTCGTAGCCGTGGGAGGGGTGGCCTTCCAGATCGAGATCCACTTCCCCGGCCCCGATGTGGAGATTCACATTTTGCAGATTCAGGTCGCCGAGTTCGAGCCTGGCGCGGCCGGCCCCGCAATTCAGTTCCAGATTGAGAAGGACGGAGTTGTTCAACTCAAAATCCCAGCGGTTCCGGAAGTTGCCGCCGGAATGACCGCGTTCCGGCTGCACGATAGAAACGTCCGCTGTCTGTCCGTTGTTGTTATCGGTGACACGCGGCCGCCAACTCGGGACGTTATATTCCACGTTGCCTTCGAGAAGCTTGGATGCCCCGCTGCGGACCTCGAGTTCCCCCGCCCGCATCACGAAATTGATGTTGGCGCGCTGCGCGTTGTTGAGGTCGAGTGAAATGGCTTCGTTTTTGACTGGGCCGGTCACCACATTGTCGAATTCACAGCCGGCGAGCCACAGCGTCAATCCCAGCATAGGGAGAATGGATAGAGAAGAACTTTTCTTCATTGCTCGAATATACGAAAGCAGAACTGCCGATGTTCAGCTCCCTATTCCACAACGAACTCGGCTAGCTTTTGGCGAATGGATTCCGGGGTATCGGCAACAACTTCGCAATAATCGTCCGCATAGTGTCTGGAGATTACGGCAGCGCGGTCGTGCAGCAGATGCATGGCGCGGCCTTCGCTCAATGGGAGCCTGAACTTCTGGCGCGTTACCGGGTCCTCTGCTAATTGGCGATCGATAACATTTAATAGCCCATCTAAGCCATCCCCTGTTTGGGCGGAGATCAAAACGGCTTGGGTGGCGTTCTGCCGCGCCGTTTCGCCGAGCAATCTATGGGTGAGGGTCGCCAGGTCCTGGTTGCGATACTCAGGGGGCATCCGATCGCTTTTATTCAGTACGAGCACCTGGGGCGTGGTTTCGGCGCCGATTTCCCCAAGCACCTCCAGGACCTGTGCAGTTTGCGCGGCTGCGGTTGGCGAGGTTATATCCACGATGTGTAACAAGAGGGCGGCCGCTGTGACCTCCTCCAAGGTGGCGCGAAAAGCCTCAACGAGAGTTGTTGGCAGATTGCGAATGAAACCTACCGTATCACTCAGTAGCACCCGGCGGCCGGAAGGCAGCCGGATCTGCCGCACTGTAGGATCGAGGGTGGCAAACATTCGCGCATCGGCCAAAACGCTGGCGCCGGTGACGCGATTAAACAGGGTGGATTTGCCGGCATTCGTGTAGCCGACCAGACTTACGGTTGAGAGCGGTACGGCTTGCCGTTGTGAACGCTGAACGCCGCGGGTAGCCCGAACACGTTCGATCTCGCGTTTCAATTTGGCGATCCTGCGAGCAATGCGGCGGCGATCGGTTTCTAATTGAGTTTCGCCGGGCCCGCGGGTTCCAATGCCGCCGCCTAACCGGGACATCTGCGTACCGCGTCCTGCCAGGCGCGGCAGTAGATAATTCAGTTGCGCCAGCTCTACTTGCAGTTGACCTTCACTGGTGCGCGCACGGCGGGCAAATATATCTAAGATTAACTGCGTCCGGTCGAGCACCTTAATGCCCAGACGCCGTTCCAGATTACGCAATTGCGTGGGCGTCAACTCATGATCGAAAATGACGGTCTCGATCTCTTCCGCTTCTACCTTTTGCTGAATCTGGGCGAGCTTGCCGAATCCTACTAAGGTGGCGGGATCGAGTCTGACGCGGATCTGTAGGACCCGGTCGATGACCTCGGCGCCGGCACTCGTGGCGAGAACTGCGAGCTCCTCCAAAGATTCTTCCGGCGTGATCTCGATTTCGTGATTCCTTGTAGCCGTCCTCCCAGCAGAATCGGAGTGCGGTAGAGAAGAGCGTCTGCGAGATCGTAGCTGGATGCCAACGACGAGGGTACGTTCCGGCACACCTTAGGCGTGGTCGACAGACTCGGCGGGCGGAAGTGGGGCGCCGGGGGTACTGGTGGAAGCGGAAGAATGGCCGGCTGCGCTGTGCATTGGTTTTGAGACCACGACAGTAGAAATCGCGTGTTTGAAGATCAGTTGTTCCTGGTTGTTGGCCTCCAGCACAACTGAATATTTGTCGAAACTCTTGATCCGTCCGGAAAGCTTAACCCCGCTCATCAGATAAATTGTCAAGAATGTCTTATCTTTCCTGGCGTTGTTAAGAAAAGCCTCCTGAATATTCTGCGCAAGCTTGTCCATTCTTCTTCCTTATTTAGTTTTCCGCTGCGCGGTTCGAGCGTGCTAACCAATCAGTTCGGAAAAGTACCCATGTATATGGATTTTCATTTAGGTACACCTGTTTCAAATGTGGGCTGCGGGCGTACGAGCAATCAAAAGTACTAGGACCGAGCCGGGCCGATCGGCACCGAGTTTTGACAAATTGCCCCGATAAGGCATTTGTAGATCAGAAAACACAAACACAGTTCTGAACGGTTGATAAATATGACACGACGATTGGTAGCCCTCTCCTTACTCCTTGCCGCCGCGAGCTGGGCGGCCCCGAAAAAAGTCTCCCCGGATTTGAAGAATCTGGAGCAAATGCCCTCTGTCAACGTTATCGTGCAGTGGAAGTCCTCTCCGGATGACAACAAGCACCGCAAGGTCATCGAACTCGGCGGCGTACTGCAAAAGGTACATTCGCTGATCAACGCTAGCGCTTACACGGTGCCCGGTTCTGTTATTAATCTCTTGGCCTCTGATCCGGATGTGGCCTACATTACTCCTGACCGGCCGTTGGAGGCAAAGCTGGACTTGACGGCTGCAGCCGTCAATGCCAGCTACGCGTGGAATCTTGCGGTACCGGCCGTCGGAACCGGTATCGGCGTCGCGGTTATCGACAGCGGTATCACGCCAAACGATCCAAACCTATCCCAGGCTCTGTTGTCGGTTGCCGGTCTGAAGCTTCTTTCTACATCGCGCGTGGTCTACTCGCAGGACTTCACAGGTACTGGCGACGCTACGGATCACTACGGCCACGGCCAGCACGTCGCGGGTATCATCGCTTCGAATGGAGCGGCGACGGCGGCTCCTACATGCAATAACTGTACGCGATCCTTCATCGGCATCGCTCCCAACGCAAACCTGATTGACTTGCGTGTATTGGATGCAAACGGGCAAGCGACTGATAGCGCCGTCATTGCGGCCATTGAACAGGCGATTGCACTGAAATCCAAATACAACATTCGTGTAATCAATCTCTCGCTCGGCCGCCCGGTATACGAGAGCTATCAGCAGGATCCTCTTTGCCAGGCGGTGGAGAAGGCGTGGCAAGCGGGTATCGCGGTGGTGGTGGCGGCAGGGAATGACGGCCGCGACAACAGCTTCGGAGAACAGGGATATGGAACCATTAACGCACCTGGAAACGATCCCTATGTCATTACCGTTGGCTCAATGAAGACTGAAGGCACGCCGCAGCGCTCCGACGACCTGGTGGCTAGCTATAGCTCAAAAGGGCCGACGCTGGTAGACCACATTGTTAAGCCGGATCTCGTGGCGCCCGGCAATCTGATCGTCTCGCTGTATACGAACGCAACGCTAGAACAGCAATACCCCACTAACAACGTGGCCCAGTCTTATTACATGGACACAAATCACGGGCAGGGCAAGAAAACCTCTAGCCAATGGTTCACGCTGAGCGGTACCAGCATGGCTGCCGGCGTGGTCAGCGGCGCAATCGCCGACATTCTGAGCGTGAATTCCAATCTCACGCCAGACCAGGTGAAGGCGCTGTTGATGCGCACCGCCGGTGGCACGCTTTCCGGAACCAAAGAGTTTCCGCAATCGAGCACGGTAACCGATTCAACCGGCACTTATACGGACTACTACGACATTTTCACCATCGGGGCGGGATATCTGGATCTACAAGCAGCGATTCAAAACATTCAGAATGTGCCCGCGGCCGGCGTGCCTGCGCTTTCACCGACGGCCGTCTATAACAGCTCGACAGGAGCCGTGACCTTATCTTATGCACCGAGCAGCGTATTTCTTAGCTCCAACTACGCAAATCAATCCATCTGGGCGTCGCAATCGATCTGGGGCGCGTCGGTCCTGAATGCGGATCAGTGCATCTGGGCTGCGCAGTCGATCTGGGCGTCTCAGTCAATCTGGGCCTCTCAGTCGATCTGGGCTTCGCAATCCATCTGGGCTTCGCAATCCATCTGGGCTTCGCAATCCATCTGGGGCGCATCCGGTCCCAAGGCGGCAAGCGTTGCCATTACGGGCGAGCCATAAACCGCACAACTTCCCGCTTCTTCTACACGCGCGATGCCGGCAAACCCGGCATCGCCGTTTTTTTTTTGCGCGTTATGCTCGAAGCGTATGGTGAAGCGCGGGCCCGCGCGGGTTGACCGGGAGGAACTGGTCGGCCGCCGCATCGCTCTGCTCAGCATGAGCGTCGGCGTGGCGTTAGCTGTATCCAAAATCATTGTCGGCATCCATGTGGGTTCGGCGTCCGTCATCTCCGACGGATGCGAAGCGGCCGCCGACGTGCTCTCGTCCGGCCTTGTGTATGCGGGGCTTTGGCTAGCGAGCCGGCCGCCGGATTACGAACATCCCTATGGGCACGGGCGCTATGAGACTCTGGCTGGACTTGGGGTTGGCGCGCTTTTGTTATTGACGGGAGCAGCGATTTTCTGGAACGGCCTGGTTCGGTTTCATGAATCGAGCGAGCTGCAGTTTTATGCTTTGTACCCTCTATTTGCGGCCTTCCTGCTAAAAACCGCCCTATCCGCCACGAAATTTCGTGTGGGCAAGCGCATCGCAAGCAGCGCGTTAGAAGCAGACGCCTGGCACGACATCACTGATCTTTTATCTACGACGGTCGCGTTTGTGGCGGTGGTCCTGACGCTGTGTGGTCCGCGCCGGTTTCACACAGCGGATCATATCGGCGGCATGGTGATTGGGCTCATTATCTTCTTCCTGTCTATTCGCCTTGTGATGCAGACGGTTGGCCAGCTGATCGATACGATGCCGGAGCCTTCCAAAATGGCGGAAATCCGGCAAATTGCACTCTCCGTGCCCGGGGCATCGGGAATTGAGAAGTGTTACGCGCGCCGCAGCGGAATGAAATATTACGTTGATCTTCACCTGGAAGTAGATCCGGAGATGACGGTGCGGGACTCGCACGAGATTGCCACAGACGTGAAACACCGCATCAAGGCCCGGCTGCACTGGGTGGCGGATGTTCTGGTGCACGTTGAACCGGCAAACCTGGCCAACATTGGGGCAGCGCGGGCAATGGAGCGCGCGCGTGGAAAATAAAGAGATTGCGCGCCTGTTAAGCGAGACCGCCGATCTCATGGAGGTTGCGGGCGAAGATGCATTTCGCATTCGCAGCTATCGCAACGCTGCTTCGATTATCGCCAGCTATCCCGAGCGAGTTGCGGATATCGTGTGCAACCCGGAACGCAGGGTGACGGATATTCCCGGCATCGGCAAAGGGCTGGCTTTTGTTTTGTCAGAAATCTGCCAGCGCGGCTCTTTCGACCGGCGCGATGAGATGCTGGCGAAGTATCCGGCGTCAGCGCTGGAACTGCTCAAGATTCAAGGCCTGGGGCCAAAGAGTATTGCGCTTCTTTATGAACATTACAACGTTCGTACGGTTGATGATCTGGAACGCATCTGCCGCGAACAAAAACTGCGCACGCTGCCCCGCATGGGAGCAAAGCTGGAAGAAAAAGTGCTCCGAGGCATTGAAGCATACCGGAAAAGCACAGGCCGTTTCCTGTTGAGCTTTGGGCAACGGACCGCGGACGAGCTGAAGAGCGAGTTTCTCTCGTTACCGGGAATCGAAAAAGTAGAAGCGGCGGGAAGTTTGCGCAGGGGTCGCGAAACAATCGGCGATCTTGACATTCTCGTGACCGGAACGGGCGCAGCAGAAGCGTTGAACCGCATTGTTCAGCATTGGAAAACGCAGGAGGTTCTCGCACAAGGCGTGAACAAAGCCAGCGTGGCCTTCGGATCAGAGCGGCTGCAAGTGGATGTACGCGCGTTGCCGCATGAAAGTTTCGGGGCGGCACTGCAATATTTCACCGGCAGCAAGGAACATAACGTCGTGCTACGAACGAACGCGCTCAAGCAGGGACTGACTTTAAACGAATACGGCCTGCTGACGATTGAGGGAGACCAGCGCGTGGCGGGCGAAACAGAAGAGGAGGTGTACAACCGGCTCGGCTATGCCTGGATTCCGCCTGAGCTGCGCGAGAATTGCGGAGAACTCGAAGCGGCGCAGGCCGGCACGCTCCCGAAGCTAATTGAAGTGACCGACATTCGGGGCGATCTGCATATGCACACCAACGCGACGGACGGGAAAGCGACGCTACGGGAAATGGCGGAAGCGGCGGCTGCGCTCGGCTACGAATACATCGCGATTACCGATCATTCCAAAGCGCTGGCAATGGCCAACGGCCTGGATGAAGAACGTGTGGTTGAATTTGCGCAGCAGGTGCGGGAACTGAATCGGGACGGGCTGCCGCTACGGGTTTTTTCCGGACTCGAATGCGACATTCTGCGCGATGGCGCGATGGATATCAGCGAAGATGCGCTGGCGCAGCTCGATATCGTGATCGGAAGCATACACAGCTATTTCAATCTGGACGCGCAAGAGATGACGGATCGCATCCTGCGTGCGTTGGAATCGCCATCCCTGCGAGTTTTAGGCCACCTGACCGGAAGATTGCTGATGCAGCGCGAAGGCTACCGGTTCGATTTTGATCGCGTGGCGGAAAAAGCTGCCGAACGCGGCGTATGGCTCGAGATCAACGCCAGTCCGGAACGGCTGGATCTGCCGAGCGATTTTGTGCGCTCGGCCAAACGTAAGGCGTGCAAGTTTACGGTTTCTACCGATGCGCACAGGCCGTCGCATCTCCACAATATGCGCTACGGCATCACGACCGCGCGGCGTGGCTGGCTGGAAGCAGCAGATGTCATGAATACGCATCCCCTAACGAAGTTCGAGCAGATGCTGGCGCGCAGATGACGGCGCATCAGCATGTGGTCAGGATGATCTTACCGATGTGGGCGCCGCCTTCCATGCGCTCGTGCGCGAGGCGGGCATTATGGAGCGGGAAAACGGAATCGATCACGGGCCGGATCGGATCCTTGGCGGGTAGCAGCGGCCAGACATCGCGTAACAGCGCCTGCGCCAGTTGACCCTTTTGCTGAGGCGTGCGCGCGCGCATGGTGGATCCCATGATGCGGGCTCGGTTGGACATGAGTTTTGCAATGTTCAGTTCGCCGCGACTACCGCCTTGAGTCGCGATGATAGCGATGCGGCCCTCGGGCGCTAACACCTCCAGGTTGCGTTCGAGATAGGAACCGCCGACCAGGTCGAGCAAAACATTCACTCCGGCACCGTTCGTCAAGCGTTTTGCTTCGGCCACGAAATCAAATTGCTTGTAATTGATGGCGTGTTTTGCGCCCAGATTGATGCAGGCGGTGCACTTTTCGTCCGTGCCCGCTGTCGCCAGCGGCATTGCACTCCACGCGCGGCTCAGCATGATCCCCATAGTGCCGATGCCACCGGCGCCCCCGTGGATGAGAACCGTTTCGCCCTTTTGCAGCCCAGCCCGAGTGATCAGGTTGTCATAGACAGTGAACAGGTTCTCAGGCAAGGTCGCCGCCTCGATGGATGACCAACCCTGCGGTATTGGCAATACCTGAGAGGCGGGGCAATTCACGAATTCTGCGTACCCACCGCCGGCGAGAATTGCGCAGGCACGATCGCCCGCGTGCCAACCTTGAACATCCGGTCCGACAGAATCTATGATTCCCGCAGCGTCGAGGCCGGGGATATCGGATGCGCCGGAGGGTGGCGGATACTTGCCTTGGCGCTGTAGGACATCGGCGCGGGCCACTCCAGCGGCCTCGATTCGAAGGACGATTTCCCCTGGATTCGCGACTGGCTTCGGCCGGTCGACCGGTTTTAAGACTTCGGGGTCGCCGAAGGATGAGATTTCGATTGCAATCATACGACTACCTATTAAACTGATTTAACTGATTGCCAGTAAACTCAGTGAGGACGAATGAAGTTTAAGTGGTGTACGGGCCCAAACGGCCGACAGGGAGAACAACTATGAAGATAAAGAAAATTTTGCAAGGCGGTGTGACGCCGCTCCTAATCGCGCTATTTTTCTGTGCCATGCCACGGCCGGCTTCTGCGGGTGTCGCAATTTCAATTACGATTGCTCCCCCTATTTTGCCTGTTTATACGCAGCCTCCTTGTCCAGTGGAGGGATATATCTGGACACCCGGATATTGGGCTTGGGGAGATGACGGCTATTACTGGGTGCCGGGCGTGTGGGTAGCTCCGCCCATGGTCGGGGTGTTGTGGACACCGGGATATTGGGGTTTTGCCAGTGGCCTATACGTCTGGCACCCGGGCTATTGGGGGCCGCACATCGGTTTCTATGGAGGAGTCAACTATGGCTTCGGGTATTTCGGAGTTGGTTACGTGGGTGGTTTCTGGGCCGGCAGTGTTTTCCGCTACAACACGGCAGTCACGGCAGTGAATACGACGGTGATTCGAAATGTGTACGTGGACCGGACGGTAATACGCAACGTTGTTGTGAATCGTGTCAGTTATAACGGTCCGGGTGGCGTAATGGCCCGTCCCACTCCGCAGGAGCAGATGGCGATACACGAACGCCATATCGCGCCTCTGCCCATGCAGATTTCACATCAGCAGGCAGCCAGGGCAGATCGCGCCCAATATGCTTCCGTAAACCATGGGCTGCCCGCCACAGCGACGATGGATCGGGTGGATGGGCGCAGGTTTAACCAGCAGGGCCGGATTGCCAACGGCATTGCTTCTGGCCGCTTGAACGCCAATGAGGCGTCGCATCTGGAACATCGCGAGGCCAACTTAAACAGAGAAATCCGCACCGAGCGGCAGGCGAACGGCGGCACTCTGACCCCGCAGGAGAGGCAACAGGTCAACCGGCAGCAGAATCACATGAGTCGAGAGATTTACAACGAAAAACACAACGAGCGCCCGCCGCAAGGCGAGAAGCGCACGGAACATCCGCCGGAAAACGAGAGACATTGAGGATTTTTTTGTACGCCCGCTTGCACGCCCGTTAGCCAGCGAATTCGGAAACCTGTAAAATTACAGAAACGTCCGAAGCACAATGTCTTTCCATCGAGCGGGTCTCTTCACAGCAGTTTTCTGTTCTTTCGCTTATGTTTCCTTATTGAAAGCGCAGCAGCAGGCGCCGGTGCAGCCCCCAGCGCCGCAACAAACTGCTCCCTCCGGTACCCAGCCGCAGAATGCCGCGCCGCAGCCGGTGCGCCCGCCCGAAGAACCTAACATTCTTGAAGATGGCGGTTTCTCGATTGAGCCGATTTACTGGCTCAATCGCGCTCAACCGGCCTTGCGCGGCGGTGCGGGTGCACCGACGTTCGAGGGGCTGGCGTATCCCGGCCATTCGGACGCTGGCATTGGGGGCGAGTTGGGCATTCCCACCGGGCATTCCAATACGCTGCGGTTTTCTTATTTTCGAGTGCTGGGTAATGCGAATACAACGATAACGCAATCGACGACGGTGTTCAGCGAGGGATACAGCCCCGGAGACTACTTGGCGCAGCACTACAACCTGCAGAGCGCAAAGATCTCCTGGGATTACCTTTCGTATACATGGCGAAGAGCGCCCGGCAATATCCATTTCAAAACGCTGTACGAACTCCAGTTCATGACCATTTCGACCGACATTGCCGCCCCATTCAAGCCCGCTACTGAAGACACCAGCGGCACTATTAATAACAACACAGCTCATGGATCAAAGAATATTTTCCTGCCGACCCTTGGCGTGGAGTTTGAGCAGGAGTTAGGCGGGCGTTTCCGGTGAGAAATAAAAGGATCGGGCTTTGGGATACCGCATCACAGCGTGATCTGGGATGCGCAGGCAGATATTGCCATTCATGTCAGCCGGTTTGATCTGATTGCCGGCGAAAAAGCATATCATTTTAAAACGTCTCCGCAAGGGGAGCAGTACTTCACGGACACGCTTTCCGGCATTTTTGGCGGCATCCGGTACTATCTGAGCAACCCCAAAAAGTAGCCTGGATGAGCGCAATCGATTTTTCGAGCGATATCGGGCTTATCGCGATGGTGTTACTGACCATCAACATCCTGCTTGGACTGCTTCTTTCGGCGCGCTACAACACCGTCCGGAGCTGGCCGCACCGCCGGTTGCCGGTTTTCGACGTGCATAACTGGACCGCTTACATCGCGCTTGGGCTGGTGTTCCTCCATCCGTTTCTCTTGTTGCTTTCGAGTAGCGCCGGCTTTCGCGTGATGGATGTGCTGTGGCCTTTACATTCGCCGAAGCAGACGCTATATAACTGTTTCGGCGCAGTGGCTTTCTATTGCGTGATTTTCGTTGTAGTGACTTCTTATTTCCGCTCGCGGCTGGGCAGCAGGCTTTGGAAGAAGCTGCATTACGCCTCCTATGTCGCGGCCGCGTTCGTTTTTGTGCACGGCATTCTAATTGATCCCGAGCTCAAGAACAATCCACCGGATCCATTCGATGGCGAGAAGGTGCTGGTGGAGATTTGTGCCTTGCTGATCGTAATCGCCACTATCTGGCGCATTCGTTATCAGCCGAAGAAGCGGGCACTGAAAGCGTCGGTTCAGAAGATCGACTATGAGCCGGTTTGAGGAGAGCTAGGCCGGCGCTTCAGCGCCTCTCAACGAGCGGCGGCCCTTCAGCCACTTCATCACTGAAAATACGCTACCAACGAAGCATAGAAATGCGAAGGCGATCATGCTCCACTTGAACTCAGGTGTATTCATGATGTGGAGAATGCTGCGGCCATAGAAAATTGCTAGCATGCTTAGGGCCACGAAGCGAACGGCGCGGCTGGCCGCGACCGCCGGAAACAGCTTTTTTCGGGGGTACTCCAGCGCGCTGGTTACCGCCACCACCATGGTGAACGGAAAAGGCGGAGGCGACAAGCAGGCCACAACGAGGGCCCAGGCGCCGTATTTCTCAAATCGTTTTCGAAGCGCCTCAAACCTCTTCTCACCGGCCAGTTTCTTGATGCCGGCCTCCCCTGCCCGCCTGGCCACCAGATCCAAAAAGAAGACGCCCAGGGTGGAACCGCAAACTGCTGATGCGACGTAAATGGGCCATTTGTCGTGGTTGCGGGCAACTAGCGCAACCACCAACAGGTCGTTTCCGAACGGCAAAAACAGAAAGGACGAATCCATCGCACCCAGCACAAGCGGGCCGAAGTAGTGGAGGCGAAACAGAAACCGCAGAAGCGGGCGGAAAAAAGAAGACAAAGGGGTATTGTACTGGTCGGACGGTTCAGTAAGCTAGCGTTTGATGACTAGAATTCCTGTGCTCGTTTATTTACTTAGTCTCAGTTGTCTTTTTTTTCCGGTACTGGCGCAAGCACCGGATGCGCCGGCCGCCCAGACATTTCATACGTTTCACGTCCTGGTTATCGGCGAAACCAAAGGTTTCGAGCATGATTCCGTGCCGGATGCCATGGCAACCATTTGGAAAATGGGGCATGAAACGAAATTATGGGATGCCATGCTGCGCACGGATACGGAACTGATCACCAAGACGGATCCGAAAGGGCGCAACATGAAGACACTGAATTATTTTGACGCGCTTGTGTTTGCGAGCACGACGGGCGAGCTCGATCTCTCCGATGCACAAAAACGCGACATGCTGTCCTTTATTCACGACGACGGCAAAGGTTTCGTAGGCGTGCACGCCGCACTCGATACGAATTACAAATGGCCGGAATACGGCGAGATGATCGGCGGGTACTTCAATGACCATCCCTGGGGCACTTTTTTGGCGCCCATAGTCAACGAGGAGCCGGATTTTCCAGCCGTCCGGCATTTTCCGAAGGCGTTCACCAAGTACGACGAGATTTACCAGCCGAAAGACTGGTCTCGCGAGAAAGTAAACGTGCTGCTTAGCCTGGATGCAAGTAAACTCAATTTGTCGAATTCGCGTGTTCAGCGAACGGATCGCGATTTCGCAGTAGCGTGGGCCAAGATGTACGGCAAGGGCCGCGTGTTCTATTCAACATTTGGGCACACTAAAGAATCCTGGGATGACCCAGACATTCAAAAGATGTATTTTGAAGCAATCAAGTGGGCGCTCGGGTTGACCGAAGGCAGCACGGCGTCACATCCAAAACCGTAGGGACCTCAACCCCCGCCGAGCCTGAATGCGCCCGATTCCGAGACAACCGAGCCAAAGCCGCACACAAGAGCCCCGTTCGGCTGTTCCGGTTGCGGCACATTTGTTCTTCTCTTGGTAGTGGCCGGCGCTATCATCGCCTGGCCGATTTATTTGCAGAACAGCGGCACACATGCCACCGGCGTAATCACGGAGAAGTTTGAGTCAGTAGGATCCTGGGCGGCAATTGCTTTCGCACCTTTGAAGTCACTGCGGATCATTCCATACCGGGCCAAGCTCGACTCATCATAATCCTGGTTTGTGCAGGTTTTTGTTGTGCTGCTGTTTGCGCTGGCGCTCATCTGCGGCCTGTTCCGACTGCCAGGCAGATTGCTTCGGAGACCCTGAAGCTATCTGGGCCTTTCCGAAACAATCGTCACCTGCAGGTCCCGCACCAGGCGAACCAGCTTGAGGAGGTCAGGCACGTGTCGGGTTACAAAGATTTGGGTGATGCCGTGATTGCGGGCATAGTCTGCAACAGCGGCGGCGGCATCTTTGGCCGAGATCACTTCCGGGGTGATGCGCATGTTACGTGAGAAGTTCAGGTGCCGGTCTAATTGCGCCTTTGCTTTCGGATCACGGTGATCGTCTGAAACGGCAACGGCGAGACATTCGGATTGCAAGTAGTCAGCTACACGCCGTCCGCGACGAATGAGCATCGCGGCTGCGGGATCATCCGTGAGCCATATCAGAATCCTTTCTTTGCCGCGGTTCGGGTTTGGAACTATTGCGGGATATTCGTACTGCAGTTCTTCGCGTTGGTCTTCCACTTGATGGGCTGCTTGCCGGAGAGCTAACTCGCGAAGAGCGATCAGGTTCGATTCGGTAAAAAAGTTCTGGAGTGCAGCGCGCACCTTCTCCGGGGGATAGACGACACCGCGCTCCAAACGGTTAAGCAGAGCGCGCGGAGTCAGGTCTACCATCACAACGTCATCGGCTTCATTAATTACCCAATCCGGCACCGTTTCGCGCACACGGACACCGGTCATTTGCCAGATCTGATCATTGAGACTCTCGATATGCTGCACGTTCATGCTGGTGAGGACGGTGATGCCGGCGTCGAGCAGAATCATCACGTCCTCCCATCTCTTCGCACGCGGCGACCCGGGCGCATTCGTATGTGCGAATTCATCGACTACACAGATCTGCGGGTTGCGGCGCAAAATGGCGCCGGTATCCATCTCTTCCAGGCGCGCACCGCGATGCTCAATGATCTTGCGTGGCACCGTTTCCAGCCCCTCTGTTTTGGCAATCGTATCGGGGCGGTTGTGAGGCTCGAAGTAGCCGATAATAATATCGAGACCCTGCTCTTTCATTAGCTGGGCGTCAACCAGCATCTGATACGTCTTGCCGACACCCGCGGCGTAGCCAAGAAAGATTTTTAGCTCGCCGCGCGATAGTTCAGGCCGGCTGGGTAGGGAAGATACGGACATCCATTCCATCGGAGGCGCTGATCAGCCGCTCCAGCGGCGGCTGCGCCCAAAGTTTCCATGTCTTCCACTGCAGATGACCGACGAAGAGCTGCGTGATGCGGCTTTCACGGGCGAAACGAATAATTGCGCTGACAGCATCAGTTTCGTTCTTGAGAATCTGAATTTCTGCCCCCAGTTTGCGCGCGTATTCGAGGAATTCGTCAACTCGTTCCTGCGCTTCGCGCGTGAGATCCGGCTGTTCGATGTAAAGAGCAGTCCACTCGCCGTGAAAACGGGCTGCGGCGCGCGCGGCGCTTTCAATCATCCTCCGGGCATCGGTTTTGGGAGTGATGGAGACCAGAATCCGCTCGTGCGCGCTCCAGGACTGCCGTATGCCGTGCCTTTTCATATAGCGCAGGAGTTGCGCATCCACCACTTCGGCGGCAAGCAGAAGCGCCAATTCCCGCAGCTCCGAGCACTGCTGGGCATCCAGCCGTGATTTGACGATGCCACATTCACTCAATGAATCGAGTGATGCATCGACAATCTCGATTTCGTCCGCAGACTGAACGAATTCCTGCGGAACAGAGAGCGATGCCCGCTTTCCGGTAATGCGCTGGACGTTGTTCTGTTGCTCGGCTACATGCTGCAGGTTTAGAGCCGTAAGTACTGAGATTCCCGCGTTCACGAGTTGCTCGACATCTTGCCAGCGATGGGCATGCGGGCCACCGGGTGGATTATCCCACGCCAGTTCATCAATGATGCAAAGCTCGGGGTTGCGGCGAAGGATCGCATCCACATCGAGCTGCTCGGTCCGGTTCACCGTGGCCGGCGGTATGACCTCAAAGCAGCGTATCAATTCTTTGACACGTTCGGCGCCCTTCGCCTGGATCCAGCCAACCACCACATCCTGACCACGTGTTGCGCGGCGGCGGCCCTCATCCAACATGCGCGCCGATTTTCCTACGCGCGGTGCGTAGCCAAGGAAGATCTTGAGGCGGCCGCGACGCTGTTCCGCATCTTCTTCATGAAGCTGCCGCAGCAATTCTTCCGGATCAGGCCGGGCCACTTCTTTAGAAACCACGACTACCTCATGGGATACTGCAAATCCAAATCTATATTCAATTGCAGCACGTTGACGCGCGGTTCGCCCATAAAGCCGAGCTCGCGTCCTTTTGTGTTCTTGCGGACGAGCGCCATGATTTCAGTTTCCGCAACCTGGCGCGCGCGGGCGATTCGCCGCGCCTGAAGCAGCGCGTTGGCCGGGCTGATATCGGGATCAAGGCCACTGCCCGAAGTGGTTACCGCATCGGCCGGAATTCCGCTTGTCACGCCGTTTTCAGCGCGATATTCAGCAGCATCTTTCTCGATGCGCTTTGCCAGATCCGGATTTGTAGGGCCGAGATTCGAACCGCCCGAGGCGGTGGCATCATAACCCTTAGGGCCGGCGGCTGACGGCCGCGGATGGAAATACTCGGGCTTGGTAAATGCCTGGCCAATCAGCTCGGAGCCGACCGCCGTCCCATTGCGCACAGCCAGGCTGCCATTAGCCTGATAAGGGAAGATCACCTGTGCTATGCCGGTGATGGCGAGCGGATAAATGAGGCCGGTGAGCACGGTCATCACAATGGTGATCAGAACGGCGGGCCTGAGTTGAGAAAACATTCTTGAACTCCTAAGCGAGATGCAAAATTCCGAGTACCCTGTCAACCACCCAAATGCCCGGAAACGGCGCGATGATACCGCCCAGCCCGTACACCAGCAGGTTACGGCGCAAAAGAGCTCCGGCACTGAGCGGCCGGTATTTTACGCCGCGCAGCGCGAGAGGGACCAGCGCGATGATAATGAGCGCGTTGAATATGACGGCAGCGAGAATCGCGCTTTCGGGTGAATGCAGCCGCATGATGTTGAGCTTGGCGAGGGGGGGATAGGTGATGGTGAACATGGCCGGGATAATGGCAAAGTATTTGGCTACGTCATTTGCAATTGAAAATGTAGTCAGCGCGCCCCGCGTGATCAGCAACTGTTTGCCGATCGCCACGACTTCAATGAGCTTGGTCGGATTGCTATCGAGATCGACCATGTTGCCGGCTTCTTTGGCGGCCATGGTGCCTGTGTTCATGGCAACCCCTACATCAGCTTGCGCGAGCGCGGGAGCGTCGTTCGTGCCATCGCCGGTCATCGCCACCAGACGGCCACTCGCCTGCTCGCGGCGTATAAGGTCCAGCTTGTCTCTTGGCGTGGCCTGGGCCAGAAAATCGTCTACACCGGCTTCGCGTGCGATGGCGGCAGCAGTAAGGGGATTATCGCCTGTGATCATTACGGTGCGAATGCCCATTGTGCGCATCTGATCGAAGCGCTGGCGCATTCCGCCTTTGACGACATCCTTTAGATGAATAACGCCTAGAGCGCGGCCATTCTCCGCAACCGCCAGCGGCGTCCCGCCGTCGCGAGAGATACGATCCGAGATTTCGCTTACGGCCTGCGAAAAAACGCCTCCGCTTTGCAGGACGTAGCGCTTAATAGACTCCGTCGCGCCTTTACGGATCGCACGACCATGC
Organism: Terriglobia bacterium; assembly: GCA_021324185.1. Classification (GTDB taxonomy): domain Bacteria; phylum Acidobacteriota; class Terriglobia; order Bryobacterales; family Bryobacteraceae; genus Bog-105. Next base: position 26,393 of record JAJPJN010000033.1, on the reverse strand, counting down.
ATATTCACTCCGCTCATTCGAGTCTGTGCACTGAACGGAATGAACTCCGCTTCGAGCGCCGAAATTTCACGGCCACGAAGCCCATACTTTTCTTTCGCAAGCACGACGATGCTGCGTCCCTCGGGCGTCTCATCGGCAAGGCTCGAGAACTGGGCCGCGTCTGCCAGTTCCTCTGCAGTCACGCCTTCGGCTGGTAGAAATGCAACAGCCTGGCGGTTTCCGAGCGTGATGGTGCCGGTTTTGTCGAGCAGCAGCGTATTGACGTCACCTGCTGCTTCTACGGCCTTCCCGCTCATGGCGAGCACGTTGTGTTGCATGACGCGATCCATGCCGGCTATGCCGATGGCCGAGAGCAGGCCCCCGATGGTCGTCGGAATCAAACAGACGAGCAATGCAACCAGCACGACCAGGCCGGGAACCTTTCCGGCTCCCGCGGAAACGACAGCATACTGGGCGAAAGGCGCGAGCGTCACGCATGCCAGTAAGAAGATCAACGTTAACCCGGCGATCATGATGTTCAGCGCGATTTCGTTCGGTGTCTTTTGGCGTTGCGCACCTTCGACCAGCGCGATCATGCGATCGAGAAACGTTTCGCCGGGATTTGATGTGATCTGTATCTTGATCCAATCCGAAAGAACTTTGGTACCGCCTGTTACGGCGCTGCGATCACCGCCGGATTCGCGGATAACGGGAGCGCTTTCACCCGTTATGACGGATTCGTCTACGCTGGCTATACCATCAATCACCTCGCCATCGCCAGGAATCAGATCGTTAGGTTCACAAAGGCAGATATCTCCCTTACGAAGCGACGATGCCGGCACAATTTCGATTTTTCCGTTAACCAGTTTTTTCGCAAACGTTTCCGTTTTCGCTTTGCGCAGGCTATCCGCCTGCGCTTTGCCGCGGCCCTCCGCCATAGCCTCCGCGAAGTTTGCGAACAGCACGGTAAACCATAACCAAAGAGTAATTTGAAAGTCGAAACCCCAGCCCGGGCGATGGGCTGCGATGGACTGGAACAGTAGAACCGTCGTGAGCGCAGCTCCTACCTCGACCACGAACATGACAGGATTTTTGGCAAGGGTGCGCGGATTTAGCTTGGCAAATGAATCGATCAAAGCACGGCGCACAATCGGAGGATCGAACAGCGGCCGTGCACGTTTGCCCCGTTTCAAAGCATCAGCGACCTGCTGCATATGCGGCTCAGCAGGGCTGGCTACGCTGGTTTCAATTTGGACTGGCATGATGATTTACAACAAGTGCTCGATTAGCGGCCCGAGCGAGAGCGCCGGGAAATAGGTCAAGGCGCCCACGACGATGACAACGCCGGTTAATAAGGCGACGAACAGAGGCCCATGCGTCGGAAATGTTCCGGCCGAAACCGGAACTTGTTTCTTGTCTGCGAGCGAGCCAGCGACGGCGAGCAAGGGAATAATCATGAAAAAGCGGCCAAACAGCATCACCACCCCAATCGTCAGGTTGTACCAGGGCGTGTTTGGATTCAAACCGCCGAAGGCGCTCCCGTTATTTCCTGTTCCGCTGGTATACGCATACAGGATTTCGGAAAAGCCGTGCGGCCCAGGATTTGTGAGATTGGCCGTCGCCGGGCCTGGCGGATTCCAATAACTTCCTTTGTCAAAAGGGATTACAGAGGAGGCGCCCGCGAAGAGAAGAATGCAAGCGGCCAGAATGAGCAAAGAAAGCATTGCCATTTTTACTTCCTTTTGCTCGATCTTCTTGCCCAGATACTCTGGTGTGCGGCCCACCATCAAGCCGGCGATAAATACGGCCAAAATGGCGAACATCAACATGCCGTAGAGGCCGGCGCCGACACCCCCAAACACTACTTCACCGAGTTGAATATTGAACAGCGGCACCAGGCCGCCAAGCGGCGTGAAACTATCATGCATGCTGTTCACCGCTCCGCAGCTTGCGTCCGTGGTTACCGTAGCGAATAGCGCGGAATCAGCAATACCAAAGCGTGTCTCTTTGCCTTCCATATTGCCGCCCGGCTGAGTGGCCGATGCTTGGACAGCAATGCCATTTCGAGCGAGGATGGGCGTTCCGTTCTGCTCATAGTGGTAAGCCGTAACTACACCGGCAAGCCACAACAGAGACATGGCTGCAAACATGGCCCAGCCTTGGCGTGTATCGCGCACCATCTTTCCGAACGTGTAAGTGAGCGCTCCGGGAATCAGAAAAATGAGGAACATTTCGAACATGTTGGAAAGCGGCGTGGGATTTTCAAACGGGTGAGCAGAGTTGGCGTTGAAAAACCCACCGCCATTTGTGCCCAGCATCTTGACTGCTTCCTGCGAAGCCACAGGGCCTTGCGCAATGATCTGCTTGGCGCCTTCGAGGGTCGTGACAACCGTATATGGATGCAAGTTCTGAATGACGCCCTGGGAGCAGAGGAATATTGCCGCGATTAGGGACATGGGCATCAGTATGTAAAGCGTGGAGCGCGTAAGATCTGCCCAAAAATTTCCGATCGTCTTTATCGACTGGCGTGCAAAGCCGCGTACGAGCGCAATTGCGATGGCCAGACCCGCAGCAGCAGAAAGAAAATTATGCACCGTGAGTCCGGCCATTTGAACCAGATAGCTGAGCGTCGTTTCCGGCGTATAGCTCTGCCAGTTCGTATTCGTGCCAAAACTCGCGGATGTGTTGAAGGCGAGATCGGGGCTGACGGATCCGGCGCCATAATGCTGCGGATTGAACGGCAGAAAGCCTTGCAGGCGCTGCAAGGCGTAAAGAAGAATACAACTGAAGGCGCTGAACGCAAGTAAGGCGGCTGTGTATTGCGTCCAGCGCTGTTCCTGTGCTGGATCAATGCCGCATAGCTTATAAACAAGGCGCTCCAGCGGCCCCAAGATAGGGGATAGAAACGTCTTGCGGCCTTCTATTACGTTTGCGATAAACGAGCCTAACGGTTTGGCGCTGGCCACGATTAATACGAAAAAAAATGCGATCTGAAACCAGCCGTTCGAGGTCATGTTTTAAAACTTCTCCGGCCGAAGTAAAGCATAAACGAGGTAGGCTCCGAGAGCAATTGAAATGATTCCTGCGACGACGTATTCCACTATGGGCTCCTATAAGCGGTCGCACGCACGGACGAATGCCCACGCGAGCACGAAGAAAACAATGATGAGAGCGCACCAAATCGAATCGAGCATTTCTAGCTATTTCAATTTGAGGATAGACAGAAGGGTATAAAAGAGTCGTAAAAACTGGCTTAGGAGTCTGTCGGTTTCGGCAGCACGAAACGATAGCCGACCCATGGTTCCGTTATCAAATACTGCGGCTTCGATGGTTCCGGCTCAATTTTCTTGCGTAACGAGTTCACAAAGACACGCAGATACTCGACTTCGTCGCCGTATTCAGGCCCCCACACGGTTTGCAGCAGTTTGCGATGCGGAATTGCTTTGTTGGGGTTTTTTGCCAGAAAGCGCAGGAGGTCAAATTCCTTTGGCGTCAACCGGACTGTTCTGTCATTGACACTTACTTGCCGTGCTTCAAAGTCAATATCCAGCTCTCCGGCATGAATGATGCGGATTTCGTCTTCGGGTGGGGATAAGCTGCGGCGCATAGCGGCCCGAATGCGCGCCAGCAATTCCTGGATCCCGAACGGCTTTGTGACATAGTCGTCCGCACCGGCATCGAGCGCATTGACTTTATCTGCTTCGGAATTACGGACAGAAAGAATAATAATTGGAAGGTCGCATATGCGGCGAAGCGCACGGCAGGTTTCGAGGCCGCCCACTCCCGGCATATTCAAGTCGAGCAGAATCAGATCCGGTTGCAATTCATGGAGCGACTGAAGCGCCTCTTCCCCGCTCTTCGCTTCAACAACGGTGTAGCCCGTAACCGCAAGCGTGGCCTTGAGCGCGCGGCGCAACTGCGGCTCGTCATCAATGACCAGGATGGTTGCCGATCTCATGTAAGCGGAAGCTGAAACGAGAATATCGCGCCGCCGCCCGGACGATTTTCCGCCCAGATACCACCGCCGTGGGCTTCTATGATGCCTTTGGCAATCGCGAGCCCCATTCCTGTGCCCTGTACCGTTTGCCGGGCTCGCGTGCCACGAAAATATTTTTCAAAGATGCGATTGATCTCACTGGGGCTGATACCGGGCCCGCGATCGAAAACCTGTACCAAAACCGAGCCGCTGTCCATGGCAGCCCTAATCTCAATCGGCGTGGCAGCAGCCGCATACTTGTGAGAGTTTTCTAAAAGTTGGCGAATGGCCTCGCTGAGCAGGTCCGGGTCCGACTGTACAACCAGCTCAGCATCTACGGATAGCTGATAGCGTTCGCTGTCGCCTAGCGCGGCGATGGTGGTCCGAAACAAATCACGCATGCAGACCGGCCGGCGTTCGAGAGTAATCTTACCGGATTCGATTCGCGCCAACTGAACGGCTTCCGTAATCGTGTGTTGAAGGCGATTTGCTTCTTCGCTGATAATGCTCAACATTTCCAGGCGCTGCTCATCGTTTTGCGGCGGAACGGTGAGCAGCGTAGTGACGCAGGTCTTGATAGCGGTAAGTGGAGTTTTGAGGTTATGGGCAATTCCATCCAGCAGAAGAGTTTTCAGCTTCTCGCCTTGCCGTGCGGCCTCAGCCGCCGCGGCGCGGTCCAGCGCTCGCGCGCGTTCATACGCGATCGCGATGAGATTGGCAATGGAATCCCGTTCAGCTTCACCGAGTGGTGGTCCGCTTAAGGCCAAACTGCCGACAATTCTGTTCCCCAGACGGACGGGAATGATTGCAGATGCGGGGGAAAGCACAGGTTCGCCTGAACTCGCTACGCGCACTAGATCAGTTTCCGTCCAATTCGCTGCTTTGGCGGGACCAGTTATCTGTTTCGAATCCGTATCGTAAAACGTAATGTGCTCGAGGGAAAAAATCTGCGCTGCAGGAATTAGAGCGGTGTGGAGCAGATCAGAGAACTCGTCCATCAACATGGCACGGCTTAGTTGATAGAGCCGCTCGATTTCGCGCTGTTTCACGAGGGCCTCGCGTGTCTGTGCCTTGGCGCGCGCAGAGAGCCGGCTCACCACGACCGCGGTTATGAGAAATGCGCAGAGGGCGATCCAGTTTTGGGAATCGGCAATGGTGAAGCTGCCGACCGGCGGCAAAAAGAAGTAATTGAAGGCCAGCATGGCGGCAGCGGAAGTAACCACAGACTCACGGAAGCCCCAGCGCGTGGCGGCGCCCAAAACCAGCAGCAGCATGGCGAGTGCGGCCGTCGTTGCGTTCACATGGGCGGCGTAACAGACGCCTGTGATTACGGCGATCCAGACAAGGCACGCCAGGTAACGCAGAGGTGTGCGCAGCGGGTCCATTCTCATCGGCGTGCCGTGCCTTATGTTATCTTCGCGAAGGTGCGTCTCGCCTGGTGCGCTTTGGCCCTGTTTGTGATGCTTCTCTCTGCTTGTGGCGGGCATGAAGAAACAGAACTGGGGCAGCAGGCGATGGGCGGTGATGTCAAAGTCGGCCAGCACCTCATCTACGCATACGGTTGCGGCACTTGCCATGTAATTCCGGGAATAGCAGGGGCGAAGGGAACGGTGGGCCCAACGCTTCAAGGGTTCGGAGCCCGTTACTACGTCGCAGGCTTGTTGGTCAACACGCCCGAAAATCTTTCCCGCTGGATTTCAAAGCCTCAGGACATTGATCCCGGCAATGCAATGCCCGATCTCGGCGTGACGGAACGACAGGCGCGCGACATCGCCGCGTACCTTTACACGCTGCAATGAAATTATCATTTGCCATCAATCGCAGCACCATTACGGCCGCGCTCACTGGGATCGGCATTTTCATCATTCTGTCGATACTTGGTGGATTGTTGTTTATGGAATCGGGACTCTATAACATTGCAGCGGACCAGCCGCACCTCACGTTCGTACGCTGGATGCTGCAGGCTGGCAAGACGCGGGCCGTCCAGATTCGAAGCCGTGGGATGCACCCGCCCAATCTTCGCGATTCCTCGCTACTCAAGCGCGGCCTGATTCTCTACCGCAAGAATTGCCAACCGTGTCACGGCGCGCCCGGCGCCGCGAATGAACAAATTGGCCGCGGCATCGATCCCAAGCCGCCGTCCTTGCTGATCGCGGCAAATAAATGGGACGATTCCGAGTTGTTCTGGATTACCTCGCACGGGCTGAAACTCAGCGGAATGCCCGGCTTCCAGCCACGCCTTAGCGAGACGGACATATGGGGCATCGTGGCTTTTCTTCGCCGGATGGTTTTTCTATCGCCGGCTGATTACAAGCGTTTGACGGTCGCGCAGGACCAGGGCGTTACCGATTCATCGCTGCATTGGTGGCCGCATGACGATTACGGGTTTTCGCAACTCAAGGAGCACGGTGATGCCAGGAAGGGGTTCGAATTGGTTCAGCGTTATGGTTGCCAAAGTTGTCACACAATTCCCGATCTAAACCCGGCCCGCGTCGGACCGCCGCTTACGGGATTGGCCGAGCGGCAGTACATTGCGGGTTCGTTAGTCAATGTTCCTTCGAATGTTACGGCCTGGGTCATGAACCCCCAACAATTCAAACCCGGCACAGTTATGCCGAATCTGAATGTGAAATCCGACGAAGCCCTTGATATCACGGCCTTTTTATATACGCTGGGCAGTTTAGAGCGGCTAACCGCGCTGAAGCGAACTTTGGGAATGCCACCGCGATGAGGGTAAGGGTTGGGATCTCGTTAACTTGAGAATCCTGGGCCATCTTCGGCACGAATTCATAGGTGCTAAACCTGTTTTTTCGTACCGCCATTTGCATCGGGATAACAGTGGCGTATGCCTTCGGAGCTGCTTACTCCGGCTCTGTTGCGGACGCCGTTTCAGGCAAGCCGATTCCGGGAGCTATCGTGACTGTGGTAACCACCGTCGTCCGGACGGATGCAAAGGGCCAGTTCCACATCGAAGGAAACGGACCAAGGGTGGTGGTCAACGCCAGGGCCTACGGTTATGGTCGATGCCAAATCAACGCCAACCCGCAGAACGTCCAGGCGTTGCAGTTGAAGTTAACACCGCTTGTTCCACGCGCAGTTTATCTTTCGTTTTGGGGCGTGGGCACCGCCAGTGTACGTGAACCAATCATTCATCTTGCTCAGCAGAAGCTGATCAATGCAATCGTGATCGATGTCAAGGGAGACCTGGGGCGTGTTTCTTTCGCTACAGGCGTACCTCTAGCCAGTCAAATCGGCGCGCAGAAGATCATCACGATTCCGGACATACAAAGCCTGCTAGACCGGCTACATAAGCAGGGCATTTACGCCATCGGCCGTATCGTCACATTCAAAGACAACATGCTGTGCACAGCGCGTCCTGCGCTTGCGGTCCGCCGCGGAGAGGAAATTTTCAAAGATCGGGAAGGCTTGACATGGTGTGACCCATTCTCAGCCGAAGTGCGCGATTACAACATCGATCTTGCGGTCGCCGCTGCCAAGGCCGGTTTCGACGAGATTCAATTTGATTACGTTCGCTTCCCCGATGCAAAGGACGTCGAGTTTTCGCAAGCGAGCACGGAGGAATCGCGCCCGCAAACCATCGATGGATTTCTGCGTGAAGCACGGCGGAGGCTTATTCCGTACAACGTGTTTCTCTCGGCCGATGTGTTTGGCTACATTTGCTGGAACAAAGGCGATACCGGCATCGGGCAGAGGATCAATGACGTCTCCGAAATTCTCGATTACATCTGTCCGATGCTCTACCCATCCGGTTTCAGTTTCGGTATCCCGAAATATCGCGATCCCATCGCCCATCCCTACGATATTGTCCGATTGACACTTGATCGCGCTGGCGAGCGAACACAGATCGGTCCCATACGCTTCCGGCCCTGGTTACAGGCCTTTGCAGATTACGCTTTCGATCACCGGCAATTCGGCCCCAAGGAGATCCAGGCGCAGATCAAGGCAGCTCAGGACTTCGGCGCCGATGGCTGGTTGCTTTGGAATCCGCGGAATCTCTATTCGGCAGAAGAAATTCGATAGGGGCGTGCTGTCGTAAGTACGACTACGCTAATAAGAACGAAGGCCGTCCCAAGAATTGTTCGGACGCCTAGTGGCTCGCCGCCCGCGAAGTATCCGAGCAAAACCGCCACTATCGGATTCACGTATGCGTAGGTGCCCACCTTCGTTGGCAATTCATGGTGAATCAACCACACATAAGCTGTAAACGCCACGATAGACCCGGCGATTATGAGGTACAGCAACGATGCCCAGGCCGCCACTGAGACGGACAGCGGATGAAATTTCGCAAACTCGCCGAACAGTGCAGCAGCAATGGCCAATAGCGCTCCCCCGGCAAGCATTTGCGACCCGGAACTCATCAGTTTTGATTCCGGCAGCGGAAGCTTACGCGTGAGGACTGACGCAACCGACCAACTTATCGATGCGACGAGAAGAGCTACCGCACCTGACCTGTTGATGGGCACGTCGTCGAGCCGAAATGAATGGCTCATCAGCACACTGACTCCGGCGAGTCCTATGACGAGAGCTAATGCAAGCCGGATGGTGAGCCGTTGCGTTCGCAGAAAAAGGATCTCAGAGAGCGCCATAAACAGCGGAATCGTCGCCATCATGACCGCAGCAATACCGGACGGAACGCGTTGCTCCGCCCAGAAAAGAAGTCCATAATCGACAACGAAAATCAGTGCAGCAAGCAGAAGTGCCGAGAGCCATTGCCGCCGGCTCGGTGACCGCTCGCCCTGAAGGATCATCCAACCATAAAGGACGATGCCTGCCACGAGGAACCGCATCGCCGCCAGCGTGAGGGGCGGAACTTCGCGCACACCAATGCGAATCGCGAGAAACGTAGAACCCCAGACAAAATAGATGATCGCGAAAGCGAGAAGAGTCCTCCAAAAGCTTCGCCGGGCGTTATTAGTCAAGGTTCCCAAATCTCATTGTGGCTGCCCGCGCTATGAGATTAGATGGAGGCAACGTGCCAGTAGCAGAAGAATCCGGTGCTAGAGGGGCTCATGGGACATCGAAGAACTTTTTTCGCATGACCCGGAAAAACTCCGCGCTCGTTTGTTCTATAGGCACCTAGCATGCGAGACGGCAGGCCACAGGAGGGTTTTCCCCCAACCCCAAGTGCAACTCCCCACAAAGCCCTCTTGTGGCCCTCGCTAACAATTCCGGGCGCAAAGATGATCATCCCCGCGCTGGACAATAGAATGTAAGACCTCGTATGAATTCGACTGAAACTCTGCCGCTGCCCAAGGCAGGGTGCGTGCCCCAGTACTTGGAAGATACATCCACTCGCCAACTGATTCTTGAACTCTACGATCAGGAACACGTTGCAATTCGCCGGTACCTGGTTTTTCTAGGCGTAAGCGCCGACTTGGCGCAAGAGATTGTTCAAGACGCGTTCGTGAAATTGCACGAACATCTGCTGGCAAACGGAGATCGCGGGAACCTGCGAGCCTGGCTGTACAAGGTAGCGCGCAACATGGCGCGCAACGCTCAGAGCGCGGCCCGAGTGACCCGGACGCACGCGCTGGATGATAGCGTTCGCTTCGACGTAAGAGCGAATTCATTGTCTGCTGAGGAAGAGTTGCTCGAAAACGAGCGTACCGTCCGGTTGCGGCAAGCGATTAAAGCGCTTAGTACTGCGCAAAGGGAGTGTCTGGCGCTGCGGGCTCAGGGTTTGAAATATCGCGAAATCGCCGAAGCTTTGAATTTATCCGTTTCCGCTGTTGGTGAAAACGTACAACGCGGGCTCGAAAAATTGAAGGAATTCTTATGAAAAAGCCGCAACATATTTCGAATGATATTTTGGTGCGGTTCCTGGACGACGAGATAGCCGCTAATGAGGCATCTGCCGTCGAGCAGCACTTGAATACCTGCGCTGAATGCAGGCACCGCTACCATCATTTGGGCGGCGTCTCGAAATCGCTCGAGCACTATATCGGCTCCATCCAGATTGAGTATTCGGTCACCGAGCGGGATGCCCTGAATCGGCTGCTGAAAACGAAGGTGCAGCCGGCACCGGCCTCGAGGAGAATATTTCAGCCGGCCGTTTGGGGAATGGCAGCGGCCGCATCGCTCGCTCTTGGATTGATTCTGGCGCCGCATTTCCTAAGACCGGAAGAAAAAGTTTTTAGAGCTGCTCCGGATGCACAGCAATCGACCGCGCTTCTCGATGTGGATGGCGAAACCTTTGTGCCTCTTCCCTATTCAAATCCGGATCTTCCCATCCAGACACATATCGTGCAAATGCAGGTTCCGGTGACCTCGTTAGCCGATGCAGGCGTGCACTTTGAACCGATTTCGATTGAAGCCGCCAGCAGCGATGAATCCGTACTGGCCGATGTTCTCTTAGGAATCGACGGGCAGCCGCTCGGTGTGCATGTGCTGAATTTCGAGTAGAGGAGAACAGTTTTGGGGGATTGCAGACAAGGAGAAAATAAGAATGAAAACAGTAGTCAACATGTTTTTGGCGGCTGCTTTGTTTGCAGGCGTAGCCGCCGCACAATCCGGTGGTCCTCCCGGGCCGCCGCCAAACGGATCACACGTCCGTGGTTTCGGGCCGGGCCTCTTCGGCCCTGGCATGCGTCCGGGCAAAGTGGTTACGGGCGCGCCATACAGCGGAACAGCGACGAATACGTTCACTCAAACGCTGGCGGATGGAAATACGATTACACGCACGACCACTGCTACGGTGGCTCGTGATAGCGCCGGACGAACCTATGAAAAACAGACGATCACGGGCGGTCCCTTAGCGGCGAACGGACCGACAACGGTCATCTTCATCGACGATCCCGTGGCCGGATACGCGTATGTTCTGAATCCGAGCACGATGACAGGTACGCAGCGTCCTCTGCATAAGCCTCCTGTGGGCTTTGATGGCGGCAATCGTTCCGGCACGCGGCCTGACAATCCCAACGTGGTTGTGACAGATCTTACTCCCAATGGTCCTGTATCTCTGAATGGCGTAACAGACGCAACGGGTAAGCTGATCACGCGCACCATTCCTGCAGGATCCGTCGGCAATGCAGCGCCCATCGTATCCACTGAAACCATTTACACTTCAACCGGCCTGCAGGTCGTGGTTCAGGCCAAACGCAGCGATCCGCGAACGGGCAATTCGGATTACGAACTGAATGTGACATCGTTATCCGCGGACCCGAGCTTGTTCGACGTGAGCAAGTATACGATTAGCCCTGCGAGGGGTCCAGGCTTCGGCCCACGCGGTCAAGGACACCAGGAATAAACTTGCCTTTCCTCCCTCTGTAGTAAGATCCTCCTGATTCCCAAATCAGGAGGATCTTTTTGTTTCTAAGCGCTGCCTCGCATAGAATTGTTGCGGTTACGCTCTTCACGGCTTCTTTGTCAATGGCTGGACCGCTTCCCCCCTCACAACTGCGCTGCGAATATTTGAAAAATCCCGAGGCCGTCGACGTCATAGTCCCGCGCTTCGCCTGGCTGCTGAATCATACGGATCGGGCGCAGAAGCAGACGGCATATCAGATTCAGATCGCGCGACGAGCGGACTTCAGCAACGCCATTGTGTGGGATTCAAATAAGACCGCGTCTTCTGATTCGGCCCAAGTGGAATACCAAGGCGCTGCGCTGGTCTCCGACACGGATTATTTCTGGCGCGTCCGGTACTGGGATGCGCAAGATGCGGTGAGTCCCTGGAGCGCGAGCGCATCGTTCAGCACGGGTTTATTACAGCCTTCCGACTGGCATGCGAAATGGATCAGCGGGGCGAACGTGCTGCGCCGCGAATTCACCGTTGAAAAGCCCGTCAGGCGCGCACGCGTGTTTGTCGCAGCAGCAGGATATTACGAGCTGTATCTGAACGGAAAAAAAGTTGGCGATCACGTTCTTGATCCGGCGTGGACAGATTACACCAAACGCGTACTCTATTCCGTATACGACGTGAGCCGTGAAGTGCAGCCAGGGCGTAACCATCTCAGTGCAATGCTCGGCCGGGCCTGGTACGCCAAGGCCTACAATGCAGCGCCCAAACTGATCGTGCAGCTTCAAGGTGAGTACACCAGTGGACAGAAATTTGAGGTGCTAAGCGATAGCCGTTGGATGGCGTCCAAAGGACCTATTGTGATGGATGATATCTACAATGGCGAGACGTACGATGCGCGTTTGGAGGCGCCTGACGCAGCAGGGGGAACTCCGGCGACGGTCGTAGACATGCCGAATGTCGTGCTCTCCGCGCAGATGATGCCGCCCATCAAAGTCGTTGATACTCTTGTTCCGCACAAGATGTACGAAGCCTCGCCCGGTGTCTATGTTTTCGATTTTGGCCAGAATTTTAGCGGCTGGGTAAAGCTTAAAGTGCAAGGCGCGGCGGGAACGAAAGTGCGCATCCGATATGCGGAACTTGCGGACCCGGATGGGCGCATCCGCGTGGACAATCTGCGCAGCGCCCGAGCCACGGATACATACATTTTGCGCGGCGATCCCACCGGCGAAGAATACGAGCCGCGGTTTACCTACCACGGGTTTCGGTATGCAGAGATCAGCGGATATCCAGGAGTACCTGGATTCGACGCGGTTCGCGGCCGCGAAGTGCATACTGCCGTCGATAGCACCGGCAATTTTGTGTCTTCCAGTTCGCTGCTCAACGGCATTCAAAGCATGTTCGCTTGGAGTATCAAGACGAATCTGGCGAGCGTGCCGACCGATTGCGACCAGCGTGACGAACGTCTCGGCTGGATGGGCGACGCCCATCTTTCGTCAGAGACCGCCATGCTGAATTTCGATATGGCGGCGTTCTATACGAATTTCCTGCGCGATATTCAGGACGCACAAGGCGCACAGGGTGAAGTGCCGAATATCGTGCCCTATATCACCCGGTTCAACCCCGATCGAGTGGGCGATCCATCATGGGGCGTTGCTTATCCGTTGATTGCGCGCTTTATGTACGAGAATTACGGCGATAGGCGCATTCTGGCTGAGCACTACAGCGGCATCAAGGCATGGGCGGATTTTCTACAGAGACATGCGCCCGATGGTGTTGTCGATTATTCCTATTTCGGCGATTGGGTCGCTCTGGAACCCACACCAAAACTGCTGGCAGCGACTTGGGCCTACATCAAGTCACTCGAAGTTGTGGTGCTGGCTGCAGACGTGCTGGGCAAAGCAGACGATGCCGCTCATTACCGCGAGCTGATTACCGCCGCACGAGAGGGCTTCAACAAGCATTTCCGCAATGCCGATGGAAGCTATGCGACCGGCTCTCAAACATCGCAGGTGCTGGCGCTGGATGCTCACGTGATGCGCGGCCGCGAGGAAGGCAATACGATGAGCCGCCTGCTGGACGATGTGAACTACTATCACAACGTCCATCTCAGTACCGGTATTTTGGGCACAAAATATCTATTTCCGGTGCTTGCGTCGCGTGGTCACGCTGATCTGGCGTACGAGGTTTTAACTCAGCCCGATTATCCCGGTTACGGCTTCATGCTTGAACACGGCGCGACAACACTTTGGGAATTATGGCAGGAGCGCACAGGGCCGGAGATGAATTCGCATAATCATCACATGTTTGCCAGCGCCGGAACATTTCTGTACAACGTGCTGGCCGGCATTAATCGCGGGCAGGGCGCTGGCTACGCAGATATTCGCATACAGCCCGAATTGGTGCACGGCCTCGACTGGCTTTCGGCATCGACGAACACCATAAACGGGCTGATAACGAGCGCTTGGCATCGAGTCGGATCTGGTTACACACTCAAGATTACGATCCCGGTTGGCAGCACGGCGACCGTGCACCTGCCCATGTTAAAGGTGGAAGACCCAATTCTGACGGAAAGCGGCCAGCCATTAACGGCGAACGGCAACATCTCCGGAATTTTGCAAGTCGGAACGTTGCATGAAAACTACATCGTGAAAATCGGATCCGGCAATTACACTTTCACGGTGGCAGAGCGCTCAACGCAATAAACACCGCATCCTGCTGACCCAACGCAAATATTGCCACAGAGATCTGCGCTCGGTCCACAAGTAGCGGAAAAAAAATCGCGTGGTGATAGATTCGGCCGGAACGCCGGAGTAAGTCTCAATACGCCATCGAAGATAAGGCGATGCCCAGGGCCGGAGACGGTAGCCGCGGGAGGCGATCCAAAGAAATCTGAGCAATTAGCGGCTCGCGGTCACGTTTGTCACTGCAGCAGATGTCTTGGGGCTCACCAGTTCCGGTGTTGCGTAATAGCCGGACCGGGTGCGCACAACCGGCTTGCCAGGCGCATCGACAATAACCTTGATCTGCCGGTAACTGCCATCGAGCTGTTGAATCGTCGGCGTGTATGCAATCGTGTACTGATTGCGGATGTCGTGCGCGATTTCAACCGCCCATTGTTGCACTTCGTTTACGTCTTTGGGATAGTAAGCCAAGCCCCCTGTTGCGTTCGTCAGCTCATTCAACGCACGACGCGCCTTGGTTGCTTCGTGCTTCTCTTCTTCGGTAAATAGTCCAATGGCGTAGACAAGTGTGTCGCTCTGATTTGCGCGTTGAACGAGCTTCTCAAGACTGATATTGCTCGCGTTGTCATTGCCGTCCGTAATGACCATCAAGACCTTTTTGTCTTTCTTGGCCTCACTTCGCTCGTAGTCAAGGGACATATTGATGGCGTCGCGCATAGCGGTGCCACCGCGCGAATCGATGCGTGCGAGGCCTTGCTCCATTTTGTGAATGTCGTTGGTAAACGGGACATCCAGGAAGGCGTCATCGTTGAAGTTGACGATGAATACCTCGTCCTGCGGGTTGGAGGCGCGAACCATGGCCAGCGCGGCTGCTTCCACGCGCGTGCGCTTGGTCATCATGCTGCCGCTATCGTCAATGATGATGCCAAGGGAAACAGGAACATCCTCGCGCCGAAAAATTTTGATTTGTTGCGGCTGCTGATTTTCAAAGACTTTGAACGCATCCCGGTCCAGGTTGGTGATCAACTTGCCTTTTTTGTCCACCACACTGGCATGCAGGACAACTAATCTGGCGTCGGCTCGAAACTGCGCCCAAACACATGTGGGCAGAGCAGAAGCAAGGGTGAGTAGTAAAAGAGCGTTACGAATAGTTTTACTGTGTGGGAGCATAGTACCCCAACCGATAGTATGCCTTCAGCGGTGGTAGACCGCGCGGCTGATTCAGTTTGACCTGAACCCTCCGATATTTGCCGTCGCGCTCGCGATTTTTGGGGGTATAGCCCAGAATGTATTCGTTGCGAAGCTCAATCCCGATCTTAGCCGCGATATCAGGGAGCTCAGCGACATTTTCAACCGCGTATTCACGCCCACCAGTTTGCTCGGCAAGTTCGTTCAATAGACCGGGTCCGGCAGCCTCTTCAGGCGTGCGGCCCCGGTTGGCGGCGGATTCGAATATTCCGATCGCAAAAATTTGCACGTCGGCTTCGCGGACTGCATTCTTGATTTCTGTTTCTGTATACCGGCTGCTGTTGTCTCCACCATCGGAGATGATGAGAATCGCTTTGCGCGGATTATGCGCCTTCTTCATTTCGTGCATGGCCAGATAGACCGCGTCCAATAGGGCCGTACGGCCGCGCGACTGCGTGAAAGTCAGAGCGCTCTGAATTTTGTCCGTGTCGGTCGTAAACGATACCGCCAGATCCGGCCGGTCATTAAATTGAACCAGGAAAAACTCGTCAGACGGATTAGCTGTCTTAAAAAATTCGGATGCGGCTTGGCGCGATTTCTGCAGCTTCGGCCCCATGCTCCCGCTCGTGTCAAAGACCAGTCCAATCGAAATGGGCGCGTCTTCACTGGAGAACTGCGTAATTTCCTGCTCGACTTTATCTTCAAAAAGACGAAAATGTTCCTTTTCCAGCCCGGTCACAAACCGGTTCAACGGGTCGGTCACGGTGACATTAATAAGGACCAGGGTTTTGTTGACGCGAAGGTCTACCGGGCGGGATTCCACCGTGCCGGTAGGAGCATTGCTTTTGTGCGATTCGAGAGCTACGGGCTCATTTGCAGTGGGGGAGGGCGATCCGCCGGACTGCGCCCCCAGCGGCATACAGAACAGGACAGAAGTTAAAACAAGAGCGAATAGGGACGGCCCGCGCCCGAGTTGCCGGACGCCCGAAAAAATGCGAGACAAATGACGCGTCCGCATGTGATGGAGTTGCTTTCTTGGTTAGATCATAGCACCGCAAAACCAACCGCTGGCGGCCCTGGATCGAAATTCCTGTTTTCGCTAACGCTGGATACGGGCAGAGCCGCCTTTCGAAAGAGATTCCACTTGCTCGAGCGTGGCCATCGTAGTGTCGCCGGGAAATGTCGTCAGCAGCGCGCCGTGAGCCCAGCCGAGATTGACCGCCTCCTGCTCGGACCTTCCGGTAAGTAAACCGTAAATGAACCCGGCAGCGTAGCCGTCACCACCGCCTACGCGGTCATATACATCCAATTCAGCCGTGGGCGCCTGATACGTTTGACCATTAATCCAGGCCACCGCGCTCCAGCTATGCCGGTTTGTCGAGTGAACTTCACGCAGAGTCGTAGCAACAATTTTCACTTGCGGATGTTCCTTCACGACGCGATCGATCATTCCGAAAAATGCACTCGGGTCAAGCTTCGATTTCGCCGCGACTTCGGGTCCCGGAATACCCAGTCCCATCTGCAAATCCTCTTCGTTGCCCAGCAGCACGTCCACATTCCTGACAATGCGCCGGATCACTTCGACTGCCTTTTCGTGGCCGCCAATGACATTCCACAGTTTCGCGCGATAGTTCAGGTCAAAAGAGATGATGGCGCCTGCTGCTTTCGCGGCTTGCATGCCTTCAATAATGACTTCTGATGTTGTCTCGGAAAGCGCGGCGAAAATGCCGCCGCTGTGAAACCAGCGCACTCCACCGGAAAAGATAGCGTGCCAATTGAAATCGCCTGGTTTGAGTCGCCCTGCCGCCTCGTTAGAGCGGTTGTAGAAGACAACCGGCGCTCGCACGCCTTGCCCGCGATCGCTGTAGACCGTTGCGATGTTCGGACCTGCGACACCATCGTGCTTGAAATGCTTGTAGAACGGCCTTACGCCCATCGCACGTACGCGTTCGGCGACAAGATCACCGATGGGGTAATCGACCATAGCTGTGGCGACCCCGGTATTCATCCTGAAGCAGTCAGAAAGATTCGCCGCGACGTTGAACTCACCGCCGCTCACGTGAATGAGGCATTCTGTAGCTTTGCGCCAAGGAATAATTCCGGGATCGAGGCGATACACCATGCCGCCGACGGAAACAAAATCAAGCGCGCCTTCTTGCCGAATGTCGAGTCCGTATTTCATGTATTTTCACCTAAGGCGCACAACCGGTACCGATTGCCGTGTGCGCTTCATTTGCGTCCGTCCCGTTAGATTCAGAGATGTTGAAATAATTACCGCTTAAGCATTGTAGGACCCGGAAGCGACCCGGCCGCCGCGCCCTGTCCAGTTGGTATGAAAAAACTGGCCGCGCGGCTGGTCGACGCGCTCATAGGTGTGGGCGCCGAAGAAGTCACGCTGGGCCTGCAGCAGGTTGGCCGGCAGGCGTTCCGTGCGGTATCCGTCAAAAAACGCGAGCGCAGTGGAAAACGCCGGGGTGGGGACGCCGAAACCAATTGCGTGAATGACGGCTTTGCGCCAGGCGGCTTGATAGTCGTTCAACGTCTTACTGAAGAAATCGTCCAGCAGCAGGTTGGTCAGTTTGGGGTTCTTATCATAGGCTTCTTTGATTTTGCCCAGAAAACGGCTCCGGATGATGCAGCCGCCGCGCCACATCAGTGCGATGCCACCCATGTTGAGATTCCAGCCCTGCTCTTTGGCCGCCTCGCGCAATAGCATGTAACCCTGCGCATAGGAGATGATTTTTGAGCAATAGAGCGCGCGCCGCACATCCTCAATAAACGCTTTTTTATCGTGAGAGTCCTGCCTATGCGCAGGACCATGAAGGATCTTGGCGGCAGCAACCCTTTCGTCCTTGATTGCTGAAAGGCAGCGCGCGAAGACTGCTTCGCCGATCAGCGTCACGGGCATTCCGAGATCCAGCGCGCTGGTGGCCGTCCACTTACCCGTTCCTTTTTGACCGGCGGTATCGAGAATTTTGTCAATCAGCGGCTGGCCGTCGTCATCTTTCTTGGTGAAAATTTCGGCTGTGATCTCAATCAGGAAGCTATCGAGTTCGCCCTTGTTCCAATTGTCAAAGACTTCGTGCAGCTCATCGGCGCTTAGACCCAAGCCGTCTTTCAGCAGTTGATACGCCTCACAGATCAACTGCATATCGCCGTATTCGATGCCGTTGTGGACCATCTTAACGTAGTGGCCTGCCCCGGCCTCGCCCACCCAATCGCAGCAGGGCGTGCCATCCTCCACCTTTGCCGCGATGGATTGGAAAATATCTTTAACGTGAGGCCACGCTTCCACATTCCCGCCGGGCATGATCGACGGTCCGAAGCGCGCGCCCTCTTCTCCGCCAGAGACGCCGGTTCCGATAAACAGAATGCCTTTCTCGTTCAAGTCTTTGGTCCGGCGGTTTGTGTCCGGAAAATGCGAGTTGCCGCCATCGATGATGATGTCGCCCTTTTCCAGATGCGGTACGACTTGCTCGATCATCTGATCAACAGTCTCTCCCGCTTTGACCATGAGCATAACCCGCCGCGGGCGCTTGAGCAACTGGATAAGTTCCTGAATGGAATGGGCGCCTACTACTTGTGTTCCTTTGGCTTCATGATCGAGAAACTCGTCGACTTTGGAAACGGTCCGATTGAATACAGCCACACGATAGCCGTGGTCATTCATATTCAGGACCAGATTTTGCCCCATGACAGCCAGGCCGATCAGGCCGATATCGCAGCTTGCGTTTTGCATAAATAACCATTAAAGCGAATCAGAGCGGCGACCCGCTTATTTCGGACGCAAGGGCCCAAATATGCTTTAATAGGTTTTGTCCCGCATGGCCCGGCGTTGGCGTCGCACGCTGGCGACATGCGGCGCGTTGCTCCTCGGTAGCTCAACGGTAGAGCATTCGGCTGTTAACCGAAGGGTTGTAGGTTCGAATCCTACCCGAGGAGCCAAATCTTTTCTGTCCAGTCCGGACACGGCTTCGCAGATTCCCGCAGGCACCGATCCCCAAACCAGAACTCGTACACCCTAGTTGCCGCGATGGAAAAGCGAAATGCTCAGCGGCATTCGGGACGCGTTGTGAAAACAAAGTTTGTGCAGGAGCAATAAGGCAATCCTCCTCATTGGCGCCCGATTACCCTTCAGCAGGAGAAGCGCTTTGCGAAGAGTATCCCTGATTGCGTCCTCTGTCGGCAGGTGCAGGCGAAGGCGTACCAGCCCAGGGGTGTTCGGCCGGGAAGCGAAGTTACGTTTGCGAAGTCCGCATCCAAAGTAATCAGAATCCGGTCTTCCTTGACTGCGAACGCAAGTATACGCTCGTCACTTGCTCCGGAAAGCCCTCACACGCTCCGCTTCAACCAAAGCGCACTGGATCTTGAACGCTTACGCAAGGGCTCGCTTCGCTCTAAATTGTGCCTGGCCGGCGCCTTTTTTCTGGGCCCGTTGCTGTTGTTTTCCTTCCTCTTTCATGCTTGCCGGTTGATTCTGCCACGTATCCCAGAGGCGCTCCATTTCGCGCCCCAGTAGCTTTGGCTTCTGTTCATAGATCCTTTCGCCGAGCGAAAAAGCTTTGTCCCGCAGCTCCTTGCTGTACTCCTCCATCAGAGCGGCAAAAAGCTCAACGTTTTCGGCGCCGCCATAGCGCTCCTGATCATCCCGAAGTTTGCCGCACAGCACAAACAGATTGTGATCATCCCCAAGCCAGGTCTCCAACTCCTTCAACGCGCCTTCACGAGTTTGTAAAACCTCGGTGCACAGGCTTTCGAGCAATCGCACGTGATACCAGTGGTCCTTTACACGCTTGCGCCATTCGTGAAATGTTTCAGGAGCGGGCTGCTTACGAGCGGTCGCCATGGCGCGCTGCCCGCGCCGGTATCGTTTTTTGAATCCGGGCGCAATCGCCTCGAAACCATCTGCCTTCAGCGGCCACCCCGCCAATCTCTTCTCCAGCGCACGCAACACCGAGGCGGCCTGGCGAACGGCCGCATCCAACCTGACACGTGCCTCCGTTTCCGTCTTGTTCTTCACCAGCCCTCGTCGGACAGCGGCAATAGCCTGCGGCTTCAGTTGCAATCGATATCTTTCAACCAGACCGTCAAAAACTTCAATGATGGCTTCGGCGTCGCGTATTTCCGACAGGCGGCGCCCCGCTTCGCCCAGGCGGCCATTTTCCTGCTTATATATTTGCCCAAGCTCCGGCTGGATCAGGCGCACAACCGCGCGAATCTTCTTTATGCTTTTGCGTGCTTCATGAATGGCTTTGCCGTGATTGGCACCTTTGGCGTGGCTTAATTGTTTGGTCGCGTCCTCGATTTCCTCGCGCACGATGCGGCGGATGCCATCAGGGACGGATTCTTTCGCTTTGAAACGATACGGCATGGCGCCCGTTGCGCTAGAAAGCGCTTACGAGTGTCCTTCGTGCGCCGCAGTAGGGGCGAAGCCGCTGGTCTCCCCACCGTACTCTTTATCTGCTTCCGCATTGCGGTCCATGAGCCGCAGCGCCGCTGCGGTGACGTGCTCGGCTGTAAAGCCAAAATTCTTCATAATCTCGGCGCCTGGAGCAGAAGCGCCGTAATGATCGATGCCGATGACGATACCTTCGCAGCCTGCCCAACGTTCCCATCCGTAGGTAGCGCCTGCCTCCACGGCCACGCGCCGTTTAATCGAACGCGGCAGAATGCTTTCGCGGTAAGCCTCATCCTGGCGTTCGAAAAAGTACCAGCTCGGCATGCTGACTACACGCGCTTTGATGCCGTAGCCTTGCAGTTTTTCATAGGCCTTCATGCACAGAGAAACTTCCGAGCCAGTCCCGATCAAAATAACGTCCGGCGCGCCGCCTTCCGCTTCGGCCAGAATGTAAGCGCCCTTCGAGACATTGATATTCGTCGCCTTGCTCCTATCCAGGTGCGGCACGTTTTGACGGGTGAGCGCAAACAGCGTAGGGCCATTATACTGGACAGCGGCGGCCCAGCATTCCGCGGTTTCCGTGGCATCGGCGGGACGCATCACGTTCAAGCCCGGGATTGCGCGTAAGCCTGCAATTTGTTCAACGGGTTCATGCGTGGGACCATCCTCACCGACACCAATGCTGTCATGCGTGAACACATAGAACACCTTCAATTGGCTCAGCGCGCCCAACCGGATGGAGGGCTTCATGTAATCGGAAAAAACCAGAAAGGTTGCGCTGAACGGTAGCACTCCACCGTGCGCGGCCATGCCGTTTACGGCTGCGCCCATGGCGTGCTCACGCACACCGAAGGCGAGATTGCGGCCGGCATAGCCCCATACCCCTCCCACTGCGCCCTGCGCAGCCGGCCCGCCTGCTTCCGGCGGCTGGAAGTCGCCCATGTCCTTCAAAGCGGTGTTGGTAGACGGATTGAGGTCTGCGGAACCCCCGATGATGTTCGGAATGTGCTTCGCCAAGGCGTTCAGCGCCTGACCGCCTGCAGCGCGCGTCGCAATCGGTTTATCCTCCGGTTTCCATTTAGGAAGATCGGCACCCCAATTTTCCGGTAATTTGCCGGCTATCATCTGCTCTAGCCGCGCCGCCTCATTCGGAAATTCTCTTTTATAGGCGTCGAACTTTTTGCCCCATTCCGCTTGCGTTTTTGCACCCTTCTCGCCTATCTTGCGGAAAAAATTGACGGCATCTTCCGGCAGGTAAAACTTGTCCATCGATCCCCAACCCAAAGCCTTTTTCGCTGCCAGCAGTTCCTCTTCGCCCAGCGGGTTGCCGTGCGCTTCAAAGGTGTCCTGCTTGTGCGGGCTGCCGTAGCCGATATGCGTATGCACCAGAATCAGCGATGGCCGGCGGTGCTCGGCGCGCGCTTCATCGAGCGCCTTAGCGACTTCTTCCGTATCGTTTCCCTCGTGAACGTGCCGCGTATGCCAGCCATAGGCCTCAAAGCGCTTGGCAACATCTTCCGTAAAGCAAAGACTGGTCGCGCCGGCGAGCGAAATGTGGTTGCTGTCGTAAAGAAAAATCAGCTTCCCAAGCTGAAGATGGCCTGCCAGCGATGCGGCTTCCTGGCTGACACCTTCCATCAGGTCGCCATCGCCGCAGATGCCATATGTGTAGTGATCAATGATCGTGTGGCCCGGGCGATTGAAATTGGCCGCCAGCCAAGCCTCAGCAATAGCCATTCCAACAGCATTCCCGAACCCCTGACCGAGTGGTCCAGTGGCGACTTCGACGCCCACCGTATGCCCACGCTCCGGATGGCCGGGCGTTTTGCTCCCCCACTTGCGGAAACGCTTCAATTCGTCCAGGGGCAGATCGTAACCGGTCAAATACAGCAGGCTATACAACAACATCGATCCATGGCCGGCTGAGAGGATGAAGCGATCGCGATCGAACCAAGTCGGATCTTTGGGATTGAACTTCAGGTATTTCGTCCATAACGTGTAGGCCATAGCGGCTGCACCCATGGGCATTCCGGGATGTCCGGAGTTGGCATTCTGCACAGCATCTGCAGAGAGAAAGCGAATGGTGTTAATGCAAAGCTCTTCCAGCGACTGCGCCTGAATGGTTGACAAGGTATTCTCTCCTGTTTCGACGGCTCTGTAAGCTGTTGACGCAAGGATCCTCCGCTATGTGTCTTGCGGCGGCATGCGACATAACGTTCTACGTTCCCACGATATCCTGACTATAGAATGGCTCTGCGCGCCGCATTGATTGCGCTGTTGTTTTCCCTCCTTGCCGGGGCGCAAACCAAGCCCGCAAGTCCAGCGGGGAAGCAGTCCGCAGACACGGGAGGGGAACAAGCCAACCCTGCTGCTGCCCTGCCCGAAGCGCCCACACTGATGAGCTGTCCCGCCGGCACCCCGCTCGGGTCTATCGAGCTGAGCGTCAAATCGCCGCAGCCGAATTTCGAGCCGCTGCCGTTTCAAAACATCAATCATTTGAGCGAAGGAGACACGGTTGTTTATGCGCCCGTTTTGCGCGGTAAAGAAAAGCGGCCCGGTGAAATCGCGCTTGTGATTGTCCCGCTGAAAAAGAAAAAAGACGAGCCCATTCTGACCGTCACCGACCCGAAGGACGCGGACAAACACCAGGAATGGAAAATGGACCAGACGATTGCGCTGGTGGGCTTCGTGTATGGGCCGTCGGGATTGAGCAAGAAAAAAGTTTCGAGATTTTTATCGCAGGATGACGTTCTGGTCGCGCAGCTTGCGGATTATGCCGAGAAGACGGCGCAAACGGAAGCGCTTGTGGCGGCGCTTTCCAACAGCGAAAGCTCTTCAGCGAGCGTTAATGCGGCGCTGAACGGATTTGCCTCGCAATACGGGTTCGCGGTTCAGATTGACAAGAACGCTCCGCCGGCCGTTCAGGCGCAGACGTTGTTTGCCGCAATGAACCCGCAACTTGCGACCTACAATCCGCTGGCAAGTTCGACCGCTGAGCGCACCGGCCAAACTGCCAGCCTAGCCACCACAGCGGCGGCGCTGTTCTTCGGCAGCCCAGTGGCGCTGGCGGCGGGTGGCACCGCCATGCTGCTCGATTTGCGGTCGATTGCATTCCCGGATACGCAGTTCCGCGGTTCCTACGCGCAAACGATTAAGGGTTCCGAAGTGAATTTGTGCGGGCAGAAGAACCCCACGCCTCCTCATACTCGCGTTGCCTATATTTGGGCCAGCCGCATTCCGAACGCGCCAGTCCCCGCTATTAAAATCGGCAGCGCCGATTATTTGCCTGCAGGCCTGAAAACACCTTTGCCGGTCGATGTGCCGGAACCATCCTGGAAATATTTGCAGCGGGCCCGCGATTGGGCGCTCACGAGCAATCAGAATCAGTCGGCGAAGATTCCGGTTGTGAAGCTTGGAAATCAAAAGGCTCTCGAGCTGGATCTCACCAAATCCACCATTTCCCCGGGCGACTACCACTTGAGCGGCTATTGGGATTGGACACCGTTCACCGCCGACGGGCTGGTTCATGTCAAAAATCTCAGTAACTTCGAAGCCGCCAGGCTCGAATCGGCATCGCAGGACCGCTTGCTGGCTCATTCGGGAAAAGTTCCAGTCACGCTAACGGGCAGCGATTTCGAGTTCACGACGAACGTGGAGCTGAAGCGGGTGGGCGACGAATTTGCTACTCCGGAACCCGTCAAATTCATTCTTCCGAACGGCTTGTACAAAGGCCCGCAGGATCACATGGACGTGCAGATCGACACGGCGAATCTGGATCCCGGCAGTTACGAACTGCTGATTGAGCAACCGGATAAAAAAGCTCATCCCGTGAGATTCAATATTTTGTCCGAAGCTGCCAAGGTCACGAACTTTCCCGTGCTGGTGAATCAAGGAGTCTCCACCCAGCACTTCGTGCTCAAAGGCGAGCGCCTGGGCGATATTGCAAGATTGGAGGCGCTGGGCGCAAAGCTGGAGCTCGGCGAGGCCGGCAGCAACGGTGCCGAGCGCAGTATCACAGTGCAACTGACGTCCAACTTGAAACCGGGCACGTCGCTGCCGGTTACAGAATATCTGCAGGATCGCGCCATACCGGAGGTGATTCAAAACGGGCTGCAAATCACCGGCCCGTTGCCGGTGGTTGCGAGTTCGCGGCTTTCCTTGCCCGCCGGACTAGCGATCGCAACACGGCCCAACGAGTTTCCTCTCGGAAGCATGCTGACCGCCGTTCTCGACGTGAAAAACATCAAGCGCAGCAGCACGTTGCGCCTCTCCTGCGCGGACGATACCTCTCTCCGCGCATCGCTGCAGATCGGTGAACAAACGCCCGCAGCGAGCCTGCAACGGCTCTCTCCCGATCAGCTTTTCCTGTCTTACAGCACGTCAGCGCTACCTGCCGGATGCGACTTGGAAGCGGTGATCGATAACGGCCGCGACGGCAAATCGCAACCGTTCAATCTAGCGAAAATCATCCTGATGCCGCAGATCGATTCCCTCACTCCGAATGGGACGGATACCGAGCATCCGAGTTCCTACACCTTGACCGGCCAGAATCTGGAGATGATTCAAAAGGTCGGCTGGGATCAGACAAACGGCATGGATGTCACCAATCTGCCGAGCCCAATTCCTGGACAGGGCCAGAAGCAATCGCTTACCGTGAATCTTCCTGCGCCGCAACCGAATCAGAATTGTTTGTTCCTGTGGCTACGCGGCGATGAACAAGCTCGGGCAACGACAATCAAAGCGCCTCAGCCGCCCGTTCCGGCAGCTCCGCCGGCAGGCCCACCGCATGTTTTATAGTTGAAAACAATTGACCAACTTACCCAATCTGCTGACGTTGGTTCGCATTTTTCTGGTGCCTCTGCTGGTCGCCGTACTGGTCGAGCAGAACTTTAGTGTCAACTGGGACAACCGCGTAGTCATCGCAAACGATTTTTTTGCGTTGATCGTGTTTCTTGCTGCTGCGTTGACGGATCTCCTGGACGGCTATCTTGCCCGGCGCTGGAAACAGGTGACCACAGTGGGGACCCTGCTCGATCCGGTTGCCGACAAGCTTCTGATTTCAGCCGCACTTATTTCGCTAGTGCAGATCCGGTTACTGCCCGGCTGGATGGTGATTTTGATCATCAGCCGCGAGTTCGCGGTTTCGGGTCTGCGTAGCATTGCGGCGGCCGAGGGTTACACGATCAAAGCGGGTGAACTTGGCAAGTCGAAGATGATGCTGCAGGTGATCGGTGTTGCGCTGGTCATGCTGTCAATTCGCTGGCCGGAAATTCGTGTCTACGCGCTGGGTGTGATGTGGGCCGTCGTCGTGTTCGGTCTTGCCTCAGCAGTCGACTATTTCCGCAAGTTCTGGCGGAAGGTGGACATGAGCATCAAGCTGCGCCGGCGGCACGAACTGCTGACCATGGAGCGGCAGAAAAGGCGGCTCGAAAAGGCAGCCCGATCACGCGAAGGTGCCTTGGCGGACAAAAGACGGGCGGTTGCTGAACCGTCTAGTATTCGCCGCTCTGGATGAGTGCGGAGAAGGCCGTTTCTGGTGCGGGCGCCAGAACGCGGTAATTATCCTTGGTAAACACCACCGTGCGGATTTGGCCGCGTGGGCCCAGAACTCCAATCTGCTTGCCGTTGAATGTGATGCTTAAACCACCGGCATTGCCCGTGCGTATACGTGCCGATTCATGGCCTTCGAGAGCTCTGGTCTGTGCCGCGTCCAGCTCGCCGCTAAAAACCTGTTGTCCATCAGCAATAATCGACAACCAGGTTCGTTCCAGCGCCGATAGTTGCACGCGGAACCCATTAACAGTAGTTGTCACGACAGGTTGCTGGACTGTAGCCAAGCCCACAGACGGCTTCTCTGTCGATGGCGCCGGAAGGACGCGGGGCGCTATGGCGCTGACCTGGGCGGTCACT
>JAJPJN010000009.1 GCA_021324185.1 Terriglobia bacterium | reverse complement strand
CGGATTACTGCCGATCGCAAACGCGTACCGCCCCAGCTTGGTGTTTTCGAGCAGAAAGTGCATCAGCACGGCGCATAGCGCTAATATCCATAGTGAAAACGGGATGCCGAGCAGATTGCCATCGCCCAAAAACGAAAAGGCATCCGGCAGCCCGTGCACCGGCAGACCCTTCGAGACAACCAGCGCAAAGCCGCGATACGCTTCGAGTGTTCCCAGCGTGACGATGAACGGATTGATACGAAACTGCGTAATCATCAGCCCGTTCAACAGTCCACAGAGCAGGCCGGTAGCAATGCCGATGAAAATGGCCGCCGGTATCGGATAGCCTTTTTGAATCGCCATGCAGCCGAACAGGCCGGAGATGCCGAGAATGGAACCCACCGAAAGATCGATCCCGCCCGAGATAATCACCAGCGTCATGCCGAGCGCCATGATGTTGATCACCGCCGTTTGCCGCGCCACGCTCGTAAGATTGATCACGGTCAAAAAGTGCGGCGTTGCTATGGTCAGCGCAATGAATAACCCAACCAGCGTGGCGAAGGGCAGTAACTGCTGAAGGTGCCGGCTCACGCCCTTCTCTTTCATCGGGATTCCTCCGTCAGCGAATGCGTCGCAATCGGCGCGGCGAGCCGCATGATCGCCTCTTGCGTCGTGCGCCCCGGCAATTCACCCGTGAGCCGCCCTTCGCGCATCACCAGAATGCGATCGGCTACTTGAATCAGTTCCGGCAATTCCGAACTCACCATTAAAACGGCTGCTCCCGAGCGCGCCAGCCGGTCCATCTCTTCAAATACTTCCTGCTTGGCGCCGACATCGATGCCGCGCGTCGGCTCATCGAACAGAAACACGCGCGCCCCACGCGCCACCCACTTCGCAATCACAATCTTCTGTTGATTGCCGCCGCTCAGCCGTCCGGCTATCTGTTTCGGACTGCTGCAGCGGATGCGCAGCCGCTCGCGATACGTTTCCGCCAGCGTCATCTCCTCCGGCTTGTTGAGAAAGCCGAACCGGCTGACCCGCGCCAGATCCGGCAGCGTAATGTTCGTCGCGATTGGAAGTTTCAGAGCCAGCCCGTGATGCTGGCGATCTTCCGGTATCAGCGCAACCCCCGCCGCTACGGCTTCGCGCGGATTTTTTGGCGTCACCGGACTCCCGCAGATTTCGACACTGCCGCTTTCCGGCGGATCGAGCCCGAAAATGACGCGGCACAACTCCGTCCGCCCTGCGCCCATCAATCCGGCCAGCCCGGCGATCTCTCCCGCTCGAACTTCAAACGATATGTCGCGCAGGAAGCCGCGCCGGACATTGTTAAGCCGCAGCAGCACGTTCCCGGGCGGCAAGGAATCCCGCCGGTAAATCGAGCTGATCGGCCTGCCCACCATGTGTTGAATGAGCTGCTCCCGCGTAAGTTCTTTCAAAGGACCGGTATGTACCGTTGCTCCGTCGCGCAAAATAGTCACCCGGTCGCCGATCGAGCGCAGCTCTTCTAACCGGTGGGTGATGTAAATGACGGCAAGATTGCGCCGGCACAGCTCGCGCGCAATGCGGAAGACCTCCTGCGTCTCCCCTTCCGACAAAGACGAAGTCGGCTCATCGAAGATCAGCAGGCTGGAGCCTTGCGAAATAGCGCGGCAGATCTCGACAAGCTGCTTGCCCGCCGGCGTGAGCCGGTCGACCCGCATCGTCGGATCGAGATGAAAGCCGTTTTCTTCGATCACCCGGCGCGCCTTTTCCGTAATGGCCGATCGATTCACCCAGCCCGTCTTAGACGACGATTCGCGGCCCAGAAAAATGTTTTCCGCTACCGTCAGATGTCCCGCCAGTAGCGATTCCTGATGCACCATCGCAATGCCGTTCACGGCCGCTTCCGACGGGCTGGCAAACGACACCGGCCTCCCCCGCCACAGCATCTCGCCGCTATCCCGCTGATATAGGCCCGCGACAATCTTCATCAGCGTGGATTTGCCCGCCCCGTTTTCGCCCATCAGGAGGTGCACTTCGCCCTCCCGCACTTCGAGATTGCCGTCGCGCAGCGCCGCCACGCCGCCGAAATTTTTCCGAATGTGACTCAGCGAAAGGAGCAATTCGTGAGTTTA
Organism: Terriglobia bacterium; assembly: GCA_021324185.1. Lineage (GTDB taxonomy): Bacteria > Acidobacteriota > Terriglobia > Bryobacterales > Bryobacteraceae > Bog-105. The sequence goes on along the minus strand of JAJPJN010000009.1, from coordinate 26,473 downwards.
TTACAACGCGCTCGTCCCCTACTGCCCATACGGCTTGACTGCGCTGAAGTTTGGATCCGGCGGTATATCGAACTTGTCAAATGGGTCCGGATGAGCCGGATCAAATTTCGGCAGGCCTGGTTTCAAATGCCCGGCGAGCGCGATGTGGTCCTGCTGGATTCCGAGAACGACGCACTTCGCCAGCTCGTAACTCCCGTAGTCACTGTGATGCGTCGTGTCGCTGCCCGCAAACAATTTGCCCGATGCTTCCGGGCCCAGCGCTTCATACAGAGTCTTACTCATCGCGTTCAGATCAATCAGCGGTACGTTTTCTTCGCGCGCAAGCTGCCGCACGGCTTCCGGAAAATCGCCCAGGCTGTTCTTCACTTTGCCGTCTGCATCGAAGGTTCGCCGGTTCATCGGCGTTATCAATACAGGATTCGCGCCATGTTCCCGCGCCTCCACAACAAAACGCTTCAGCGTGCCCTTGTAAGTGGTAAACGCGCCCACGCCTTCGCCCTTTTCCTTCTGATCGTTGTGCCCGAATTGGATCAGAATCCAATCCCCGGGCTTGATGACGCTCATGACTTTTGCCCAGCGCCTTTCTCCCACAAACGACCGCGCCGTTTCTCCCGATTCGCCGTTGTTCGCAACCGCAATATCTGGCTTAAAAAAGACAGGAAGCATCTGCCCCCAACTGTTGTAGGGCTCCAGCGCCTGGTCGGTGCTCGTGGAATCACCGGCTATATAGATCGTCGGGACATCTACTTTGGAAATCGATAACGCGCACAATTTCGGTTCTTTATTGCTGAACTCGAGCGTCAGCTTGTTATCCCACGCCCATGCTTCCGACGTCGTCTCGCGCGGCTTGAACTTGACTTGCATGCCGCCCGGAATTTCCGGCTGCCGTACATTCACGACAAAAGTCGCCCGCGTAAACATGCCGGGCGCTGTCTCGGCTTTCTCTACCATCAGACGGCGCAACTCCGCTTTGATCGTCGTTACTGAAGGCCCACCGGAATCACCCAAGGTCGCCGTGACACGATAGTTGCCTTCCGGCGCCGTAACAGAAAAAAAGAACGGCTTGCTTCCGGTTACAAATCCGTCGTGAAAAGCATTATCGCCGCCGCGCGTAACCTCTTCCACCTCCGAACCCGGCTCAAAACCGTAACCCCGCTCGGCGCTGTACAGTTGGTTCGGCGTAACCTCCGTGTATCCGGGCGCAGCTTTCCCGCCAAAATCCAACAGATATTCTGTCTTGGGCTGCTGCGCGGCAGCGCTCAGGCAAATAACCGCTACTGTGCTAAGTCTTCGGGCGGCCGATCGCAAAAACAAAATATTGCGCCGGCGTGTCGCCGACGTTTTTCCAACCATGTTGCTCATTCGAGTAAACATAAGCCACAGAGCCCGGCCCGATGCGCGTCTTTTTGTCCAAAATGGTCACTTCCAACGTGCCGGTCTGCAGCATAATGATCTCTTCCCATTCGTGATGGTGCTCGGGATGAGGCATCTGCCCCGGCATCAGAGTAGTGATATGCAGGTCGATGTGCGTGCCGTCATGCGTCAGACCGTCAAAAACGTTCCGCTGTTCGTTATGCGTCTGCGGATTGGTTTTTTCCGGCAGGCTGCTGAACTCGTAACATCTCGATGGCAAAGTCGGGAGCGCTCCGTCCGCCTTGTCTGCCAGCGCTACCGCCAGCATCGGGAGCAGTGCGTTCAAGTCTCTTCGTGAGCAGTTCATGCCGCCTCCTTAGAAATACAGCTTCATGGCAAATTGCATAATGCGCGGATCGCCGGCGGAAGTGATCCGCCCGAATGCGCTGGAACCTGTGCTCAAAGTGATGCCGCTGGTGGATATACCCGGGACGCCGGTGCCGGTAGCAGGCGCAATGTAGTTCGTGTGGTTGAGCACATTGAATGCTTCAGCGCGAACCTCCAACCGGAGCGATTCACGAATTCCGAAAATCCGGCTGAGAGAAGCGTCAACCTGCACAAAATTCGGCCCGCGGAGAACGTCGCGGCCCAGATTGCCATACGTTCCCGGCGCATTTTTGCTGAAAGCGGCAGGATTCAGCCACTGCAGCTTGTCCCCGTTTGTGCTGTACGGATTCACTCCCCAGTTGTAATTGGGGCGCTCCGGACTGTCGCCTGAATTTACGCCTGTGAGTGACGTATCGCCCCCCGTTGTTACATTCAGGGGCTCTCCACTGAGTGCTCGCACAATCGGCGCTAACTGCCAGTTACCCAGAATGTGCGCCCAGATGCTACTCCCTTTCACCGGGCTGGTCGCAACCACCGACGCATTAAAAATATGCCGTATGTCGAAATTACAATCCCCGCGGTCCATCGAAAGATTGTAAGGATTCAAAAACGTGGGACCTGCAATGTCCCGAGTAAAATCGCCCTGGCTGATGCAATGTGACCAGGTGTAGTTCACAAGGAAAGTAACATTGTGGCTAAGCCGCTGCTGCACCGACGCAAGCAGGCCATTGTAATTCGCATTGCCGCCGTCAAACAGGAAATCCAGGCTGCCATAGTATTGCGCCTGGCTTGGGTTGATGAAATTAAGCAGCCGCCGCTGGTTCGTATTGCCCGTGGTGCAGCCACCGGTAAACGAGGCGCACACAGAGGGGCTGTAGACGGCGGGGTTTGTCTCCTGCCCGAGCCAGATATGCGAGGTCTTGTTCCCCAGATAAGATACGCTGGCCAATACGCTGCCAATCTGGCGTTGATAAGTTGCATTCCATTGATAAAGCGTCGTTGGGTGCAGGTTCTGCGGCAACACAACCCACAGCGCAGAGCTGCCTACGGGGAAATAGGCCCCGCTGGGTGGGAACGGGTTTCCGCCCGGGTAGTTATAACCCACTGTCCAAGGATTGCTGAACCCGCCCGGAGCGCTCGTGCCCAGATCAATCTCATTTACAAAGGGAGGATTCGAGGCGATCCGCTGTGACGTATACAGCATGCCCGAATCGTACATAATGGCGCCGCCGACCCGGAATACCGCTTTGCCGTCTCCGTGCGGATCGAATGCCACGCCGAAACGCGGCGAAAAGACGTTCAATCGGCTGCTCTGCGTGAAGCTGGCATTCACGCCGGGATCGCCGTAATACAAAGCTCCGGCAGGCGCGTTCGGATACACCTTGCTATGGACGTTATTTACGAAGTTACTAAATGAGAACACCGAGCCTCTGTGCCAGTGATCCACCGGCCAGAACATCGGTTCCCAGCGCAGCCCGGCGTTGATAACCAGGTGCGGATTCACATGAATCGTGTCCTGCACATACAGAGCGGGAATCTTCATCCGCGTCACCGGCTGCTGTGGCAGGCTCTGGCTGAAGCCGCTCATCGTTCCGCTCAGAAAATCGAGTATCGGATCTCCAACCGTTCCGTTGCCGCCACCGGTCCCGGTGCCGTTGAAACTGAAGCTTCCGTTCTGCAGATAACCCACCAGAATATTATTTTGCGTGTAAACCGCGTCCACGCCGAATCCAAAGTGGTGAGCGCCATGCACCCAGTCCACGTCGTCGGCAAGCTGGTAAGTATTGACGTTTAAATGCGCGGGTGAGCACGTTCCGCAACCCACGCTGAATCCGCCATTCGAAATACTCAGCCGGAAATCGTCCGGCACCAGTGTGGTGATATTGATGCCCAACGTTCTCGCATTGAAGAAATTGGAATTCGGCCCGCGCAAATCAGTCCGCCGTGTGAAGGTCAGGTGTAGCGAGTTCACCAGCGTCGGGCTGATCGTATAAGTATCCCCGATGGTTGCAGATTGCGCGCTCTCCTGGTTACCAGGGCTGGTGGTAGTTAAAACGTTCGTCGGGTCAAAGAAAGCCGGCTGCGTGTAAGTCGTGTAGAAGTAGCGCAGAAAAGCACTCTGCTTTTCGCTCTTAGCCCAATCCAGCCGTCCTACGCCTTGGTCCTCATTCTGAATCGTGGGGACAGAATAAAACACCTTTCCGCATGGATCCGAAGTCGTCGGCAGATACTTCACTAACGCCAACGCTGCCGGGTCATACTTAATTCCCTGCGCGAAAACATTACTGGTATTGGTAATCGCCGTCTTCGTGTTGGGCAGATAGATGGCGCGCGTCTTGCCGTTTGACTGGCACGCCGGCGATTCGGCAGTAGCAAAATTGCCGGCCAATTCCGCTGCCGTCGGCACAAACGCCTGCGCCGCCGGCGACACGTTTCGAATCCGCGTGCCCTGGTATCCCCCGAAAAAGAACAATTTGTCTTTGATGATCTTGCCGCCGATCGTGCCGCCGAATTGATTCCGCTTCAGTAAGTCATGGGAAGCGGCAAAGGCATTTCGCGCGTTCACATCGCCATTGCGAAGGAATTCGAATAAGTCGCCGTGATAGGCGTTTGTGCCCGACTTGGTAACAATGTTCACCACCCCGCCCGGCTGTCTGCCGTTGCGAGCCGGTAACGCGTTTGTCTCAACGCTGAACTCCTGCAGCGCATCCGGAAACGGAAAGGGCAGGTTCACGTTCGTCATCGTGTCGGTATTGTCGCCGCCATCCAGCAGATAGTTGGTCCCGTTTGCCTGGCCGCCGCCGACGGAAATCGTGGTCGAGCTCCAGTAGTTCTTGCTCCCAGTCATGTCGCCGCCCGACGTAACGACAGAGGCGCCGGAAAGCAGCACAAGCTGCGTCGCCTGGCGTCCGTTCAAAGGCAGTTCGACGATGTCTTTTTCGTTGATGACCTGCGAAACCTGTGTCTGCTCCGGCTGAACCAGTGCTGCCCCGGCCGTCACCTCCACGCTTTCCGATACTGAACCCACGCTCAGGGAAATGTTGATCACCGGCGACTCGCCCACTTGCAGAACGATGCCTGTCTGCACGTAGTTCTTGAAGCCGGGCGCCGAAGCTTCCAGCTTGTATGGGCCCACCGGCAGGTTCGGAACCACATACCGGCCATCCGACCCCGACGTTGCGGTATGCGAAACGCCTCGTTCCGTTTCCGTCATCGTAATCGTCGCGCCTGCAATCGCGCCTCCGGTCGGGTCTGTTACTTCACCCGTGACGCTCGCGTTGGCAACCGCCTGCGCCCGCAGCAAACTGCCGGTCAAGGCAATGACTGTGCAAAGCAACCATACTGTCAACTTGGACTTCGTTTTTCCCATAGCGTACCCTTGAGAATATAAGATTTCGCTAGCTGAAATTTATTATCAAGGTCGCGAACTTTCCCTGGAAAAAGAAATAAGCGCCGCCGCTGAATTTTGCATTGTGAAATGGAGACAAGATCTGTTTTTGGCTTCTTCTTTCACTCCGCTCCCATGCCACGCTAGTCTGTGAAACATGCGGCGTCACCTGCCCTTGCTCGCGCTGCTTTTCGCTGCTCAAATTGCCGCGGCGCCTCCGAAGCTCGAGAAGCGCGCGATCATCTCCTTTGACCCGGGCTGGCGCTTTCTGCAGTCCGACGCCGCCGGCGCCGAGCAGCCCGCCTTCGACGATGCCGCCTGGCGCGCAGTTGACGTGCCGCACGATTGGAGCATCGCCGGGCCGTTTGATCCGCAAAACACAACCGGCGGCGCGGGCGGCTTTCTCCCCGCCGGTATCGGCTGGTACCGAAAGCAGTTCACTCTGCCCGAATCCGATTCCGCGAAAAGCGTCTTCATCGATTTCGACGGCGTCATGGCGAATAGCGACGTCTGGATCAACGGCTTTCATCTCGGCCACCGGCCTTACGGCTATGTCAGTTTCGAATACGAGTTAACCGGTCATCTGCATTTCGGTTCCGGCCGCGCCAACGTGCTGGCCGTGCGCGCCGACAACTTACTACAGCCCGCATCCCGCTGGTACGCCGGCGCCGGCATCTACCGGCACGTGCGGCTGCTCGTTCTTGACCCGGTACACGTTGCGCACTGGTCGACATTTATCTCCACGCCAGGCATCGATCCAGGCTCCGCCCTGGTTCACGTGCAGACGAGCGTCGCCAACCAGTCGCAGACGGCATCGCCCGTGGGCATCCAGATCACGCTGTTCGATCCTTCCGGCACTCAGGTTGCCGATACCACGTTGCCCTCACAAACCATTCAGCCTGCGCAAACGGCCGAATTTACAACTGAGCTGCGTGTGAATAAGCCGTCCATTTGGGACATCAGCCATCCTGTTCTATACACGGCGCGCATCCGCACGCGTGCGGGCCGCCGCACCACCGATGACGAACTCACGCCTTTCGGCATTCGTGAGTTTCATTTCGACGCCGCCACCGGCTTCTGGTTGAACGGGCGCAACTTCAAATTGAAAGGCGTGTGCCTGCACGGCGACGCTGGCGCTCTGGGCGTTGCTGTGCCGCTCAGCGCTTGGCAGTGGCGTCTGGCGGCGCTGCGCGAATTGGGCGTGAACGCGATCCGCACCGCCCACAATCCGCCCGCACCCGAATTTCTCGATCTCTGCGATCGCATGGGATTTCTGGTAATGGATGAAATGTTCGATTGCTGGACAGTTGGCAAAAACCCCTACGACTATCACCTGTATTTCGCCGAATGGTCGAAGATCGACACACGCGACACCGTCCGGCGCGACCGCAATCACCCCAGCATCATTCTCTATAGCGCCGGCAACGAGATTCACGACACGCCCAAGCAGCAACTCGCAAAGGCCATCCTGAGCGGCCTCCTCGATGTCTTCCACACAAACGATCCGACGCGCCCCGTCACTCAGGCGCTCTTCCGCCCCAATGTGAGCCATGATTATGAGGACGGGCTCGCCGATATGCTCGACGTCATCGGCCAGAATTACCGGGAAAACGAGATTCTCGCCGCGCACGCAGCCAAGCCTTCCCGGAAAATCGTTGGCACGGAAAACGGGCATGATCGCAAAGTCTGGCTGGCGCTGCGTGACAACCCGCCATATGCAGGCCAGTTCATCTGGTCCGGCATTGACTACCTCGGCGAATCGCGCCGCTGGCCGGTGATCGGCAATTCGTCCGGCCTTTTGGATCGGGATGGCTTCCCGCGTCCCGACGCGCTCGAGCACCAAGCCTGGTGGTCTGATCGGCCTGTCGTCAACATGGTTCGCCGCACCGCCGCCGCTTACGTCACCCCTACAGATCCCGGTTATGAGACGGCTCCGGTGGATCGCCGCCAGTCAGCTTTTGCCGATTGGACTCCCGCCGATTTGTCTCCTCACGAAGAGACCGTAGAGGTCTACAGCAACTGCGCCGAAGTCGAACTGTTTCTCAACGCCAGATCGCTTGGTTCGAAGTCTCTGCCGGAAGACGCTTCGCCGCGCGTGTGGCAAGTCCCGTTTGAAACGGGCACGCTGCGTGCCGTCGGTAAGAATGGCGGCGCCGCCGTTGCCCAAAACGAACTCCAGACAGCGGGCAAGCCGGCCAAAATTCTGCTCACTACCATTCGCGAACGCCTCACGCCCGGTTGGGACGATGTGGCCTGCATCACCGCCGCCATCGTCGACCAAAACGGCATTCATCTCCCGCGCGCAACCAATCTCATCCGCTTCAGCACCAATTCAGCAGGCAAAATCGTCGCTGTCGACAATGCCGGCAACGCCAGTCACGAGCCCTTCCAAACCTCCGAGCGCAGCGCCTATGGCGGCCGCGCGATTGCCATCGTGCGCGCAACGAGCGACGCCGGCCGCCTGGTGATCAGCGCCTCAGCCGAGGGCCTGGCCGGTTCAGAGGTGAGCATCGAATTGCAAAAAGGAAATCCGAATGAGTTCTGACCCAACGCCCCGCCGCGATCTTTTGCGTCTTGCAGCCGCCGGATTTGCAGGCGCAGCCTTCACGCCCATTGCCGGAATGGCGCAGTCGCAAGCTCCGGCTCATAATCCGAATGCCGGCTGGTTTGATGTGCGCGCTTTCGGCGCAGCCGGTGACGGCAAAACGCTCGATACCGCCGCTATTAACCGCGCCATCGACGCGGCCGCCTCTGCAGGTGGCGGCATCGTCCGCTTTCCCGCCGGCGATTATCTTTCCTACTCGATTCACTTGAAGAGCAAAGTGACTCTGCAACTCGAAACGGGCAGCACGATTATCGGCGCCGCTAGTCCGGCGCGCGGCAGCTCGGTCTCTGCCCGCTTCTACGATTTAGCCGAATCCAATCAGCCTTGGGAAGCCTATCAGGATTACGGCCACAACCACTGGCATAACAGCCTGATGTGGGGCGAAAATCTGCAGGATGTCGCCATCGTCGGGCCGGGGTTGATCTGGGGCCGCGGCCTCAGTCATGGGCGCAGCCGCAGTTCGGAACCGGGCCCCATTGCAGAGCAGGCCGGCGTCGGTAACAAAGCCATCGCGCTGAAGAACTGCCGCAATGTTCTGCTGCGCGATTTTTCCATCCTGCATGGCGGCCATTTCGGTATCCTCGCAACCGGTGTCGACAACCTGACCATCGATAACCTCAAAATCGATACCATTCGCGACGGCATGGATATCGATTGCTGCCGCAATGTTCGTGTCTCGAATTGCGCCGTAAACTCGCCCTGGGATGACGGCATCTGCCTGAAGAGTTCCTATGCCCTCGGCGAGCCACGCAGTTGCGACATGGTCACCATCACGAACTGTTTTGTCTCGGGCAGCTACGAAGAGGGCGCGCTACTGAACGGCGCCTTTAAGAAATTCGCCGCCGGCGCGCGTATCCCGCATACCGGCCGCATCAAGTTCGGCACCGAATCCAACGGCGGCTTCCGGAATATCACCATTTCCAACTGCGTCTTCGATGCCTGCGAGGGGCTGGCGCTCGAAAGCGTAGACGGCGCGCTGCTTGAAGATGTCACCATTTCGAACATCACGATGCGCGACATCGTCCACGATCCTTTCTTTATTCGTCTCGGTGAGCGCATGCGCGGCCCCGAAGGCCGCCCCGTTGGAACGGTGCAGCGCATCATCATCAGCAACGTCGTTTGCTACAACTCCGCCTCGCGCACTTGCTCGCTCATTGTGGGCGTGCCCGGCCACGATATTGAGCATCTGGATATTCACGACGTCTACATTGAGCACCAGGGTGGCGGAACAGCCGAAATGGCGAGCACGCAGGTTCCCGAAGAAGAGAAGCAATATCCCGATCCCGGCCGCTTCGGCGTTACGCCCGCCAACGGATTCTTCATACGCCATGTGAAGGATCTGGCGATGAGCAATATCGAAATCGTTGCGCAAAAGCCGGATCTTCGTCCCGCCTTTGCATTGGTCGATGTGCAAGGCGCCGACTTCTTCCGCATCAAGCCGCCTCAGGCGGAAAACGTGCCCACCTTCGTGCTCGACAATGTGTCGGATTTCAGCGTCGCTCGCGCGCGCGGGGTGCCGGACACACAGTTGCAGCACGTGGACCACAAAACGATTTAGCTCATGAAAAGCCTCGTCCAGTTCTTATTCGCTTTTGCCTGCGCGGCCTTGGCTGCGCACGCCGCAGACATCCAGGCGACCGATTACGGCGCAAAAGGCGACGGCATGGCCATCAATACGCAAGCCATCCAGCGTGCCATCGATGCTGCGGCGAAAACGTCTTCTACCGTGGTTTTCAAACCCGGCGTCTATCTCACCGGCGCTTTGTTCCTGAAATCGGGCATCCAGTTTCGGGTGGACGAAGGAGTCACCATTCGCGGCGTTCAGGATCTCTCTGCCTATCCCGAAATGCCGGCTCGCATAGCCGGTATCGAAATGACCTGGCCCTCCGCGCTCATCAACGTCTACCAGCAGTCAAACGTACAACTCTCCGGCAAAGGCATCATCGATGGCGACGGCAAGTTCTGGTGGGACAAATATTGGGCCATGCGCAAGGATTACGACAGCAAGGGATTGCGCTGGGCCGCCGACTACGACTGCAAGCGCATTCGCCTCATCCAGGTCTATAAATCCGAAAACGTCAGCATTCGCGATCTGAACCTGCAGCGCTCCGGCTTCTGGACCGTTCATCTCTGCTATTCCCGCAATCTCAGCGTCGATGGAGTGGTGATCCGCAACAACATCGGAGGCCGCGGGCCCAGCACGGACGGCATCGATGTCGATTCCTCTTCGGACGTCTTCATTGCTCACGCCGATATCGAATGCAATGACGACGCGATTTGCATGAAAGCCGGCCGCGACGCCGACGGTCTCCGGGTAAATCGCCCCACGACAAACGTTACGGTTCGCGATTGCAGCGTGCGCGCGGGCGCGGGCGGATTCACAATCGGCAGCGAAACATCGGGCGGCATCAAAAACGTGAGCGTTTCCGGTTTAACCGTCTACTCCGGCGCGCCCAAAGGCATCATCATCAAATCCGCCAAAACGCGCGGCGGAACAGTCGAGCACATCAGTATTCGCAACGTGACGCTGAACGGTGTGGCAACCGCCATCGACATCGGCCTCAACTGGAATCCGAACTACAGCTATGCGCACATCCCGGCCGGATTGACGAATGTGCCCCCGTACTGGCAGGTGCTGGCCACGCCCGTGCCGCCCGAAAAGGGCCTGCCGCATGTCCTCGATGTGGAAATCAGCAATCTGAAAGCGACGGATGCAAAACAGGCTTTCTCCGTGAACGCCTATCCCAATGACCCCCTGAAAAATTTCACTCTGAGCAACCTCGATATCCAGGCCCAAACCGCCGGTACGATCGCCGATGCCCAGAACTGGACATTTTCGAACGTCAACATCAAGACCGCCGATGGCACTCATGTCATCCTGAAAGACTGTTCCGGCATCACCGGCCTGCAGCAACAATAACCGCCGTGATGTTACGATCAAAAATCGGATTCGTGTGAAATTTTTTCTTGACTCAGCCAATATCGAAGAGATTCAACGGGCAAGCGCCTGGGGCATTATCGACGGCGTAACCACCAATCCGTCGCTGATTGCAAAAGAAGGCGCGCCCGTTGAAGATCAGATCCGGCGCATTTCCGGCATTATCGATGGCGATATCAGCGCCGAAGTAGTGGCCACCTCCGCCAAAGAGATGATTGCCGAAGGCCGCCTCCTCGCCCGCATTCATCGCAACATTATTGTCAAGATTCCGCTGGTTCCCGAAGGCGTCATTGCCGCCGGCGCGCTGGCCAAAGACGGGATTCGCACCAATGTCACGCTCTGCTTCAGCGCGGCCCAAGCCATCGTCGCCGCCAAAACCGGCGCTTACGTAGTGAGCCCGTTCATCGGCCGCGTCGACGACATCGGCTGGCCGGGCGTTGAAGTGCTCTCCGACATTCTTGCAATTTACCGGAACTACGGCTTCAAAACGCAGGTGCTCGCGGCCTCGGTGCGCGGGCCGTTGCACGTGGTTCAGGCCGCCAAAGCCGGCGCGCATATCGTGACTCTGACGCTGAAAGTTCTCGAGCAACTCATCCAGCATCCGCTAACCGAAAAAGGTCTCGATCAATTCCTCAAAGATCACCGCGAAGCGTTCGACCTCACGCCCGCATAGGCGTTCCTAATTCTCAGGCGCGCTGGCCCGCCGCAATCGATCGATAATTCCCGCCCATTCCGGAGTATCGGGCGGCTTCGTCACAGCGATCCACTCCCAGCCTTCTTCATCTGCGCGGTGCAACTCGCTATAAAGTCGCGCCGCAAACGCCTGCGGATCGGAAGGCATCTCAATCACCCGGCCGCGTCCAGGTGGCTTCTCGGCGCCCGGTTCCAATAAATAGAACGGTGTTCGCGGGGCATAATGGCGCGGGTGCATGCCGGGTGATTCGACAATTTTCGGCAGATCCACCTCTCGCTCCCAGCGCATCCCGGTCACCGCTTCCAGATCGGTTTGCGAAATCATCCCCGGCCGCAGGATGACCGGCGGATGACGCCAAAGCGAAACCACAGTGGATTCAATGCCCACCTGCGCCGGCCCGCCATCCAGGATCAGTTCCACCTCTTCACCCAGCGCCTGCTGCACATGTTCCGCCGTTGTCGGGGAGAGTTGTGAGAATCGATTGGCGCTCGGCGCTGCAACCGGCACGCCCGCCCTGCGGATCAATTCGAGAGCGATGGGGTGCGCCGGGATCCGAATACCCACTGTGTCCAGCCCCGCCGTGACAAGCGCCGGAATCACTGGCGCTTTTTTCAGTACCATCGTCAACGGCCCGGGCCAAAACCGCTCCGCCAGCGTCGCCGCGACGGGCGGCCACTCGACCGTGATCGAGCGCGCCATAGCGGCATCTGAAACGTGGACAATCAGCGGGCTGGCCCAGGGGCGGCTCTTAGCCGCATAGACGCGCGCCACCGCCTCTTCGTCCAGCGCATTGGCTCCCAGCCCGTAGACCGTTTCGGTCGGAAACGCGACCAGCGCGCCGCTGCGAATCAACTGCGCCGCCCGGTCGAGTTGTTCCTCTGTGGGCTGAACAATCATCCGAAGCGCGCCGCCCGCAGCTTACTCGGGCAGATCCTCTTTGGTGTCGCCTGCCGTCTTGCCCGTCTTGCGCCATACCAGATAGGCATGAATCAGCGAGTCGATATCGCCATCGAGTACCCGGTCCACATCACCAATGGCCAGCTTGGTGCGGTGATCCTTCACCATTCGATAAGGAGCCAGCACGTAGCTGCGTATCTGACTGCCGAAATTGATCTCTAACTTGGTTTCTTCCAGTTTGGCGTCAGCCGCGCGCTTCTTCTCCATCTCGTATTCGTAGAGCTTGGCGCGCAACTGCTTCATGGCGCTGGCGCGGTTTTTATGCTGCGAGCGCTCGTTTTGGCACTGCACCACAATTCCCGTGGGCAGGTGTGTGAAGCGCACGGCAGATTCCGTCCGGTTCACGTGCTGCCCGCCCGCGCCGCTCGCGCGAAAGACATCGATCTTTAAATCTTCCGGTTTGATATCGATGTTGATGTCTTCGTCAATCTGCGGATACACAAACACCGATGCAAAAGAGGTATGGCGGCGCGCGTTCGCATCGAACGGTGAGATGCGTACCAGCCGGTGTACGCCGACTTCCGATTGCAACTGCCCGTAAACGTTCTCGCCGTTGATTTCTACCGTCGCCGACTTGATGCCCGCGCCTTCGCCTTCCAGCCGGTCTGTGATCACAGCCTCAAATTTATGGCGTTCGGCCCAGCGTAAATACATGCGCAGCAGCATCTCTGCCCAGTCCTGGCTCTCGGTGCCGCCCGCGCCCGGGTGAATCGTGACGATGGCATCCCGCTTGTCGTTCTCTCCCGAAAGCAGCATGCCTGTTTCGATCTCTTCCAGCCGGCTTTGAAACGCCCTGATTTCGCGCTCCAGCTCGCCGTTGACGTTTTCGCCTTCGCGAGCCAGCTCAAACAACGTGTCTATATCGGAGGTCGCCGAAACCACCGAATTGGAACTTTGAATGGCTTCCTCGAGCCGCTTGCGCTGCTGCATCAGGCGCTGGCTCCTCTCCGGCTGGCTCCAGAAATCGGGATCGCCGATCTCGACTTCGAGCTTGCTTAGCTCTTTTTGCTTGGCAGGGGCGTCAAAGATAGCTCCGCACAGCTTCACCTTGCTGCCGGAGCGCAACGTACTCTCTTTCCAGTTCTTCCAGAGTCATTCCACTAGTAGTTTACTGCGTTGTCCATTCCGGAACGCCGCATGCCGCTTCGGACCGGCGGAGCTGCGCCAAAATGGTACGCCGGACAGAAATTTTCCCGTTTTTCAATAACTTACGAACGGCATGGGAGCTGCTTTATCCAGGGCATGATGATTACGATGATCCTGATCGGCGCTCAACTGGTTCTGATGCTCGTTTCTCTCCTGCGCGACTCCGGCGAAGACACCCGCTTTGAAGGCGATAAGCTGACCTTCCGTAGCTAAACACCCTCGTCTCGTAGCGGGCGCCGGCTGGCCCCGACGCTAAAATACGAGTTCCATGACCGAGACCGTTTCGCCCGCGCGAAGCCTTCACGGCGTCGTGAGCGTGCCTGGCGACAAGTCGATCTCGCATCGTTACGCGATGCTGGCGGCTATCGCACAAGGCGATTCCACCATCTATAACTTCGCCACCGGAGCCGATTGTCATTCGACGCTTGCCTGCATGGGCGAGCTGGGCGCTGGACACGAATTCTCCGAGCAGGATGGCCGGCGCGTCCTCACCGTGCATGGGCGTGGCCCGAACGGCTTGACTGAGCCCAAGCGAAGGCTGGACGCCGGCAATTCCGGTTCCACCATCCGGATGCTCTCGGGCATACTGGCAGCGCAGCCCTTCACCACCACCATTTGTGGCGACGAATCTCTCGCGCGCCGTCCCATGGCCCGCATTATTCAACCCTTGTCCCGAATGGGCGCGCAGATTCAGGCAAAGGACGGGCAGTTTCCTCCGCTAATCATCCAAGGCGCGGAACTCCACCCCATCGACTACGCCATGCCGGTCGCCAGTGCCCAGGTGAAAAGTGCCGTGCTGCTCGCCGGACTCTATGCCAAGGGCGAAACCATCGTCCGCGAGCCAACCGCCACGCGCGATCACACCGAAATCGCACTGGCTGAACTGGGCGCCGACATTTCAGTCGAGCCGCGCGTCGTCAAAATTCGCGGCGGCGCGCCGCTTACCGGCAAAACGCTCATCGTGCCCGGCGATCTATCCTCGGCCGCCTTCTTTCTGGTCGCCGCGCTCATTCTGCCCGAATCAGACCTCATCGTTTCGAATGTCGGCCTCAATCCTACGCGTACCGCCTTGCTCGATTTCCTCCGCTCGGCGGGCGCCCCCATCAAGGTTCTTCACATCGAGCAGATTAATGGCGAGTTGATCGGCACTTTGCAGGTCCGCGCTTCACGTATTGACGGCGGCACGATTCAGGGCGCAACCACCGCTGCTTTAATCGATGAGATCCCGGCGCTTGCGGTCCTCGGCGCCACCAGCAAAAACGGCCTCACCGTACGCGATGCCTCCGAGCTGCGCGTGAAGGAAACCGATAGAATCGCTACCATTGCTGAGAACCTGCGCAGGATGAACGTTCAGATCGAAACCACCGCAGACGGATTCAACGTTCCAGGCGGCCAGCAGTTCCGCGCAGCCGAGCTGGACTCCTACGGCGATCACCGCATCGCCATGGCATTCGCTGTCGCCGCTCTGGCCGCGGACGGACGGTGTACAATTCAGAACGCGGAAGCTGCATGCGTCTCGTATCCTGAATTCTTCGCCGTGCTTCGCAGCATTGCTGCCTGACTCCCGTTCGCCATGGAAAACGCGCCCGATTCGGACTTAACGCATGAGAGTTTAATCCACGATCTGAACAATGTATTTGACACGATCACCGAAGCAGCAGAACTATTGAGAACAGACCGCCGCTGGAAGTCGCTCGCGGCCACGCTGTCGCGAACCGTCGTGCGGGGAAAGCGGCTTTTGGGAGCCATTCCAGACAGCACGCCCTACCTCGCCGCTATCATTGACGATTCCATTCAGTCGGTCACCGATTACTGCG
Organism: Terriglobia bacterium; assembly: GCA_021324185.1. GTDB lineage: Bacteria > Acidobacteriota > Terriglobia > Bryobacterales > Bryobacteraceae > Bog-105. The sequence goes on along the minus strand of JAJPJN010000009.1, from coordinate 11,188 downwards.
TGGCGGCGCGCAAGCCGCGCATGCGCTTCGTGCGCCAGATACCGAATGATTTCCGCTTGCCCGGTTCGTCCAAAGACTGGGAACGGGTCTTCGCCAATTTGTTCTTGAACTCGGCTCAGGTGATGAATAAGCCGGGCCGCATCGACATCGGCGCCGAACAACAGAAGGATTCGCTCACCATCACCGTCGCCGATAACGGCCCCGGCATACCTGCCGAGATTCTGCCGCGCCTCTTTCGACCTAATGTCTCCACCAAGCTCAGCAGTTCGAAACGTACCGGGCTGGGCCTTCACATCGTCTATTCCATCGTGAAGAAATATTCAGGAAGCGTCACGGCTGAGAATCGCGTGCGCGCTACCGGCGCCATCTTCACCATTCTCTTGCCCGTCAATTGAAACCGTCAGCGAAAGCTCGCGAGTTCGAATTCGCGAGCGGTGCATCTAAGATCTGTAGGGGTTGCCATGTGCGCCCAGTCTGGACCGGATGAACTATCTCTGCATTCACTGCCACTTCTATCAACCGCCGCGCGAGAACCCGTGGCTCGAACAGATAGAACTACAGGATTCTGCCTATCCGTATCACGATTGGAATGAACGTATCGCCGCCGAATGCTATTCGCCGAATCTGGCAGCGCGCATTCTGGACGATCAGCAGCGCATCACGCGCATCGTCAACAATTATTCGCGCATCAGCTTCAACTTCGGCCCCACGCTGCTTTCCTGGGCCGCCGAGCATATTCCCGAAACCTACAAAGGCATCCTCGAAGCCGACCGCCAAAGCCAAAAGCTGTTTTCCGGCCACGGCTCTGCCATCGCGCAAGCATACAACCACATGATCATGCCGCTGGCTAACAGCCGCGACAAGAAGACACAAATCCGTTGGGGCTTCGAAGATTTTGTAAGTCGCTTTGGCCGTTTGCCCGAAGGAATGTGGCTGCCCGAAACGGCGGTGGATCTGGAAACGCTCGATCTCATGGCGCAAGCCGGCCTGATCTTTGCGATTCTTGCTCCGCATCAGGCCAAATCAGTCCGCGAGATCGGCAAAGAGAGCTGGGAGGATGTCAGCGGCTCGAAGATAGACCCCACGCGCGCCTATCTTTTACGCACGCCCTCGGGCCACAACATCAATCTGTTTTTCTACGACGGGCCCATCTCGCAAGCCGTCGCTTTTGAGCGCTTGCTCGATAACGGCGAAAAATTCGCCTCCCGCCTGCTCAGCGCATTTTCCGACACCCGCACCTGGCCGCAGCTTGCACACATTGCCACCGACGGCGAAACCTACGGCCATCACCACAAGCACGGTGAAATGGCCCTGGCTTATGCGCTCGATTACATCGAAGGCAAGAAGAGCTACAGGATCACCAACTACGGTGAGTTTCTCGAAAAGCATCCTCCTACGCATGAGGTGCAGATTTTTGAAAACACCGCCTGGAGTTGCTCCCACGGCGTAGAGCGATGGCGCAGCAGTTGCGGTTGCAATTCAGGCCGCGCAGGCTGGAACCAGCAGTGGCGCAAGCCGCTGCGCGAGGCCCTGGACTGGCTGCGCGATGCGGTGGCGCTGCGCTTTGAGCAGCTTGGCTCCACTCTGCTGCATGACCCTTGGGCGGCGCGCGATGCCTACATCAGCGTAGTACTCGACCGCTCGCCTGCCGTGCGCCAGCACTTCGGAGAGGAGCATTTTGCGCGAAAACTCGGCGCCCAGGATCAGGTCCTGGTGTGGAAGCTGATGGAGCTCCAGCGTCACGCCATGCTGATGTACACAAGTTGCGGCTGGTTCTTCGACGAGCTCTCGGGCATCGAAACGGTTCAGGTCATCCAGTACGCCGGGCGCGTCGTGCAACTCGCCGAAGAGCTGTTCGGGGACGGCATCGAAGCGGAATTTGTCGAGCGGCTTGCCTGTGCCAAAAGCAATCTGCAGGAATACGGCGATGGCGCCGCGATTTACCGCAAGTATGTGAAACCGGCCATCGTCGACCTCGAGAAGGTCGGCGCTCATTATTCCATCAGTTCTCTATTCGCTCCTTACGGCGAGCGCACCGACATCTTTTCCTACACCGTGCAGCGCCTCGATTATCACACCGGCGATGCCGGCAAGCTGAGGATGGCCATCGGCCAGGCGAATTTTACCTCCAAGGTCACACAGGAGTCCGAAGTTCTGACGTTTTGGGTGGTCCATTTCGGCGACCACAACGTCGCAGGCGGCGTGCGCAAAGATGAAGGCGATGACGGCTACAAGGAGATGCTCGAAGCCATCAGCGAATCGTTTGCGCGCGTCGACATCCCGGAAGTCGTGCGCCTGCTCGACCGCCGCTTTAACGAAAAGATCTACTCGCTTCGCTCTCTGTTTCGCGATGAACAGCGGCGCATCGTGCGCACGATTCTTTCCACCACCGTCGCCGAGGCCGAAGCCGCCTATCTGCAGCTTTATGAGCACCACGCGGCCCTGATGCGCTTCATCACCAGTCTGGGCACGCCCATGCCGCGTGAATTTATGGCCGCGGTCGAGTACGCCATCAACAGTCTCTTGCGCCGCGCCTGTTCGGGCGACGAGCTGGATGGCGAGCGCATTCGCAACCTCCTCCGCGAGGCGCAGGCGAGCAACGTGAACCTGGACAAGACCACACTGGAATTCTTACTGCGCCGGAAGATCGACACGCTGGCCAATCGCTTCGCTACCGACCCGTCGAGTATCGACAAGCTGAACGATCTGATTGCCACGCTGCGCATCGTCAAGCAGATGCCGTTCAGCGTCAACTTATGGTCGGCACAGAATCACGTCTATGCCATCCAAAACGGGCTGTACCAGCGGACGAAAAAGAAGGGCCAGCGCGGCGACACAAAAGCACAGCAGTGGGTGCAAGCCTATTTGGCATTGAGCGAGCTGCTTTCGCTGCGCGTGCAGTAAGCAGGAAGCCCGAAGTAGGAAGTAGGCTTGCCCTCAGCCGGCCCAGGTCAGCGGTTCTTCGCGGTCGCTTGGAATCCGCGCGCGGCGCTCGGCCAGGTGATGCGCATACAGCGTCCGGTATGTCGGGCTTTCGCGCCAAAGATGTTCGTGCGCGCCCATGGCTTCGATCCGGCCTTCGCGAAACACCAGAACCAGATCGGCGTTTCGAATCGTAGACAGCCGGTGAGCAATGATAAAGCACGTCCGCCCGCTCATCAGCTTTTCGAGCGCAAGCTGGATCAGGCGTTCGCTCTCGTTGTCCAGATGGCTGGTTGCCTCGTCCAGAACTAAAATTCCGGCATCGCCCATAGCCGCTCGCGCGATCCCGAGCCGTTGCCTTTCCCCACCCGACAGCCGCATTCCGCGCTCACCCACCTGAGACTCATATCCGGCATCGGTCCGGCAGATGAAATCGTGTGCCTGCGCCAATCGGGCCGCGCGCTGCACCTCGTCAAGCACGATGTAATCCCGCCCGTACCCGATATTCTGGATGATCGTTCGCGAGAACAGTTCCACTTCTTGCGGCACCACGGAAATACGGCGCCTGAGTTCGCTCGCCGCAATTTCTCGCAGATCCGTGCCATCGATCAGAATCGAGCCATATTGCGGATCGTACAACCGCTGCAACAGGTTCATCACGGTGCTTTTCCCCGACCCGCTGGGTCCGATCAAGGCCACCGTAGCCCCGGCCGGAATCTGGAAACTGATGTCCTGCAGAGCCCATTCCTGGCTGCCCGGATATTGAAAACTGACGTTCCGGAACTCCACCGAATGGCGCGCGTTTGCCAGCCGGCGAGGCTCCGCCGAGTCGCGTATGGCCGGCCTTTCGTCCAGAATCTCGAATATTTTTTCCGCCCGCGACAGATTCCGCCGTAATTTCGGCAAAATCACGGAAAGCTGGGAGATCGGGCCATAAACCATGTCCTGCATGGCGATAAACAGGACGTAATCGCCTACCGTGCAGCGTTGCGATAGAACAAAATAGCCGCCCAGAATAATGACGCTGACCCGGCCCGCGGTGGCAATCAGCGTCTGCGCGTTCTCCACAAGAGCCCACAACCGTTCCGAACGGAAATGGTGTCGCCTGGCAACGTGCAGAAGCTCGCGCTGCGTGCGCGCCTCCTGCGCTTCCCGCGCAAATTTCTTTACCGCCCGGACATTGCTCGCAATGTCGTAGGATTCTTTGGTGACATTTTCGAACGCTCCGCTGAGGTCACGCTCGATCGAGTGCATCTTGTGACTCAACCGGGTGACCGTCAGGACATAGGCGGGCAGCGGCAGGCAGACAAACACGCCTATCCAGAAATTTTTCAAGAAAAGACAGGTCAGCACGCCCAGCGTGATCAGCGCCGGTGGCACCAGGTTCTGGCCCAACACCTCGCTCAGGATCACGAAAACTGCCGTTCCGCCCCGATCCAGCGCCCCCACGATCTCGCCCGTATTGACTTTTCCGTGATACGCCGTGTCCAGCCGCAAAAAGTTGCCGAAGGCGGTGTTCTTCACCTCGTCTTCGCATTCGGCCGCTGTGCGCACCAGTTTGTAGTTATAAAGAGATCGCAGCATGCGGTTGATGGCGGTGGCGGCGAAAATCGCGCCTCCTGCCAGCAGCAGTTCGCGCAGAGCATCCGGTTTCGCGCTATGCAAGGATCGCAGAACGTTATCAATCACATTCCGCGAAAGATAAGGAACAGTCACGTCCAGTGCGGTGCAGGCCAAAATCAGGCCCAGCAGAGCCAAAATGCTTCGGCGGTGTCTACCGAACAGGGACACCACGCGCCAGCCCAGCCAACGCACCGGTTCCGGGCAACGTCTCGAACAAGAGTCGTACATCTACTTGTGAGGGGATACCTGTAGAGTGTACTGGGTTCCCCGAACTTCTCAAATAGATATCGACAGATCGTGAAATTTTAATGAGGGGAGACTCCGCCCCCACTTCGCCACCTAACCGCTCCCCGGCTTCTCAGTCTAAGGACTGCCGGATGGAATGGACCGATGCGGCGGCTGCCGAGGAGGCCCGAAAGGGCAACCAACACGGGTTTCGTGTCCTCGTAGAGCGCCACAGCCATGCCCTGTTCCGTCTCGCCTATCGTATGACTGGCAATGAGCATGATGCAGAAGACCTGGTTCAGGAGACATTCCTGCGCGCCTACAAGCAGATCCACCGCTTTGACGGGCGCGCCGGCTTCGGCACTTGGTTATACCGCATCTGCTCTAACTGCTGTCTCGACCTGCTGCGGTCCAAAAAAAACAAAGGCGAAATGCAGCCCGCAGCGAGCGAGGACGGCCAAAGCTGGCTCGATCGGGTCGCCGCCCCGGGTTTCACCCCCGAGAGGCTGGCCGAAAGCAGCCAGATCGCCGGAATCCTCGAGCCGGCGCTCAAAAAACTGACCGACATGGAACGGACCGCCTTTATTCTCCGGCATTACGAAGGCTGCGATATCGATCAGATCGCCTGCATACTGGGCGTTCACGCCAATGCCGCTAAACACAGCGTTTTCCGCGCGGTTCAGAAGTTGCGGCGCGAGTTGCAGCCGGCCTGGGGTGCTGCCCAATGAAACATCTGACCGAACAAGACCTGCTGGACACTTATTACGGCGAACCGCCCGAAGCCGCCACTGAACACCTGCACGAATGCCCGGAATGCCGTGCCGAATTCGCGCGCTTGGCCGAGCTGCTGGATGAAGTGCGCAATCTGGCAACGCCGCCGCGCGGCCCCGGCTATGGCCGCGAGGTTTGGGCCCGTCTCCAGCCGCATCTGCCTGCTGAAAAGCCGCACTGGTGGACGCGCCGCTGGCTCCTGGCCCCCATCGCGGTAGCTCTCCTCGCCGCCGCATTTCTGGCCGGCCTGCTTACTCAGCAGAAGACAAGTCCCACGCAAGCCGGACTGTCCCAAAAGGACCGCCAGCGCATCTTCCTCGCCGCCATGAACGACCATCTGGAGCGCTCCGAAATTCTGTTAGCTCAACTGGTCCACACCGATTCAGGAGAAATCGATCTTTCCGGTGAGCGCGCGCGCGCCCGCGACCTGCTCGATGAAAATCGCCTGCTGCGCGAAACTGCCGCCCGTTCCGGAGATCAGGCGCATGCGGCACTGTTGGAAGATCTCGAGCGCGTCTTCCTCGATTTGGCCAACAGTCCGGCCCGGCTTTCTTCAAAAGATGCCGCTGAATTGCGGCAGCGCGTCGAGGACCAAGGTCTTTTATTCAAAGTGCGTGTCACCACTTCGGACACGCGCTCTCAAGGAAAAACGTTATGATTCGCAAGCTTCTTCTCTTTACTGCTTTCGCCGGCATAATGGCCGCTCAAGAGTGGCCCTGGGGGCCGGGCAGCATGAATTTTCAATCGGCCCGCAGCGCCGCGCGCGAAGATGCCGATTATCAGGATGGCCTTCGCGCCCTGGATGAGCATCGCTGGGATCGCGCCATTGAAGCCTTTAAAGCTGCCGCTGCCCGCAACCGTGCCGATAGCGATGCCGCCCTGTATTGGGCGGCCTACGCCGAAAACCGCGCCGGGCGCCGCGAAGAAGCCCTCGCGGCAGTGGCGGCCATTCGCTCGCTCTATCCATCCAGCCGCTGGCTAAAAGATGCCGACGCGCTCGAAGTGGAGATTCGCGGCCAAACCGGCGCGCCGCCGAACCCCAACGCGCAGGCTGATGAAGAACTGAAGCTGCTGGCCCTCAACAGCCTGATGCAGAGCGATCCGGATCAGGCTGTCCCGATTCTCCAAAAACTGCTGAAGAGCAATGCCTCGGAAAAGGTGAAGGACCGGGCGCTGTTTGTGCTGATGCAGAGTTCATCGCCCGCCGCAGTCACCACTCTCAATCAGATAGCCCACGATTCGAGCGATCCGGCACTACAGCGAAAAGCCGTTCGCTACATGGGAATGATGGGAAATGCCCAGGCCCGCAATGACATGGTGTCTATTTATAAATCGTCGTCCGATGTGCAGCTCAAGCGCGACATCCTGCACAGCCTCATGCAATCGGGCTCGCGCGATTTCTTGCTTGAGGTAGCCAAAACCGAGCAGAATCCTGAATTGCGCCGCGATGCCATTCGCCAGCTCAGTATCGCCGGCGGGCAGGATCAGCTCCGCCAGCTTTACAACTCCGTCAGCTCGGTCGACGACAAGAAAACGATTCTGAATTCGCTGGCCATGCACAGCGGCGATGCGGATTGGCTCGAGCAGGTCTTTAAGACCGATAAGAACCCTGAAATTCGCCGCGCCGTCCTGAACGCTCTGTTCATCCAGCACAACGGCAAAGCTCTGGTCGACCTGGCGCGCAACGAAAAAGACCCGAAATGGAAAGAGGAGATCGTGCAGCGAATGTCGCTGGTTCACTCCAAAGAGGTCACCGATTATATGCTGGAGCTGCTGAAGTGAAACCTCTCTGCGCCTTTTTGCTTGCGGCCGCCGCAGCCCTTGCGCAGAGCGGCGGTCCGCCTCAGGTGGTAAACGCAAAAGTCGAGACCCGCGCTTTCTCGGGTGATCTTTCGTCAGAGATGAAATCGGCCGCGCCAGCCTGGTTCGGCTATTCAATCAAAGTGAAGCGCGGCGATCACGATACCTGCCACACGCGCGCGGCCCAGCCGGTTCCCCTCGAAGGTACCGATACCATCGCACTTCTCTTCCGCGTCGAAAACAACCAGGTGCAAAAAGTTCGTATTTTTTCACTGGAGTGTTCGCTCGATGCGGGCGGCCTGCCGTTCACGTGGATAGCCGGTGTTCCGGCCGCGCAAAGCATCGATCTGCTGCGCCGCTTGATTCATCAGAATGCGAACGTCTCAAACGAAGCCATTCTCTCGCTCTCGATGCACGATGACCCCGCCGCTACCGATGCCTTGATCCAGCTTGCTAAGGCCGACCCTTCGCCGCACATCCGCCAGCAGGCGCTCTTTTGGCTGTCGCAAAAAGCCGGCTCGCGCGCCATCGCAACCATCACCGATGCCATCCTCAACGATCCGGATACCAACGTCAAAAAACGTGCAGTCTTCGCACTTGCCCAGTTGCCGAAAGACGAAGGCGTTCCCAAGCTGATTGAAATTGCCCGCACGCAGCGCAATCCGGAAGTGCGGAAGCAGGCCTTCTTCTGGTTAGGCCAATCCAGAGACCCCCGCGCGCTGGCTTTCTTTGAAGAAGTTTTAGTGAAATGACCGGCTTGCAAAAAAGCTCCCAGGCATCGGGTCTCCGGATGCCTGGGAGCAATATTGACTGGCTACTAATGCGTGCTGTAGAACGTCGCCGCGCCCGCCGGGAAGTTCGCCGGCGATACATCATTCGCGGCGTAGCCGCCCCCACCCCTCGGGGCAGCTAAAATCGCCGCCAGATCGATCCGTACCAGGCAGCTCGGTGGCGCATTGTAACCGTTTGCGAACACAGCGTAAGCTTTGCCGTCATTCGGGCTCGTGTACGCCGTAATCGTGTGTGGATCGCGTCCGGCGACAAAGCTTCCGCCGCAGACAGCCGAATCGGGAATTTGAGCCACCGCATAGTCCACAATGTTCGGCGTCCCGCTTCCGCTCTTTGACGGAAGCTGAAGAACGGCAAACGTATTTCCACCGAATTCGCCCGTCACTACCGCCAGATGGCTGGTACCAACCGCCACGCTAACACCGGACAATCCCGCAGAAAAGGTGTAGTTGGTGACTAAAGTGGTCGTAGAATTCGGCGCATTCCATGTCCCCGCCGGAGAGCCGGGCGTGAATGTCGCTTGCGTCAGATCCGCCAGGTACACATCGTTGGTAAACTCCATAGGCGCAATGGCGATTCCCGTAGAGCAGTCTTCACCGGACGAGTCGGCTTCGGCAGATCCGTTGGTATCTGTTGGACTCGCACTGCCGAATTCCTTGAGCGTAGTTCCGTCGGACTGGATCTGAAACAAAGTGTAAGTGTTGTTTTCACTTGCCGACAAAATCAGGTTGCGAGTGGGATCGATGGACGGGTTCTCCGACACAACACCGGTGGTCGCGTTCACCGGAGTGCTAAACGTGTTCGTGTTGAGATCCAAAAGCTGTACCCCGCTGCCCGTTGGCGACGCGCTCAGGCCGATGTTGATCAGAGCTTTATTGCTGAGCGCATTGATAGCGACACCGCAATTTTCACAACTCCCGCCGGAGAAGCTGGCAGACCCGGTCGCGCCGCTGGTCAAAGTATTGGTTAGCGCCGTGCCGCTGATGAGGTAGACGTCTGTAGTGTTTGCAGTACAAACCGTTTGCCCGGTGGCGGGGTTGGAGGAGCAGGAGTTTACCGGGTTAGGCGTCGAGATCGAGGTCTTGGAAGTGCCGCCTTCCAAATCCACAACCTGGATCCCTGTAGAGGAAAGCTCCCAAGAAGCGTTCGGAACATAGGCTGTCACTTTCCCCGGCGTCGACGGTACGAGGACTCCCAGTGAACTGCTGGGCAGACAGGCAGCAAGTGTTGAGTTACTGTGAGTCACGTTGACCGCCGAACAGGTGGCGTTGGTGAAATGCGCATCGCCCGCCGCTGAATCACTGAGCGAGACGTAATAAGTGCCGGTCGCGAGAGTCGCGGGGATCTGGAAATCCACGCGCTTGCTGCTCCCGATGATTGCTCTTACCGAGATCGCTGTCGTCGTCGCCACCGGTGTCCCCCCGCAGGTCGCGGCTAGCGAGATGACTACATTAGACGGGGTGATTGTCCCGTTGGGAAAACCCGTTCCCGAAACGTTTACGTCGTTAATACCTGCGACCCCGTTATCCGGAGTGGTCCAGGTATTCTCTTTCACTTGTGCAAAGGCCGATTGCGCGGCAATCAGGCACAACACGGTGATGATGCTTTTCATTACAGAGCCCCCTTCCTCTCAAGCAAATTTCTGAATGTTGCAAGTCCCTTCTTGCGCCAGCCCAACAAGGTGCCGAAGCCCGCTACCGTCAAAAACCAGGTGCCTGGTTCAGGCGTTCCGGTAACGGTGGTTGTCGTCGCATTGATAATTGCGAAATCCCCATCGGCTAGCGTCGTTCCCGCGCTCGGTGAAATCGTCGCGCTAAAGCTCGACAGGATCGTCTGCGTGGTTCCATTGTTCAGCGTGATGAAAACCGGGCTGAACGTGCCGGTCAGGGTGGCGCTGGTTGGCAGCGGGTTCGTCCCACCGATCGCGATCGGGCTACCGTTGAAAGACTCCCCATCGGCGCTCAGCGTGAAGTAAGACGATGGCTCGACTACGGTGCTGCCGTTCGCAAAGTGAACCGTCAAGCCCAAGCCCGACAAGTGCAGGGTGGTTGTGATGGGAAATGTGGTATCCGGAAAAGTACTTGCGTTCGGCCCCGTCTGATTCGTGATGTCAAACGATCCCGAGTTGCCCGGAAAAGTCACGTCCCAACTCACAAAGCCGGCCGGTATCGGAGCTGCCGGCGCGCTGAAAGACAACAAAAATAGGACAAGGCTGGCGCTTGCCCCTCCCATGCGTTGCATATTATTCCTCCTGTGTTTCCATTTGCGCAAAGCTTCCCTCGTTTGCATAAATACTCTTGTAGATATAAGTCACTTTCGGCTGGCGGACAATAAGACGCCTTACACTAGTCGGCAATCATTAGTACATTCGGTACTATTACGCCGGTTCTCAATTTTGCCTCCTCGGGGAATTCGTGGGCAATGTAGCCAGTTTCACTGGGGATGTTGGCGCAGCTTGGTTCGATCGACGCCGCAGCCACCGTAACGAGCCGAGGGCAAGGCCGGCCAAACTGAACAGCTCGTAGGTGGCTGGCTCGGGCGCCGCGGGGGAAGCGGCCGGGATTCCCTGCAGATCGATCGCACGAACCCCGGAAATTATAGGGTCGGTGTTGTTCACAAACACAGCTTCGAACGAATTGGAGGTCACTGGCGCAAAGCTGTCGCTTATCTGGATGGGACAGCCATTGCTGGTGGGGGTGCAGCCGTATGCAGTGATGTAGTCACCGCCTGGCGGAACGATTGACACGTTTGAAATGAGGGTCCCGTTCGCGTAGAGCATGAACTGGGTTGCACTACGTCGGTTTGAGGCACCTGCGGTCCCGTCCTCGTCAAGGATCAGGTTATACCCCGACAGCGTTACACTGTTGTTCGTCGTGAAGAAAACTTTGTTTGTGGCTCCGGGATTAAAGTCCGTGTTGAAGAGGACTGAATAAAACGGGGGGCTGGGACGTTCACTTTGCACTGTATTTCCGAAGAGGTCCTGATAGTCGAGCTGGAGCGTGCAGCCGGGTCCGGGTGGAAAACAAGCGTTTTGGTTGACCGTCGAGGTGCTGTAATT
>JAJPJN010000025.1 GCA_021324185.1 Terriglobia bacterium | reverse complement strand
CCCACTCAATACATCACGCACCGGCAGGAATTCTACGGGCGTGATTTCTACGTCGACGAAGCGGTTCTGATTCCGCGGCCGGAAACCGAGCATCTGGCCGAAGCCGCTATCCGGCACCTCCGCGCCCAGCCTTCTGCCTTTGCGCTGGATGTGGGCACGGGTTCCGGCGCCATCGCGGTTACCGTTGCACTCGAAACAGGCGTCCGGGTTTCTGCTTCGGATATTTCGCTTCCGGCCTTGCGCATTGCTGAACGGAACCGCGCGCGATACGATGCGCCGGTCCTGTTCTTCGCAGCCGATCTGCTGGCGGCAACCGCGCCGCGCACGTTGGATCTGCTGATTTCCAATCCTCCTTATGTACCCGGCTCGGATGCCTCTCATATGCAAGCCGAGGTGCGTGATTGGGAGCCGAAGCTAGCGCTCTTTGCTAGCGAGAGCGGCTTGGAGATTTACCGGCGGCTCATCGACGAGGCCGCCGTTGTTTTGCGACCGGGGGGCCGCCTGATGCTGGAGCTTGGTTACCGGTCGCTTGACAGCGTCCGGATGATGCTGGCTGCCTCCTGGGGCCAATTCGAGGTTATACCGGATCTGGCTGGATTTCCCCGTGTCTTCGCAGCGACACTGAATAGATAAGGCCAATGCAGCGCCTGGTGTGCCATGTCGATATGGACGCGTTCTTCGTGTCGGTGGAAGAATTATTCGATCCGACGCTCAAAGGCAAGCCTGTCGTGGTTGGCGGGCAAGCCGGCCAGCGAGGCGTGGTTGCAGCTGCATCGTACGCAGCGCGCAAGTATGGCGTCCATTCCGCCATGCCGCTGAGAACGGCAGCGCGGCTCTGCCCGCAGGCAACGTTTGTAGACGGCCATCCGGCGCGCTATCGCGAATACTCGAAAAAGATTTTCGCGGTGCTCAACCGGTTTTCGCCTTTGGTGGAAATGGCTTCGATCGATGAAGCGTATGTCGATCTGACCGGAACGGAGCGGTTGCATGGGCCGCCTTTACGCGCAGGGCACGCCTTACATGAGGCCATTTGCAAGGCCACAAGTCTCAATTGCTCTCTTGGCCTGGCCTCTTCGCGGCTGGTCGCAAAAGTGACATCAGATCAGGCCAAGCCTAACGGCGTGCTGTATATCCTGCCGGGCCAAGAGGCTCGCTTCCTTGCTCCGCTCGATGTACGAAAGATTCCGGGCGTCGGCAGAAAGACAGAAGCTGCTCTGCGCCGCCTGGGCATCCGCTACGTCGGAGATCTCGGAAAGCTCGCCGAAAGTTTTCTGGCTTCACACTTCGGCCGCTGGGGATTGGCGCTTGCGGGTAAGGCGAGGGGCGAAGATGCTGGCGGCTGGTTTGACTCGCCTATCGGCAGCCACGAGGCGGCTAAATCGATCAGCCATGAGCATACGTTTGGGGAAGACACGGCCGATGCCGTCCAACTCGAAACGACGCTGACAAAGCTATCGGAGATGGTGGCCAAACGCCTGCGAGAACACAGACTCTATGCACGCACGATTCAGTTAAAGCTGCGCGACGAGGATTTCGAAACTACAACGCGCGCCTGCACGCTGGATCACGCGACTCAATTAGATGCACAGATCGCAGCAGCAGTCATTGGGCTATTTCGCAAAGCATGGAACGGCAAAACGCCCATTCGCCTTTTGGGCGTGTATGGCGGGTCACTGCAACAGGAAGAGGGCCAGATGAACCTGCTCGAAGAGCCGCGCACCGCTCGTTTGCGCCAAACCTTCCGGTCTGTGGACCATATTCGTAACCGGTTCGGGGATGCAAGCATTTCACTTGCCAAAACCCTCAACAATGGCATTCGCGAACGGGTTCACGAAAATCCATACGATCTTCCCGGCAAGGCGCCCGAAGGGAAGTAGGATAAGATTGGCTGCCCGAATCTAAGAGGCAGTGTTAAATAGGTAGCTAGTGGGTTTACTCACGCGAAACTCACGAATTATGGCAACGTCCTCGTTGACCCCCGCAGCTCCGCCGCCGGCATCGACCTCGTCCACCAAGACGAAGGTCATCGTCGCGACAACGGTGATGCTTTCGTTCATCTCGTTCTGGCGAGCTGCTGCCATTGTTCTCAGCGATTTAGCTTCCTCTGCCTACTATGCCGGCGGCATTGCGGAAACCGCTATCGGCAAATCGGCGCCCTGGTTCATTTTGGGCATCATGCTGTTTGGCTTTGCCATTCGCGCGATCTATATCGAAAGCTGCAGCATGTTTGTACGCGGCGGTGTGTACAAAGTGGTGCACGAAGCGATGGGCGCTACCTTGGCGAAGTTCTCGGTATCGGCCCTGATGTTCGATTATGTGCTGACCGGGCCTATTAGCGCGGTCAGCGCCGGTCTCTACCTTGCGGGACTTATCAATGAGATCGGCGATTATACGCATCTAGCCTACCTGCATGTGCCGCCTGATTTCTTCGCCGGCGGCTTCGCGCTTCTCGCTACTGTTTACTTCTGGTGGCAAAACATTATCGGCATCCATGAATCGAGCGAAAAGGCGCTCAAGATCATGCAAATTACCACCGTCATGGTGGTGGTCCTGATCGTCTGGTGCGGCATAACGATGGCGGTGAAAGGTTTTCAACCGGTCCCGCTACCTACAAAAGCCAGCATTCACTATGGGCCCGGCGCGCTTGGATGGCTGCAAGGAACGGCGCTGCCCACCATTACCGCTGTCGCAATCATCATCGGGCTCGGCCACTCGCTTTTGGCGATGAGCGGCTTCGAGACGCTGGCACAGGTCTATCGTGAACTCGAAGCGCCGAAGCTGAAGAACCTGCGCAAGACCGGCATGGTTGTGATTCTTTACAGCCTGACGTTCACAGCGCTGGTTTCGTTTTTCGCCGTAATGCTGATCCCGGACAGCCAGCGAGGCAAGTATCTCAACAACCTGATCGGTGGCCTATCGATGTTTCTCGCCGGACCAATGCCGTTGAAGCTTCTGTTCCATGCTTTCGTGGTGCTGGTCGGCACGTTGATACTTTCCGGGGCCGTCAACACAGCCATTATCGGATCAAATGGCGTTCTCAATCGCGTGGCTGAAGACGGCGTGCTGCCGGACTGGTTCCGGCAGCCACATAGGCGCTACGGCACCACGAGCCGCATTATCAACACCATTGTGATTCTTCAGATCGTTACCATCGTGCTCAGCAAAGGTAACGTCGACACACTCGGCGAGGCGTACGCTTTCGGCGTCATCTGGAGCTTCGCCATGAAGGCCCTTTCGGTACTGATGCTGCGTTACAAGCGCCCGGAAGCCCGCGAATGGAAAGTGCCGATCAACTTCCGCATTGGTAAGACTGAGATTCCTGTTGGGCTCATTCTGATTACCGCCACATTATTTCTGCTGGCACTGGTAAACGTCGTCACCAAGAAGACGGCAACCATCTCGGGCTCGCTCTTCACGGTCGCGTTCTTCACCGTCTTCGCCATATCCGAGCGGAAGAACCGGCACAAGGTGTTTCAGACTGAAGCCGAGCAGGAAAAGTTCCGCCTGGAAGAGCGCCCCAACGTCACGATTCAGGATGTCAAGGTCCGGCCCGGCAACATTCTGGTGGAAGCTGCCGATATCGATCGTCTGCAGCACTTACGGCGAGTACTGGAAGAAGTCAAACCGGAGAAACAGGACGTTGTAGTAGTCGTGATTCACCGCGTGGGCCTGCTTGCTTCGAGCGAATACCAGCCGACTGCGGAGCAGATCTGCGGCAAACGGGAAACAGAGCTTTTCAGCAAGGTGGTGAACATTGCCGAGAAAGCCGGCAAGCACGTCGAACTCTTGACGATCCCGGGTCGGGATTATTATCAGGCTCTGCTCTTTGCGGCCCAACAACTCGATTCGTCGCGGATTGTCACCAACTCTGCGCCGCACTTGCCGCCCGAAGAGCAGGCACGGCAGGTGGGGCAGGCATGGGAGCAGCTTCCCGAGCCACGCCGCGGCATGACGCTCGAAATCGTTCCTCCCAACGGGGATAAACCGATGCTGTTCGCCCTCGGGCCTCATCCACCTCGCCTCTGGCCTAGCGATATCGTACTTGTGCACAAGCTTTGGCAGGAGCTCTCGGATCGCCTTGGCTTCGGCAGCCGCCTGCATCATCGCGACGTAGTTAGCGTCGCCTTACAGCGAATGGACCAACAGCTTCATTCCGAGGAACGCAAGGATGTCCTCGAAGCAGTTCACCGCGAGCTGAACCGTTCACCGCAGGCGCGCGAGGCGAATGGCGATACCTGGTCGGATGCCGACCAGCACGAGGTGAATCCAAGCTAGCCGGCGAGCTCAATGCCTCCGATCTTTATAACCAGATCCGCCGAATAGTGAGCCAGCGGCGCACCCTGTGGCGCCGGCAGGCCCAACTGCTGAACTAAGTTCTGCTCCAGCCGCACAACAGCGGACTGCTGCAGCGGCCAGGGATCATGCTCAATCGGGGCTGTATAGAGCCGCT
The DNA here is from genome assembly GCA_021324185.1 of Terriglobia bacterium. Taxonomy (GTDB): domain Bacteria; phylum Acidobacteriota; class Terriglobia; order Bryobacterales; family Bryobacteraceae; genus Bog-105. The sequence continues at coordinate 25,302 of JAJPJN010000025.1, read as the reverse complement.
TCCGCGCCATCACATATAAGCGATACCGCGCCGTCAAAAAGTTTTCAAGCTCTCCCGCTTCGATGTGCGCTCTGGGCTTGACCACAATATCTGTGCGGCCGTAGCCGAACCCGCGTCTTCTGCGGCTAAGATATGACACGCTCTCGCCGGTGCGCGTCACCTGCATAGCGGCCCAGCGGTACGGCAGATGATACGCCATGCGGGCGCCTATGACTGCCGACAGGCGGGCTGCTTCGAGGGTGAAGAACCAGACGCCGCGGCGGCCATCCGGCCCGCGCACATAGGTTCGAACATTTGTCTCGGGAAACCAGGAGATCCAGGGCAGCGGCGGCAGTCCCGGAGGGTGCAAATCGACGAGCTTGAATGGGGTCAGTGCCACCCACGCAGCGCCGTCGAATGTGTCGAGCGTCAACTCTTGGGGAACAAGGCCGCGGATCGCCTCTGGCTCATAACGCCAGTGCAGAAACGTCAACCACAGCCAGCGCTGGTACATGACCGGCTTTTCAATCGTGTGCGGCGCGCAGGGTGAGATCGATTCCAAAGATCAACTTAACGCCAATTACCTTAGAGACATGAAGATTATTTCGTCCAAGGAGCTGCTACGGAACAAGCTCTTCACGATTGTCGATGAAGTCGCAAAGGACCCAAGCGGTTTCGAAATTCACCGTTCTATTGTTCGCCATCCCGGGTCAGCCGTGATGATGCCGATCGACCATCGTGGCCGGATTTTGTTGGTAAAGCAATACCGCCTCCCGGCCGAGCGGGAACTTTGGGAGTTGCCGGCAGGCCGCCTCGATCCTGGCGAGACGGCCTTGCAAGCGGCCAAACGCGAACTGCGCGAGGAGACCGGCTATTCGGCAAAGAAGTGGGAAAAGCTGGCGACGTTCTGGGCGAGTCCGGGCTATGTCGACGAAAAGATGACCATTTTTCTTGCCACCGAACTAACCGAAGGCGCACAGGAGCCGATGGAGGACGAACGCATCGAAATCCGCTGGTTCAGTAAAACAGAGCTGCAGGATATGGTGCGGCGCGGAAAAATCGTCGATGCCAAGACGCTGATCGGCTATTACTCCTGGCGTGCGAAGTGAAACGGTGCTCGATAACAATAAAGTGAGAGCAGATTTCGGCGCTGCCGAACCGGAATAGGAGAGAAAGCGGTCTTGTGCCTGAGTAACGCCCTATGTCACTCGTTAGCATTTGTATCGCGTCATACCGAAAGTGCACTCTTCATCTCAGTTGATTGCAGGTCCCGATAGCGACACGTTGTGGTACAAAGACGCCATCATTTATGAAGCCCATGTCCGGGCGTTCTACGACAGCAATGCCGACGGAATGGGCGATTTTCGAGGACTGGCCGAAAAGCTCGATTATCTGGAAGATCTGGGCGTAACCGCCATCTGGCTACTGCCGTTCTTCCCTTCCCCCTGGAAAGACGACGGCTACGACATCTCCGATTTCCGCAGTATACATCCCGCTTATGGCACTCTGCGGGACTTTCAAGCATTCATGAAAGAGGCGCACCGCCGGAATCTGCGGGTAATCACCGAACTCGTAATCAATCACACCTCAGACCAGCATGAATGGTTTCAAAAGTCCCGGCGCGCCGAGCCAGGCTCGAGCTGGCGCAATTTCTACGTCTGGAGCGATACACCGGACAAATACGCGGGCACACGAATCATCTTCAAGGATTTCGAACCATCAAACTGGAGTTGGGATCCGGTCGCGAAAGCATATTATTGGCACCGCTTCTATTCGCATCAACCAGATTTGAACTTCGATAGCCCGCTGGTGCGCCGGACTGTCATGCGGATCCTCGACTATTGGGCCGGCATGGGAGTGGACGGCTTCCGGCTGGACGCTATTCCGTACCTATACGAGCGCGAAGGCACAAGCTGCGAGAACCTGCCGGAAACACATCAGTTTTTGAAAGAGCTGCGCCGTCATTTGGACGCGACGTTCCCGGGACGCATGCTGCTTTCGGAAGCGAACATGTGGCCGGAAGACGCGGTGGCGTATTTCGGCGAGGGGGACGAATGCCATATGAACTTCCATTTCCCGCTCATGCCCCGCCTGTTCATGGCCCTGCGCCTGGAAGACCGGTTTCCGGTGGTGGAAATCTTGAAGCGCACACCGCCGATTCCGGAGACCTGCCAGTGGGCCATGTTCCTGCGCAACCACGATGAGCTGACGCTCGAAATGGTGACTGACGAAGAGCGCGATTATATGTATCGCGTGTATGCGGCGGATAAACGGGCACGCATCAATCTGGGCATACGGCGGCGTCTGTCACCGCTGCTTCAGAACGACCGGTCGCGTATCGAAGTCATGAACGCGCTGCTCTTTTCACTGCCCGGAACCCCGGTCATTTACTACGGCGATGAGATCGGGATGGGCGATAACGTCTATCTGGGCGACCGCAACGGAGTGCGCACCCCGATGCAATGGAGCCCTGATCGCAACGCCGGGTTTTCTTCCGCTAACCCGCAGAAACTTTACCTTCCGGTGAATATCGATCCGGCATACCATTACGAAGCCATCAATGTGGAGTCGCAGCAGGATAATCCGAATTCGCTGCTGAACTGGACGAAGCGGATTATCGCGCTGCGCAAACAGCATAAGGCGTTCGGACGAGGGACATTGGAGTTTTTGCAGCCTTCCAACCAGCGCGTGCTGGCTTATGTCCGCCGCTATCAGGAAGAGACGATTTTGGTGGTGGCCAACCTGTCGCGTTTTGCGCAGGCGGTCGAACTCGACCTGCACCGGTTTCAAGGGCATACGCCGGTTGAGATGTTTGGGCGCACGGATTTTCCGGTGATCGGGGCAGAACGATTCTATCCGCTTACGCTGGGTCCGAATTCGTTTTTCTGGTTTTCCCTGGAGGCGAGAACGGTACCGGTGACCATAGCGGCGCCGGTGATCGAGGCAAAGCCGGCCAAAATACCCGTTGTGATGGCGGCTGATCTGGCGGACGTGTGGCAGCCGGCCGTGCGGGAAAATCTCGCGCCCATATTACCGTCATTCCTGACGACTCGCCGCTGGTTCCGGGCGCTCCAACGGCGCTTCCGCTCAGTCGAAATTACCGATGTCCTGCATGTGGTCCATAACAAGCACGTGATTCTGTTATTGCGCGCCGAATTTACCAGTGGAGATCCGGAATCGTATGTGGTTCCAATCAGTTGCCTGCGCGGCGATGAAGCTCAAATCGCCTTAGAGGAAAACGCGAATGCGATTTTAGCGGAGGTGCATGCCGAAGATGGATCCCGCGCGCTGCTTTACAGCGGCACGCGCAACGAAGAATTCCTGAACGCCACGCTCGAGGCATTCGCGCGCCGCCGGCGGCTAAGCGGAGATTCCGGTTCGGCTGTAGCGCAGCGTAATCGACATTTCCGGCGCATTTGGGGCGGGACGCATCCCAATCTGCAGCCTGCCCTATTGCGCTCGGCGGAAATTCACACCTCCGTAAAGTTCGGCGACCGATTCGTGCTCAAGATTCTGCGCAATGTCGCCGCCGGTGCACACGGAGGTGTGGAAATGAGCGAATTCCTGACCGTTCAGCAACCGGAGCCGTTTCCGTACGTGCCGTTACTAGCGGGCCGGCTCGAATATGAACCGAACGAGGGCGGCGACACGACCACGCTCGCGATTTTACATGCTTTCGTGCCGAACGAAGGGAATGCATGGCAGCATACACGGCGACATCTGAACGACTTCTTGCAGATGGCCGAAAATGCGACGCTGTCTCAGGCCGAACTACAAAAGTCTGCACCGACGAATATCTATCACCTCAATTTCGTCTTGTCGGATCCGCCATCCATTGCCACAGAGCTAATCGGGCCTTATCTGTCTCTCGCTGGAGTGATGGGGCAGCGCATTGCTCAGATGCACCTGTTACTGGCCCAGCCTAATACAGACCCTGCATTCGCGCCAGAGCCATTTAATGACTTCTATCGCCAAAGTCTGTATCACGGCTATATCGCGTTAACGGGCCGGCGACTGGAATTTCTCCGCCAACGCTATTCGGATATGAGCGAAGACCTGAGGCCGCTTGCCGCGAAGATTCTGGAGCAGGAGAGCGCGATTTTAGAACTCTTCCGCGCCGTATTCGAGCAGCGCATTCCTTCCGAGCGCACGCGCTATCACGGCCGCATGCATCTCGGGCACATCCTGATTACGCCGCAACATGATGTAGTGCTGTTCGATTTCGAAGGTGATCCCGATCAGCACTTGAGCGAGCGGCGTATTAAACGATGCCCGTTGCGCGATGTGGCGAGTATGCTTCTGTCGTTTGGCTATGCGGCGCAGTCGGCCATCCGGCAGTTTACTTCGACTCAAGGCGACGGTAGCGCATCACGCGACGTTTTGCGAATCTGGGCCCGCTTCTGGTACTCGCATGTGAGCGCTGCGTTTCTGCGCGCCTATTTCACGACCGCCCAAAGCGCGCCCTACCTGCCGCCGTCGCTCGATCAACAACAGACGCTGCTCGTCACTTATTTGCTGGAGCGGGCGCTTCTGGACCTGCGCGCGGACATCCAGGACAAACCCGAGCTATCCGGCATGCCGCTGCGGGTAATTCTGCATCTACTGGATGCCGAAGCCGAACGTGGGACAGGAGAATAGCAGGCCGGCGCCGTTATGACCCGGCTATGGATTGCTTCGCTTAACTCGCAGTCGTCGCTGCTGTGTTGCCAAGTCCTGGTTGTGAACGAAGCCGGACGAACACTTGCATGCGAGCCATAACGTCGCGCCCGTAGTCGCCGCCGGTTGTGGTGTGATCCGGGTCGAGCCCGTGCGTGATGGAATTCACCACGTTGCCTTCGCCGGTATTGTAAGCGGCTGCGATCGCGCGAGTTTCGGTGATCCCGTGCCTCAATAGATAGTCGCGTTTACCCGCCAAAATCTGAGTACCGCAGTCGATAGAGGGTTGCACGTCATCGGCTGACCAACTGGAGCAGAATTCGGGATCGGTCCCGATATCTACTTGCATGATTCCGTAGCCGTGACAGACGCCGTTGCGGAAATCGCCTTGGATGTTGCGCATATTCGTCTCCCGGCTTGCGATTCCAAGCAGGAGTTCCACCGGCACATTATGCTTTTGCGCAGCAGCCTCAAAAAACGGGATCCACCCGCTTGTGACAGCGTTTTGCCACTGTGTTTCAAGTTGCGCCTCGGTCCAATTAGCCATAAAAGGACCTCTACTATATCACGCGGCAATTCAGGCTGGGCAAAGAGCCCCAGTGGGCTCAACGCACACGAAAGCGCCCTTGATTCAGCCCGTCAGCGATTTGGTGGGCCAGCGACACGGGGTCAGCAACGTCATCGCAAATTGGTTCAATGTTTCCGCCTTCAAAGCGCGTGTAAAATCGCTTCAACATTTCGTAATCGCTAATCGCGCCCTCTCTTCGCGACGCTGCGCGCTCTATGCAAATATGCAAACTGGGCCGCAGAAGGACAAAATCGAACGCGATCTCCTTCAAAATCTTGCGAGCCGTATCAACGTAATCAGGCGGTATTGAGAAATCGATCAGAACGTGAAATCCGGAACGCGCGAACGGCACAGCGGCTGCCGTCATAGAGCGCACCAGCACGGGAAAATTATCCCGTAATCCGCGCTCCCCTTGTTTGCTGATGAAGGACCAAAACGTATCGCCTTCAATGTATGAGAGAGGAGCGGGAAGCAGCGGCAGTAACGCCCTGGCCACCGCCGTCTTACCCGCGCCGATCGGACCGGATAGGAAGATGACGCTCAAGCCGTAAGTCTCGCATACAGAAAGTGCTGGATTCTAACGTCTGAGGGAACTCGCCGGCGAGGGCCGCAGCTATCGCGCTGCGGCCTTAGCCTTTGGAGCGGCAGGCGGCCGGCTTACTTTCTGGACGCGTGGCGCCTTCACTTTGTGAGTCGCGGTGCCGGAGCCGTTGCGGTTAACGCCGTTTAGCGCCGCGTTGCCTGAACTGTTGGCGGAGGCTGAACCATTCCGCGCAGTCGTGCCGTTTTGAGTCAGCTTGCCCAATACCACCGCACGCTTTGCTCCCGTCGCGGTGGGAACATTCGATGGGCGGGAATGGGCCGTCTCATATGCCATCAATGCAAAGGCCACCGCTTCTTTGGCATCCACGTCAAGACCCACTTCGCTTGTGTACTTGACGGGAATAGGATCAAGCGCTTTGCGCAGCATACGCATCAGCACCGGGTTGTGAGTTCCGCCGCCCGAAACAAATACTTCGTCCACGCGCATTTCAGGCAGAACGAAATTGCGCACCGCAGCCGCAATGCTTTCCGCAGTTAGCGCCGTTGCCGTCGCAATCAGGTCCTCGCTGCTCAGCTCGGTATCGAGAAGCTTCGACACAAACTCAGAACCATACTGTTCGCGCCCGGCAGTCTTGGGTGGCTTGGCACGAAAATACTTGTCGCGCAGCAACTTCGCCAACAGCTTAGGATCCACTTCGCCGGCTGCCGCCATGGCGCCGTCGCGGTCATACGTCTGGTTGCCCTGCGTGATCCGCGTGACAAGCTGATCGATCACCATATTCCCGGGACCCGTGTCGAACGCGATCACGCGATCCGTGCTCGTGTTGGGTGGAATGGCCGTCAGATTCGCAATCCCGCCGATATTCACGGCGACACGCCCACGTCCACGATGCCGGATCAGCATGTAATCGAGATACGGAACCAGCGGGGCGCCTTTGCCTCCGGCCGCCATGTCGCACTCGCGAAAATTTGAAATGACGTTAATGCCGGTGCGTTCGCTGATCACGCTGGATTCGCCGATCTGAAACGTACTTGCCACTCTCTTCCCGAGATATTGGCCGCCTTGCCCTTCGTGGAAAATAGTCTGGCCGTGGCAACCGATTAACTTGATGGAATCGAGGGGAATATTCGCGCGCTCCGCTGTCTCTTCCAACGCCTCGGCGTAAAGCTCGCCGAGCACAAAGTTCAATCGCGAAATGTCTCCGGTGAATGCGCTACTATTGGAAACCGCCAAAAGCGCTTCCCGGATTTTTTTTGGATATGGGACCGAATGGCTCGTCAGGACATTGATCTTCGCTTTAAATCCTGAGCCGGTGATGTCGACAATTGCGACATCGATGCCGTCGAGCGAGGTCCCGCTCATGATACCTGCTATTCTCATCTCTTTAGCAACTCTTGCTGCAAATCGTGCAGAATCTGCAATGCTTCAACCGGCCGTAACTCATTGACATCTAACGAGCGGATACGGTCGGCCAGCCCCTGGTTTAAGGGCTCGAAAAGTCTTATCTGTAGGGGCGCGTCTGCATCGCCCGGGTTCAACTCTTCTGTTACGGAGTGTTCCCTTACTTCATGATGCAATAAAACGGACCTCGCTCGCTCGATTACTTGTAGGGGTAGACCGGCTAAACGGGCCACTTCGATACCGTAACTGCGGTCTGCCGCGCCCGGTTCTACCTTTCTTATGAATAAGATCTGGTCATTTGCCTCCTTTACGGCAACATGTAAATTTATTACGCCGGAAAGTTGATCAGCAAGCTCGGTAAGCTCGTGATAGTGCGTGGCGAATAATGTTTTCGCCTTAATTCGCTCGTGAATGTACTCAACGACGGCCCAAGCCAGAGCTAAGCCGTCATAAGTGGAGGTACCACGACCGATCTCATCAAGTACTATGAAGCTATTAGACGTTGCTGTGTTCAAGATCGCGGCGGCTTCCGTCATCTCCACCATGAACGTCGAGCGGCCACGTGCGAGATTGTCTGCCGCACCGATTCTGGTGAACACGCGATCCACAATAGGCAACGAGGCGGCTTGAGCGGGAATAAAGGAACCGGTTTGCGCCAGTATCAGGATGAGCGCTGCCTGCCGCAGATAAGTTGATTTGCCCCCCATATTAGGTCCGGTAATTACTGCGATGTATTGGGTTTCGGAATTTAAATAGAGATCATTCGGGATGAAACGTGCCGCATCGCGCTCTGCCAGTTTTTCTATTACCGGATGACGGCCGCCTTCGACGCGCATTTCCCCCGAATCGGAAAATCGCGGGCGGTAATAGCGATTTTCCACCGCTACCTGAGCGAGTGCTGCATGTACGTCAAGCGCGGCAACGGCAGCGGCAGTGGCTTTAATTCGCTCTGCAAATCCCGCCGTATAGGACCGCAGTTCCGAAAAGATCTCGCGCTCGAGCGTCAGAATCTTTTCTTCCGCCGCCAGCACTTTGCCTTCCAGTTCTTTCAGTTCGGGCGTGGTGAAGCGTTCCGCGTTGGCAAGCGTCTGTTTGCGCTCATAATCGGCAGGCGCAAGCGGCAGATTCGCTTTTGAGATTTCGATGTAATAGCCAAACACGTTATTAAAACGGACTTTGAGCGATTGAATGCCGGTGCGGGCGCGCTCGCGCGTTTCGATGGCGGCGATGTACTGCCTGCTGTTGCGGCTGAGATGCCGAAGCTCGTCGAGTTCAGCGTTGAAACCCTCCCGGACGGTTCCCCCATCCGCAATGTTCACCGGCGGCTCGTCGGCAATTGCCTGAAGTATCCTTTCACGTACTTCGGACAGGCAGTCGATCTCGCGCCGGAGCTCGCCCGCTTCCAAGGTCGAGGTAATGGCGGCGATCGCAGGGAGCTGCGCTAATGATCTCCCGAGCGCCAGCATTTCGCGCGGACCGGCAGTACCCAAAGTTACTTTGGCGAGTAAGCGCTCGAGATCCTGCACAGCGCCCAATGCTTTACGCAGATCGGCGCGGGCGATCACTTTTCCGCTCAGCTCTGCCACAGCATCCAAACGCGCTTCGATCTGATTCCGATCGCACGAAGGATTTAACAATCTCCGCCGCAACAGGCGCCCGCCCATCCCGGTACATGTTTTGTCGAGAACATGAATCAACGTGGCTTCGCGAGTTTCGCCCGCGAAGAGCGGTTCTACCAGCTCCAGATTGCGGATCGTGGCGGCATCCAACACCATGTGATCCTGGCGCTGGTAAAAGGCGGGCCGGTTCAGATGGCCCAGGGCAGACCTCTGCGTCTCATGCAAATAATGCACAAGAGCACCGGCCGCGGCAGCAGCTAAGGGCTTATCGCCGAGACCGCAGCCATCGAGGGAATGAAGCCGAAATGTCTCAAGAATTTGCCGCCCGGCGTAGTCGGCGCCGAAGACCCAGGGTTCGAGCGAGGTTTCGAGACACGGAACTCCCAGTGCCAATCCCTCCGGATGCAGGAGTTCGCGAACATTTAGGGTTTCGACCGCTGCGGGGATGTCTTCGGAGCACATTTCTGTGGCTCGAAACTCGCCTGTTGAAAGATCTGCATAGGCAAAGCCACTTCGGCCGGATTTGGTTAAGACCGCGCCTATGTAGTTGTTTTCGTGCGAGCGCAGCAACGCCGAATCGGTTACCGTGCCTGGAGTAACAATCCGGGTGATTTCGCGCCGTACCAGCTTTTTGCCGGGTCCGGCCTCTTCCATCTGCTCGCAGATCGCGACGCGGTAACCGCGCTGAATCAGGCGGGCGATGTAGCTGTCTGCGGAGTGATACGGAACTCCGCACATGGGAACTGGATCACCGCGTTCCTTGTTGCGCGACGTGAGCGTGATCTCGAGTTTAGGCGCCGCTGTGATGGCGTCTTCATAGAAGAGCTCGTAAAAATCGCCGAGCCGGAAAAGCAGAAGCGCGCCGGGGACCTGTTTCTTTGCGGCCTGGTACTGCCGCATCAGCGGCGTGGTTGGTTCAGTGTTCATTCAATTTGCGGGAAATCAGTACCAACGAAGGCGCGCCGCTACTCCAAGATGGAGTCGGTGAGGACGGCAAACTTGTCCCGGGCGGCATGGTATAGCTCCTCAATCTGCCGCCAGCGTTCGGGAGCCATAGCTTATGGATTTATTATGCCGGAAAAAGGGAAGGTTTTATTTGCCTCGACATTTCGATAGTTTTAACTTGAAAGGCGCTATTAATTCACCTATACTCGATTCCTAAGCCGTGGGGCCGGTTCCATCCGGCACTTGGGCTTGGCTCCGGGAGCAAGCTCGCGGCTGCTTGTACGACCGAGGGAGGTTTTCATGCGGCTCATATCTCAGTGGCTCGGGGTTATTTCATTATTCGCTGGGGCTAGCGCACTTGCTCAAAATAGCACCAGCACCTCTCAGTTCATTTACAACGCCTATTGGTCAAATTCCGTGGGGTTTCAGTCCAAAGCTGAACTGCACAACAACTCCACCTTGAATGCACTCCTAGTTACTCCAGTCCTTTATGATGCGGACGGCTGGAGCGTTCAACTCGATTCCATCAAACTCCTCCCGCTCGCCAATGCGAGTATTGACGTGAACGCCGAACTTGCCGCGAAAGGTTGGGGAAACCGAACCGCAGGCACGGTCGCGTTCCAGTACAGCGCAGGCCACACCGGCGTGTTGGAGGCTGAGCTTTATGTCAGCAACGTAAGCAAATCACTGTCCTTCACAATTCCGAGCATCGAGAAAGCCGTTGCTTCTTCAGCACAACACGCGGTTTTTTGGCTCTCCTCGGGCCGCGAAGAAGTTTACGTCGCACTGCAAAATATTTCGGGCACCGCGATCAACGTTTCGCCATCGTTGACGATGTGCGGAGTCACAGTTGCGCTCACACAGGTGCAGCTTCCGCCGCATGGCTCCTCGGTACTCGAACTTGCGAAGGATACTCTACCTGCCGCAATGGCAGCGATGTGGCAGAAAGATAACGTTGGCGGCATCAGCGTTACACAAGACGGCTCCGCAGGGGCGCTAAATACGGGCGGTTGGGCGGAAGACGATAATTCGGGTTATTCAACAACGATGACGTTCCAAGATCCCACAGTTGGTAGAGGCCGTTTGCTATCCACGCAGATTCTCGTAGGGCCGGCGCAGAGTATTCTGAATCTGGACGGACCCTTTGTCATTTCTTCACAGCTTGTGCTTCGAAATATCAGTGATCAGCCGCTTGATTTTCACGGCGAGCTTGCATTCAGCAACAATGGTTCGCTCGCCAAAGCGGCAATCCCGGTAACACATATGCAAGCCGGAGAATACAGCGTATTGATCTCAATCTGCTGAAGGCCCAAGCCGGCGTACCGGCATCCTATGCCTCTGCTTCGATTTCCTTGGAATATTCAGGAAACGGCGGCGCGCTGATGGGCAGGGTATACGGAGCGTCTGCGGATCGGGCATACGGATTTTACTGGGCGCTGCAGCCATTCGCGTCCCGATCCTATAGCGAGTCCTTCTGGACTATTGCGGAATCGTGGGCGCCAATTCTTACGGTGGCGAACTTCGGCGGGGCATCGGACGAGGTGACGGTGGAACTGACATCGAATACCGGCAGCTATACGCTCCCGGTATTCGCGTTGCAGCCTTCGGAATCGCGTACCATCAATATCCGCGACATCGTCAACTCGGGCGCGTTGGACGCTAAGGGCAAACCCTTTCCGGCCGACGCTACCTTTGGAGGCTATCGCATATATGGCGCCTCGCGGCGGAGCCAGCTTGTTGTTAAGGAGCATCTGATCGATCCGGACTCGAAGTTATCAACACCTTTCTACGGCGAGTATATCTATGACGTCTATCTGTACTTCATTCCAAATGATATGCCATCCGATGGTCCCTCAACCGACGTGTACTACAACGTTGATCCTAGCGAACAAGATTCTGTGGGCCTCGTGACGAGCATTGATGAGTCCGACGGTTCAACGAACGACGGCGGCGGATGCCCCGCAACCACCTGGGAATATGGCAACCCATATCATCCATCGAACAGCAATGTAAGCGTGGCGAAAAGCGGATGCGAGGGAATCGCCACCGGAGTTGATGACGGGTCCTCTACCGTAAGCGCCGAAGATGATTTCGCAACTGTCGACGCTGAAGGCGACCAGGGGACGCTCTATACTAACAATCACGCTCAGATAACCGTGAGGACTGCACCGTCGGGCTGTCCCACCGACATAAACGTTACCAGCTTCACCGCAGTCGGGCTTCAGAATGATTCGCCTAATGCGCATCGGCAGTTCCCATACCTCAAAACAGGCGTTGGAGGGTTTGCCCAAATGACAGTCAGTGACCCCGGTGGACACAACTGGAACGGGATCCAACTGAGCGAGACGGTAACTGATGATTCGAACTCGTGTAGCACGACCTACTTTCCTTCCTGCTCGAGTATTAATACCTCCGCTCTTTTCACCGTCGGAGCGGGAGGCCAGTCCGTATATGGAGTGACACTAACGCCTACAATGAATGTAGTGTGGGACATGCATACGGCCACTGCCACTTACGATGCGTTAGCGGCAGCGGGGCAGACTAGCTGCCAATTGGTCTGTGACCAATCTTACTCCTGCCGAGGAACCACGCTTGCCAACCAGTTCAAAATCACATACGCATTTTCAGAAGCAACTATATCCGGTACATCGGTCACTCAAGTGGTCGTTACTAAAGTGCTTAAATGAAGGTAGGTCCTCACGGAAGAGAGAAACGGAACCCAACGCGAATGTCCAGCCTTTTTAGACGGACGTATCTTTCGGCTGTCATGGCTAGCATGTGTTTCGCTCAAACCAAAGTCACTCTGTCCGAACGCTTGCCGACCGTAGAGGAACAGCTCCAGGATCATAGGATTCTCTTGGACCGGTCGAGCGTTATAGATGCGCTGCAAGATCCAGATGGAGACGTGAGGGCTTTGGCTGCCGTGAAACTCGCCAATGACAACGCCGTTGAGGCCATACCGCAGATTGCAGGCGCTCTCAGACTGGAGGGGCTGCCTGAGGTGCAGATTCAAATGGCGGTCGCATTGGCCGAAATGGGAGACAAAGCAGGGAATGCTTCACTCACAGCGTTGTGCTTCAGCAAAACCCAATCAGTGACAATCAGGCTCGGAGCGGCCCAAAACATGCTGCAACTTCACAACGAAGCTTGTTTTAACGCCGTACTTGAAATCGTTCAGGATGCCAGCCAACACGAGCAGCTCGGAGACGCGTTGACGGTATTGTCCGGTTTCCGTGAAGTGTTTAAAAAGGATCCGCCGAGAGTTATCGACCCTATGGTGTTAGCTCTTGCAGATCCTTCAGCTTCGATACGCATTAGCGCTGCCTGGTCGCTCGGGAATTTGCGTGCCATTTCCAGTATTCCCCAGTTGGAATTTGCGCTGGCTAATGAGCACGAGGAAGCTGTTCGTGCGCAGATGCAGCTCGATCTAAATATTTTGAAGAAAGCTTCCGTCGCTCATTGAGATTATCCGACGCTAAACGAGATCCGCCATCGCCCGTGGGTCATAGGGCTTTGTCATCCGTGGCGCGCACCGATGAGCACGGAAAATTTACGATCGGCCCTCTAAAGGAAGGCGCCTATACACTCGGCGTGGCCGGATTGGGCAAAATAGTCGTCCGCATCAGCCGAGCGCGCGATCGTGAGCTTGGAGGGCAGGAGGCGACGTGGAGCATCATACTTACGAGCGGCGGATGCGCCATCTTTTCCGCCGTTAGCGACTAGCTTAGCTATAGCTACTTCGCGGTGCAAAAGTCGCAACTCTGAGCACGTAAAGACGCGAAAGATAAATTAAATTCCGAAACAGAATAACCTCTTTTTGTTTGGGAGCGTCTTTGCCGACATGATCCGGATGAGACACCAACAGCCGAGTTTATGGGAGACGTTTTTTGCCGAGGAAGTGGCGGAACTGCGGGAGCCGTGGATGCAGATCGTGGATGAGCTGCTGGAAGATGAGGAGTTGCTGGATATCGCGTACGAAGCGCAAGCAGCCCGGCACGCCCAGAGCCGAACGCGTGGCCGGCATCAAACGCCAGCAGAAGTGGTGCTGCGGATGTTGATTCTAAAGCATGTGCGGAACTGGAGCTATGAAACTTTGGAGCGGGAGGTGCGGGCCAACGCGGTGTACCGAACCTTTTGCCGGATCGGTATGGAGAAAGTGCCCGATGCCAAGAGGTTGGTGCGGCTGGGTCAAGCAATTGGCCCGGAGGCGATCGGCGAATTGCACCGGCGGATTGTGGTGATGGCGCAAGAACGCAAGGTAGTGGCAGGCCGCAAAATGCGCGTGGATACGACCGTGGTGGAATGCAGCGTTCACTACCCGACCGATAGTGGTCTGCTGCAGGATGGCGCACGCGTCATGACGCGGAGCATGAAAAAGATCGAGCAGAAGGTTGGCGGATTGAAAAGGAAAGTCCGCAACCGCATGCGCAGCGTGACCAAGCGAGTCATAGCGATCGCGCACGCCCTGCGCCATAAGGGACCGGCAGGGGAAGACAAACGCAAAGGGGAATATAAGGAGCTGCTCTCTCTGACACGGCGGATCCTAAATGATACCGGGCGGGTGTTGCAGGAAGTGGAGGCGATGCCGCGAAGGCGGCGAGAAAAAGTGCGGACCATCGCACAGCAACTGCAAACGATATCTGAACGAGTGCGCGGTGTGATCCGCCAAACCAAAGCGCGCATTTTTCAAGGAGCGACGCAGTTTCCAGAGAAGGTCATCAGTCTGTTTGAACCACACACCGAAATCATTCGCAAAGGCAAAGCTGGTAAGCCGAATGAATTTGGCAAGCTGGTACAGGTTCAAGAAGCCGAGAATCAGATCATCACGCATTACGAGGTATTCGATAAGCGGCCGAGCGATCAACATCTGCTGGTTGGGGCTGTGGACGCACAGCGACAGAAACTGGGGCGCGTGCCCAGAATGGCGGCGGCAGATGCAGGATTCTATTCACGTGAAAACGAGCAGGTTGTGCAACAGATGGGTGTGGCCTACGTATCGATTCCGAATCGGAGCACGCGCAGCGAGGAGCGGCGGAACTACAAAAGAGGCGCTGGTTCAAGAATGCTCAAAAATGGCGTACCGGATGTGAAGGACGAATCAGCACGCTGAAGCGGCGACACGGATTATCACGCTGCCGGTATCGTGGCATGGAAGGAATGCGACGTTGGGTCGGACTAGGTGTGATCGCAGACAATCTCTTGAATATCGGATGGCGCCTGGCAGTGAACCTCGCATGACCGCCAGCTGGCGGTCGCCTCGCCGGCCGGGCAACCGCAAAAACAATATCCAAATCCCATCAGCCAACGTTATCGAGCGAAGATCAACACTCAAAATGCTCTATTTTGCACCGCGAAGTAGCTAGTGTACTGCGTCACTCAGATGAGACCTTATCGAGGTGCGGCGAGCGCGGGTAACTTTTTCGAGGCCGCGGCTGTCGCCGCGGCCGACGGCTTATCGCCGAGACCGCAGCCATCGAGAGAATGAAACCGGAATGTCTCGAGAATTTGCCGCCCGGCGTA
Source organism: Terriglobia bacterium (assembly GCA_021324185.1). Classification (GTDB taxonomy): domain Bacteria; phylum Acidobacteriota; class Terriglobia; order Bryobacterales; family Bryobacteraceae; genus Bog-105. The sequence goes on along the minus strand of JAJPJN010000025.1, from coordinate 10,070 downwards.
GTCGGCGCCGAAGACCCAGGGTTCGAGCGAAGTTTCGAGACACGGAACTCCCAGTGGCAATCCCTCCGGGTGCAGGAGTTCGCGAACATTTAGGGTTTCGAGCGCGGCGGGGATGTCTTCGGAGGACATTTCTGTGGCTCGAAACTCGCCCGTTGAAAGATCTGCATAAGCGAAGCCACTTCGGCCTGATTTCGTGAAGACCGCGCCTATGTAGTTGTTTTCGTGCGAGCGCAGCAACGCCGAATCGGTTACGGTCCCTGGGGTAACAATTCGGGTGACTTCGCGCCGCACCAGCTTTTTGCCAGGTCCGGCTTCTTCCATCTGCTCGCAGATCGCGACACGGTAACCGCGCTGAATCAGGCGGGCGATGTAGCTGTCGGCGGAGTGATACGGAACTCCGCACATGGGAACTGGATCACCGCGTTCCTTGTTGCGCGAGGTGAGCGTGATCTCCAGTTCGCGGGCCGCCGTAATCGCGTCCTCGTAGAAAAGCTCGTAAAAATCGCCGAGCCGGAAAAGCAGAAGCGCGCCGGGGACCTGTTTCTTTGCGGCCTGGTACTGCCGCATCAGCGGCGTTGCAGCCTCAGTGCTCATCTAGGCGTAGAGCCCGCGTCTCCTGATGGCGTTGGCAACGCGGTCCAAAGCCAGCATGTAAGCGGCAGTGCGGTTGTTTACGCTGTGCCGTTCAGCGTAATGTGTCACCGCATCAAAACTGGCGACCATGATCTCTTCGAGTTCTTCGTTCACTCGCTCCTCCGTCCAGAAGTATCCTTGACGGTCCTGAACCCATTCGAAATAGGAAACCGTCACGCCGCCGGCGTTCGCCAGGATATCCGGGATAACAAATACTTTCTTCTCTGCAAGGATGGAATCGGCCACAAAAGTGGTGGGACCGTTCGCGCCTTCGCACAGAATTTTGGCATTGATCCGATCTGCGTTAGAAGACGTGATCACGTTCTCACGCGCGGCCGGGATAAGAATATCGCAATCAAGCAGCAGCGCTTCATCTTTATCCATGTCTCCGGCGCCCGGGAATCCGCGGACAGACCCGGTCTCGCTGCGGTATTTTGTGAGCGCTTCAATATCCAAACCACGCGGATTATAGACGGCGCCATCCCATTCGACTATGCAAACGATCCGGAAACCGGCACGGGACATCAACCGTGCCGCCATACCCCCTACATTCCCGAACCCTTGAATGACCACACGTGCGCCTTCAACGGGCAAACCCAACTTGCGCAATGCCTGTATGCTGACGAACATGCAACCGCGTCCGGTGGCCTCCGGTCTGCCGCGCGAACCGCCAAGCTCCAGAGGCTTTCCAGTAACTACCGCCGTTACAGTGTGCCGCTGATGCATGGAGTAGGTGTCCATGATCCACGCCATGGTCTGCTCGTTGGTGTTCACGTCGGGCGCGGGCACGTCGCGCTCCGGCCCGATGAACTCCGAAATTTCGGCTGTGTACCTGCGGGTAATGCGCTCCAATTCGCCATCGCTCAATAAGTGCGGCTCGCAGATGACGCCGCCTTTCCCGCCGCCGAACGGGATATTGACAACTGCGCACTTCCAGGTCATCCAGGCGGCAAGGGCGCGAACCTCGTCGAGCGAAACGTCGGGTGCAAAACGAATTCCACCCTTAGCGGGGCCGCGCGCAATCGAGTGCTGCACGCGATAACCGGTGAACACCTCAATTCGGCCGTCATCCAGAACGACGGGGAAATTCACCGATAGTTCCATAGCAGGGCGCTTGAGCACCTTTCGCATGCCATCGTCGAGGCCTAAGAGCTCGGCAGCTTCATCAAACCGGTGGGCGGCGGATTCCCAGGGGTTTACTTCTTGGTCGACGGACGCGGTCGTTTCCAAAAGCATTCCATACTCCTTCAATCCATTCCTACACTGTCATGATCGGCGTGGATATTCAAGCCGCTCTCCTCGAAAAATCGCACTAGTATGAAGTGAACAAGGTCACGCGGTATTACGTCTAATTTCAAGGAACGGCAATGACCCAAGATGAACGCAACATGGTGGAGGATCTGGCCGACAAAATCGCTCAGACCCCACCCCCTCCAAAAGATCCGGAAGCCGAGGAATTTATTCGGAGTAAGATCGGCTCCCGGCCCGATGCGCTGTATCTGATGACACAAACCGTGTTAATCCAGAACCTGGCGCTGCAACATGCCCAGCAGCAGCTTCAGGAATTGCAACAGCGAGCCGGCGCTCCGCAGCTAAGCAGCGGCTCCAGTTTCCTGGGCCAGGGCGCGCCTCCGCCGCCCCGCGGAAGCTATGCCCAACCCCCGCAGCAACCGCAGTACGCGCCGCCCCCGCCGCAGTATTCCGCTCCGCAGCAAATGCCTGCTCCGAGTGGCGCCTCGAGCTTTTTGAGGGGCGCAGCTCAAACGGCGGCGGGCGTAGCAGCCGGCGGGCTGGCGCTCGAGGCAATTAACTCGATGTTTTCACATCAGGGTTATGGTGGGCTGGGAGGCTTCGGCGGAGGTTTTGGAGGATTCGGCGGGGCTGGTTTCGGCGGTGCGCCGGTCGAAGAAACGATTGTCAATAACTACTACGACCAGCCTAAGGGGGACGACTACCGCGCCGACGATGCCGGCAACTACGACGATTCAGCGAACGTGGACGACTCAGGGCAGTATGACGATTCGAATTATGATTCCGGCGACGATGGTGGCGGGTTTGATGGCGGCGGAGATAACTTCGTTTAGCGAGAAATACGGGTCAGCGCTGGGCCAAGCTGCGACTGAGTATAGGCAGAGAACGGCTTTACTCAGGAGGCGGCCTCTTGAGACCTGTACTCCAGATACGCTTGCCGGCATTTGGTGATTAGCTTGCGTGTTTCCGGCGGTCCGCCCCAGCCTTTGATAGTCGTATTGCCACCTTGTAGTTCTTTATAGATAGAAAAGAAGTGTTCGATTTCGCGGCGCACGTGCGGAAAAACCTGATCCATCGTGTGGATGCTATCGAAACGCGGATTCTTGTTCGGAACGGCCAGGAGCTTCTGGTCGTTTTCTTTTTCATCCACCATGTAGAGCACGCCGACCGGCCTGACTTCCATCAGACAGCCGGTAAAGCTGGGCTCATCTACTAACGTGAGAACATCGAGCGGATCGCCGTCATCCGCCAAGGTCCCTGGGATGAAGCCATAATCGCCCGGGTAATGCATGGGAGAGTACAGTGCGCGATCCAAGCGAAAAATGTTCAGTTCGCCGTCGTACTCATACTTATTTGCCGAGTTCTTCGGAATTTCGATGATTGCGCGAACGACTTCCGGACAGTCTTGCCCTGGGTCGATATCGTACAACTTCACGCGTTCAGCGTAGCAAAGCAGTTCTTCCTTCGTGCGAGACTCGGAGCATGTCTAGAGTGCGCTGGGGTGTTCTGGGCGTTGCGGGGATCGCAGTAAAAAAGGTTTTGCCCGCCATGAAATTTTGTGCGCGCCGAAGTGGTCGCGGTCGCCTCGCGCAACTTGCAGCGGGCCCAGGAAGTTGCGTCCCGATTCGGCATCCCGAAAGCGTATGGTTCGTATGAAGAACTCCTGCGCGACACCGAAGTAGATGCCGTTTACAATCCGCTGCCGAATCATCTTCATGTGCCGTGGTCCATCAAAGCTGCGGAAGCAGGCAAACACGTTTTATGCGAAAAGCCCATCGGCATGAATGCTGAAGACGCGCGCAAGCTGATCGAAGCGCGCGACCGCACCGGCGTAAAAATCGGCGAGGCACTCATGGTGAAGACGCATCCGCAATGGCTTCGCGCCAGGGAGTTGGTGCGAACAGGCGCCATTGGTGAATTGCGAGCGGTCCTCAGTGCTTTTTCTTATTTCAATATCGATCCCAATAACATCCGCAATATTCCCGAGGCAGGCGGCGGGGGAATCATGGATATCGGCTGCTATCCGATTACGATGTCGCGCTTTTTATTTGAACGCGAGCCGGCGCGTGTAGCGAGCGTGCTCGATCGCGACCCGCAGATGGGAATAGACCGGTTGAGTTCCGCCGTGCTCGATTTTGCGCCCGGTCAGGCGATCTTTACCTGCAGCACGCAGCTCGTCCCATTTCAACGCATGCAAGTTTTCGGCACGCGCGGGCGCATTGAAATGGAGATTCCGTATAACATCCCGCCTGACCGGCCCAGCCGCATCTTTCTTGATGATGGCTCGGAACTCGGCGGCCGGAGTGCGCGCACCGAGGAATTTCCGGCAACCGATCAGTACACAATTCAGGCCGACGAGTTCTCACGTGCTGTTGAGGAGAATACCGAAGTTCCTGTACCCCTGGAGGACGCGCTGAAAAACATGCTGGTCATTGATGCACTGTTGCGCGCTGCTCAAAGCCGGCGATGGGAACAAATCGCGGTCTAACGGCTATCTAGCGCCGAAACATGGAAATCGATCGAAATGGATTTTCCTGTGCCATCGCAGGCCACAACCGCCGACACGCGCGCTTTCGGTGCTCCCGACTTCTCAACGCAACGCGCGATATTGACGGAATAGAAGTGGATAGCTCTTTCCGTGTTGGGCATTTCCGCAGTAAAGATTGGATCGGCTGACCGCAAACAGTTCCAAATTGGTTCGGCGGCACTCTCAGGCAGAATGCGAACCGGCAGCAAAGGCCCCTCATCGAAGACTTTCATCGACAAGAGAACGCCTGGCCTCCCCGGAACTATGTTGTAGCCGTAGTCTATGCCTTTGATCAAGCCCGTCGAAGTGAGCCTGCCGGAGGCCTCTTTGAGCGTTTCGTCGTTGATCATCTGGCCGATTTTCAAGCCGGAGATCTTAATAATCGATTCCTGCGGGAACCTCGTACCCGCGACTTCGATTCCTTCAAGCCGAACGAGTTTATGGTGGTCCTGTGGCGTGGCCGGCGCCTGTGAAAACGCGGGCACAGTAAGGAAAAGAAAAACTGTTGCAATCCGCTTGCTGATGCTAAACATAAGGCGCTCTGCTGATATGGACGCCTCTAACCTCAAAGCTGAGTCATTTCGCCTTCTTTGCGTAATCGGAATACCAGTCCGCAATCTTCTTTTTCGGCACATCGCCGGGGTGGATAACGACGCGATATCGAAATCGCATCGAATCGCCGGTACTTAAGGCGTGGCCCCCTCCCTCGGTTGAATGTGGATCGAAATCTTTGACTCCGAAGGGATTGACCGCAAACAGCCCGTATGCTCGTGAATGCCATCTGGGCGGGTGATTGAAATTATGCGGGTTATCAAAAATGACGATGCCCACTTTATGTCCTTCGAGCGTGCCGTCGTAATCTACCCAATCGGCACGTTTGCCCCAAACATTCTTTTCGGTTTGCGCGCCCTCGGAGTTCGTCATGATGCCACCGTTTTTTTCTGTTTGGGCGTCGGCTAAACGGATGGCAAAAAAGCCTTCTTTGGTGTCGGCAAACTTTACATCCTGTTTGGCGGTAAAGGTGACGTCAACATCGATAGTTCGAACGTCCTGCTCGTCGTAAAACGTCATGGTGCGCTTTTCTTCGAGCATGTCACCTTTGTCGGGCGCGCGCCAGACAAAGGTCGCCGTCACGCTGCCGGACTTTTTCCCGGACGTCACCTCGCCTAATTGCGCCAGAGCTACTTTCCCTTTCACTTTGGGGTTCGTTCCACTGGGGACTGAGGCCGCTTCCACTTCCCAGAAGTTCACACCGCTCACGTCACCATAGCCGATCCACAGTCCTTTGTGATGCGGATGGTCGTGTGAATCGCTCTCCACCTGCTCCATGGGCCATTTGCGAGTCACGACGAGGCCGCTCGCGGTACGGAGCGGCGCCAGGTACGGCTTTTGATATTCGGAGCCGATGTAGAAATCCGAAAACGGTTTACCGCCGATGCTGATTGAGACATGATCATCGCCTACAGCTTTGATATCTACTTGGGCAACGACACAAACAGCGCTCGACAAAAAGAGCGATGCCAGGCAAACGCTAAATCGTGCTGGTTTCATTTACAGCGTGAATGATAGCAGGCAACCCCGCGGCGGTTTTTGCGAAATCGAAAAAGGACCAGCGATCACAAATTACTCTGCTCGATTACCACGTTCTCGCGAACAATCAGCCGGCCCGGAGCCATTTCGCGCAACTTCGGCAGCACGCGAGCGACGTGTTCTTCGAGGTCCACGAAAATGAGAACAACCGGCAGGTGTCCTCCGGCTTCTACCAGACTCGAGGTGTGAACCTGATTTCTGCCGTTGAATCCAGCCACAGAATGGAAGACGCTGGCGCCCGCTACATTCTCGTGCCTCAGGTAGCGCAGAATTTCCAGGTGCAACGGCTTATGGTTCCAGCGGTCGGATTCGTTCAGATACATGGTCACCTGGACAGCGGTACTCATGATTGCGACTCTATCTCAAGAAATTCGGCCCTTCCACGGCTTCGCTCCCGGGCATCGAGTCCACTGCTACAGCATTCGCGCTATTGCGGCGCCAGCCGCTGTCCCCAGCAGGCAAAGAGTGTTGGTCAGCAGAATGTTGCCTGCGAAAGCAAGCCATTGACCTTGTTCAAACAATGCAAATGTTTCATACGCGTAGCTCGAGTACGTCGTGTAACCACCGCAAAAACCGACAGCAATCAATAATCGCCAGCGCGGATCGGCCAACACCCGTTCGGTCGTCCAGATCAGAAAAAATCCAAGAATCAGGCTGCCGGTGACATTAATAATTAACGTTCCCAGCGGTAGTGAAGTTGAAAAAAATCGAGCGGAAAGCTGCCCGACGGCATAGCGGAGATTCGCTCCGAGCACCGCCCCCAACGAGATCAGCAAAAATGTCTGCATGACAACTCCAAACAGTTTAGTTTGCAGGAGTTATCAGCCTCGAAGAGGCGGTTATGGCGAACTCCATCGCCATACTGCGTGTAACCGCACCAGCAGTCTTGTTGCGGCTTCTACTTCGAAGAAATTATACCCTTTTCTTTCCAGAGCAACCATTCCGCGCCACGGCTGTCTTACCTTCTGATGAAACACAACGGAGCCGGTGAAAAGTATTATGGACGCTGCCCCAAGTGTGCATCGAAAGAAGTGCAGAGGTCGCGGCGTAAGAATTTTTTCGAGCGTGCGCTCGGCCCCATCGCGCTGCCTTGGCGATGCAGTGTTTGTTACGCTCGTTTTTTCCGTCCCTTCTGGTTCAAAGCGGAACCGAGGCGGATGGAGCTAAGCCGGCATTTTCAGAAGACGACGCGGCATAACGAGCCGCCGAGCGACGCCCGCGCGCGCACGAGCTTATTTCGTTTGAGCAAACAGACCCTTCCAGGATTCATCCAGCGAAATCCAGCGCTCGCTTTCCTCATCCCAACTCGGCGCCAGGTGGGGAACGTGCAGAACACCGTGCCCTTCAGTACAAAGTAACTCGGTTCCGGACCAGTCGAGTAAGAGGCAACCCGGACAGCCGATTCGCACTGGGAAGCAGAGCAGCCGCAAACACACACGGCAACGAGCCCTCTGATCGGCGACTGCCCAGAAGAAAACGGCCATAGCCATGAGAATGTAAAGCCACAAAAGAAAGGGGCCGCTTGCAGGATCACGCGAGGAAAACAGGACAGCGGACTGCGGCCGCGACCACTCCAATCCGGCGGCGAACGTCAACATTGACGCGAGAACAACCTTCAAACTAAAGAAGGCGGCGCGGCGTGCTACCGCCCTTCTGCTTACTGTTCGAAAAGCCACGAAAATGTGCCGGAGGCGTATGTGGGCTGCCCAGAAACAAAGAAAACCCGCAACCCCCAACGCGATCGCGAACAAATAGACCGGCGTGAGGAGCGCCTGTTTTACAAAACTCATGCGCAGTTGCCCCTTGAAGAAGTAATAAACTGTATCTTCCGAGATGCGCACTAGCTCACCATCGAGACGCTCTATTGACACGCCAGGCTTGACGCGAGCGATGATGTTCACGCGATCCGCCGGCCAGCGATTCACCATGAAAACCGACGAATGCCGCGTCAGGAAATAGAAGTCTGACGGCAAGATCGCGGCAACACGATAGACTCGCTTTCCGAGTACCACTTGGCATCCGAGGAGGCGTGGATTGCCGTGGCATAGCGTCTTCCATGCAGACTGATCGAGGACAACGCCGGATTCCGATGGAATCGCGCCAAGAACGGGTCTGACTCCGAGCACTTGAAAAAGCACCGGCTCTGTTGCGATCACCAACGGACGAGCGGAACCAAAACGGGAGGAGACGGTTTGTTGGCGTGAGATATGGAATCCGGCAACACTTTCAAGCAGTTTGCTATGGGCTGCCCAGGCCGCCGGCACGTCGGCAGGCAATTCTTTGTCGCCTCCGCCTGCAGTAGGATGCAACCAGATGAAAACCAGGCGATCGTTCACCGGCAAAGACACAAGCTGGCGCATTGCCGGAAATCCGCCGGTTGCCAGCGCCACCACGGCAAGCGCACCAGCCAGTGCGCCCAGACAAGTCCACGGCGAGCGGGCCCAACCGCGAATTCGTTCCTGAACCGGATCCTGCAGAGCGAAATGCCAAATCGCATCGGGGAAAACACCAAGGCAGTTACGCATGAGCGCCCACGATTGCCGGTGGTCCCAAACACCGGCATAAAAAAGAAATTGCCAGCGATGCCAGATTTCAGCCAGCCATTCGCGTCGCCAATCGTCCCGCTGTGCGGCCGGCACGAGCTGCGCTGCGACACGCACCATCAGGTTGCAAACGCGAACTGAGCGCGGCGGCTTGACCGCACCTGACATAAATGCTCCTTAATCGAGGGCCATATTAGCGGCGCGCCTTCGCCCCGGCGAGCTTTGCCAGAAGAGGATAGCGCTGTTGCGATGCTTCCAGAATCTCCGACCCGGCGCGCGTAATCCGGTAGTATTTCCGTGCAGGACGCTGTTCAGCGAGAGCCTTCTTTTCCGGCTCCCATTCCGATGAGATCCAACCTTCGCTTTCCATGCGGCGGAGAGCGGGGTAGACTGTGCCGCTGGGCAAGCCGGTCGCGTCCATAATGTCGAAACCATAGTTGCAGCCGTTATCGAGCGTCTGCAGAATCATGGCAGCGGTGTGGGAGAGTTTGGCCGAGCCACTCATATAGTCAAGGGCTGTGCGTCCTTATCTCGAATACTACACCCGTTGGACAGAGCGCGCCAAGCGCCCAACCGATCGTCTGGCCACCTTGAAAGGCTGAGAAAACCATACGCCATGATTCAGACCAGCTTAAGAAGCTCAAATTGCGGTGGCGCGACATCTTCGAAGGTGATGTTTTGCGGCTCGAAGGCAGCGGCACGGCGATAACGCCAAATCCCGTACCATGCAAGGGCCAAGAGGATTCCGCCGAACAGGAACCGCACCGGCTTCAGCAGCATGCTTTGTTCTATCGCCGCCAGCACCGGCACAACAATCATGGCGGCGATTACTGTACCGAGAATGCGCATTAGCAACATGCGGATATCGGGCCGGCTGCTGCACGTAAATGGAATCTTATGAAAGCGCGCGAGCAGCAATTCAATCAGCGTAATGCTAAGAAGCGTCACCGTCGCTGTATGCATCAGCGCGATACGCCAGCCAAATTGCAAGCACGTTAGAGGGAACAGCACGGCGATTTGCCACGTCAAAATGCAGACCAACATCATTTTTCGTACCGGGCGGCGCGGATCTGGCGCGGGATGCTCGATGATGGAGCGAAAGATCCAGTTCGCGGTTAAGCCGGCTGGCATCTCGAACACAAATCGCAGGCCGGTGAGCATGAAGAAAGCGATCATCAGCGGAATACAAAGCAGATCCGGATTGAGCGGCTCGCGGCTGTGGCGGTTCATGCTGTCCATCGCAGTTTGCGCGGTGAGCACCAAGCCAATGCCGAGATAGCCTCCGAAAAACATCAGGTGCCGTTCACTGCGCGTCAATACACTGGCGATGAAGCTCGCGACGGCGCGTTCGAATTGCGTGGGAAAAATCAGACGCAGGATGCTATTGGGGACTGGAATGCGACGAGTGTGCTGCGCGCCACCCACCACATCGAGCGATTCCGCTAACCGGACAAAATGCCGGCGATAACAGACGGCATACGCGCCAAGCGAGATGAAGATCGCAGCGGCGGTTGCGGACAAGGCCT
>JAJPJN010000092.1 GCA_021324185.1 Terriglobia bacterium | reverse complement strand
GGGATGACTTCCTGGCGCACTTACATCGATCGGGCGTCGGCGCGGGAGTGCATTATCCAACGGCAATTCCCGACCAGCCTGCGATGGGAACCGTGGAGTACGAAGTCGCTGCGGGCGGCATCGAGCGCGCACGGCTGTTTTGCGGCTCAGAGGCCAGCTTGCCCATACATCCTTATCTGACGGATTCAGAGATCACCGCGGTAATTGAGGCGGTCAATTCCTGGAGGAGCTGATTTGTTCTCCCTCATCATTCCCGTTTACAAAAACGAAGCGAATCTCGACCGGTTGCTAGCCGAGCTGGTCAAATTGAGTACGCGGACGTCACAGGAATTGGAAGTGGTCCTGGTGGTTGATGGCAGCCCGGATCGCTGCTATGAGATTTTGCGCGCCCGGTTACCGAATCTGCCGCTGCGTTCGCAGTTAGTTCTGTTGAGCCGGAACTTCGGTTCATTCGCCGCCGTCGCAGCGGGCTTACATATTGCGCGCGGCGACTTTTTTGCGGTACTCGCGGCCGACCTGCAGGAACCGCCCGAACTGGCTGAAAAGTTCTTTCGAATTCTTTCTTCCGATGAGGCGGATGTTGTATTTGGGGTTCGGGAAAGGAGGTCCGATCCACTGTTCAGTGAACTCGCTTCCAATGCATTCTGGAAAGTTTATCGCCGCTTCGTCATTCGCGATATGCCGCGCGGGGGAGTGGACGTATTTGGCTGCAACCGGACGATTCGTGACCGTCTTCTGCAATTTCAAGAGAGCAATACAAACCTGATCGCGCTTCTGTTTTGGGTCGGTTACAGGCGCGCATACGTTCATTATGAACGCCGCGCTCGCCGTGAGGGCAAGAGCGCCTGGACACTTGCCAAAAAGCTTCGTTTGTCCTTGAACAGCATCTTCAATTTCACTGATGTGCCGATTCAACTGCTGCTGTATTCGGGTGCAATGGCGTTGATCCTGGCGTGCGTGGGCGCCGTTCTGGTGGTGCTTTCCCGGTTGTTGGGTCATATTCGGGTGCCTGGGTATACGCCGATTGTAGTCGCGATCCTGTTTTTTGGCGCATTGACCAGCCTGGGATTGGGGATTGTGGGCGAGTATCTTTGGCTGACACTGCAAAACACAAGAGGCAGGCCGCACTACGTGGTGATGCGGGCCGATGAATACCGTGGCGCCATGGAGAGCGAGCCGGTGCCATCGCTCTCCGCTCGCTCCGGCCAATAGCAGCGTTTCCTGCGTAACATGCGTCATGATTTTACGATTAGCGGCCCGGCATACCGTCTACGTCCGGTAGAAGTAGACGATGCAGCCTTTATTGTGACGCTAAGGACAGAACCGACTCGAAATCGTTTCATTCACTACACACCGCCCGACATTGAGGCGCAGATTAACTGGATACAGCGCTACTTAGAACAGCCCGGCGACTACTACTTTATTGTCGAAAGCGTTCAAACCGGAGAGCGGGAAGGAACAATCGGGATTTACGACATTGACCCGCAACAAAGAACGGCCGAGTGGGGACGCTGGGTAATTCGGCCCGGATCGAAAGCGGCGCTGCAAAGTCTCGTTTTATTATTCCGGCTGGCGTTTGAATCGCTTCATTTAGAAGTGCTGCGCACGCACACAGTAGTAGAGAACAGAGGTGTGATTGCCATCCTGGAGCGCGCCGGGATGCGAAGAGTGCGGATACTCCCCAAAGACGTGCAGATCGGGCAAGCACAACACGATACCGTTGAACATCAGATCAGCCGCGCCGATTGGCTCGGGGGCCGGGCAGCCGGAACCGGCAGATTCGGGACTCACAATCCCGCTACTACATAGATCTCAGCAGCGATATCCGGGTAGCGTTCTCCGAGCTGCATGAAAGCATGGACCATTTCGGGCGTCCAGTTCGAATCGATTTGAGCATTCGAAACCGGCTTTATCCAGTAGCCGCCGAAGAACCGAATTTTGAGTCCGGCGTTGAGAAAATCGAGCCGAAAAGACTCCGGGTCGTAGACTCTTCTGTGACCATGGTGCCGGTCCGTGTCGTTCAAGGCGTGTTCACCCGGCAATAGCCCCATGATGACCGCCGCCTGACGGTGAAGACTACGCGCATTCGGCACTGCGGAACAGATGACCCCTTCAGGAGCCAGATACTTTTTGACTCGCCGCAGAATGGCCTCTGGCTTGTCGACGTGTTCCAGGACGTGACCCAAGATGATGGTATCGAAGCTTTCTGCGGTTTCAAATTCCTCGAAAAGCGAATGCACCACACGGGCTTGGGGAAAGCGGCGGCGTAAGTCGCGGCAGAACAGTTCAGCACCTTCGACAAGCGTAAGTTGCGGAAAGGCGTTTGCAAGAAATCCGGTCATGACGCCTTCGGCCGGCCCCAGCTCCAGACATCGTTCACCGCGCCAGAATCTACTCAGGACTACGGCGCTATATCTCGCCGCCGCTGTACTCACCCCTTTCGCATACCAGCTATCGGCTGCGATATCGTCTAAACGCCTGCTTTCCGCCGTTGCGTTGAAGAAGTCCATAGGGCTTTAGAACTCATCGTACAGAACAAACTGCCGCTGAGAATCAGGACGCCGCTGCAGCAGAGAAGGTAGCTCGGCTGAGCCACACCATTCCATAACCTTCGCCATCATCGCGGTGTAAATCAAGGCGAAAGCCAGTGGCGAGGAGGGGATCAATGGCCGACCGGCAGGACGCATTCGGATGATATTCCAACATAAGCCGCCGAATGCGGCGCATGGTTTGCGGGGCAGCCGAACGCAACACTTCATATTCAGCGCCTTCGATATCCATCTTCAACAGGTCGACGGTTGCGTTTGAAGGAATCAGGCTATCGAGCGCCACAGCCCGGACAGGGGTTCCGGAAATTCCGGTACGGCGAAACTGGCTGCCGGTGTCGAGCTGAATGGTCGTCTCGCCGTTTGCAGCGGCGAGTGCAGCCTGGTAAAGCGTGCAGCGCGATTGCAGATTATGCGCGCGCAGCATGGCACGGATCCGGTTGCAGCTATCCGGCGCCGGCTCAATGGCGATTACGTGCGCCTTGGGCGCGGCTTGCAAGGCGTAGAGCGTGAAGGCGCCAATGTTTGCGCCCGCATCGATAATCAGGCGGTCTGACGCTTCGACCGCATAGATTCTGCGGTAAAAGATTTGCCAGAACGTGGCAATATCACTCATCTCGCGGAATTCGAACTTGCCGGAAGGGAGGGTGATTTCAAACGGCAAAGCTGATTTTAGCCCGATATAAGCCGCACTTAACCTCAGCCACTGCGGTGTATGCTGCCGGCAACGCAAAACTTCTGGAATTCGATTCAGTTGCCGGGCAGCTTTGAGGAGACGTGCGGGCATTTAGTACGCTCGCATTAAATGAGTGCTACTTTCGAGCATCGTTCCGCACCCTCTTATCATAGGGTGCTGTGATTCGTTCGGGCAAGAAGAAGGAAAGCATCTTTCCTCATCACGCGAAAGTATTTTTTTCGGCGGCGTTGACCGCCGGCTGCCTGCTTGCGTTTGCGGCGGCGCAGCAACTGCCTACGGCAACGAAAACCTGGGTCACGGATGTCAGCCATTCGGTTGTGCTGCTTCACTTCGATTCGACTGGAACGTGGCAGCATTTGCGGGTGCGTTATGTGGAAGAACCGAAATCGTGCCGGGGCGGCACGGGCGGAAATCTGGAGCTCGCCTCTTTTCCAAGGCATACCGGCATCAGCTCCAACACGACGCAACCGGTGGGCGGGTTGCTGCCGCAGACCGGCTATGAGATCTGCCCGGAGCTGTCAGACGACGGGAAGAAGTGGTATCTGGGCGCATCCGCCAAGTTCACCACGCTACCGCTGCCTTCCCGCCACCCGGCTGTGCCTATCCCGCCAAAGCGATTCCATACCAATTACCCGGATACCAGCGGCTATGAAACGGCGACGATCGCGGCTGATTGTCACGATTTTGTACCGGTTCTTTCGCGTGCACTCAGCCGGCAGCTCGAGCGCGGAACGGTTATCAACATTCCGGCCGGAACGGTGTGCGTTGGAAATTATTCGCTGGGGCAGCCGGCTGCGGACGTCGTGCGCTTCACGAATACGGCAGTGCATGTAGCCAACAGCACCATCACTCTGCCGCATCACGGCTATTCGGAAGGGCAAGGAATCATTTTCGGCACCTGGTATGGGTGCCTGCCAGGATCAAACGGGGCGCTCGATTGCGGCACGCAAGGAGTAGGCTCGATTGTGCCCGGGCAGCTCTATTTTGCGCATGTGGTGGATACGAACACGATTCAGGTGTACAGCGGCGGGCCTGCAGGCGCGAGCGGAAAACTTTGTACGTTTGAGACACCCGGAAACGGGACCAACCTGATCGTGAAGTGGCCTCGCCCGCTGCATTGGATCATTATCCGGACTGCAACGTCTGACGCGCAGTTTGATCCGGAGCATGTGCGCATCAGCCCCGCGTGGCTGCCGAAGATGGCGGTTTTGCGAACTCCCGTGAGTTATCTGGGCACCCAGAATTCGAATGTGCTGTTTCATTTGGGAGATCAGGATGGCGGGCTGATGTCGATGAACGCCAATATTCGCTTTGTAGGAATAGAGTTCACTTATCCGCCGAGCCCGGAGGCTTCGTTGAGCAGTAACCCGGTTCCGCATTTTGAGTTATTCCATACCAATCGGTTCAATCAGAACATCATTTTTGATCGCTGCTATTTTCACGCCTTGACAAAGCCCGACCGGACGGCGCGGGCGTTCTGGTGGGATGGGATGAACCAGGCGATTGTCGATTCCTATATCGATGGACTGGAGTTCTATCATCCGTTCTTTACCGGCTTACAGCTAACCAGAACATCGCCTACGTCGTTCAGCATCGGTCCGGGCTCGTACAGTTGGGGATCGGGATCTGCAAGACTGGAGCACGCGGTTACGGTTCAACTCACGGGCAATTCCGGCCCGGCTACCCGGCAGGCTTTCGTGTACTACTCGATTCCGGGCAAGCTGCAGATTGCGTTACCGCCGGGGGTAACGGGGATGTGCTCGCCGGCTCCGTGCCATGTTTTCACGAGTACGGAAAGCCCGGGGAACGGATTGTCCGGCGAAGCGGACCACTATCCGAATCAAGGTACAACTGATAACTACTGGATTGACCCGGTATTTTCGGCTTCTCCCTCCTGCAACCAGAAAGAGACGCTGTTTGGGAATTGGAAGGCTCCGCCCGGCGTGTTCGATCCCGTGGGCGCGCACAGTCTGGGTCTGGCATTTACCAGCAGCGCGAACGGCTACGTTTGCGGCATTCGCTACTACCGTGATGCGGCGGAGAAAGGGACGCATACCGCGGTGTTGTTCACGCTGGACGGCAAGGCAGTGAGTCACGGCGTTTTTGCAAATGAAACAGGTGCGGGCTGGCAGGAGGCTGCATTTCCCAATCCGGCGCGCATTAGTGCGGGGCAGAAGCTTGTC
This sequence comes from Terriglobia bacterium, assembly GCA_021324185.1. Classification (GTDB taxonomy): domain Bacteria; phylum Acidobacteriota; class Terriglobia; order Bryobacterales; family Bryobacteraceae; genus Bog-105. The sequence continues at coordinate 3,523 of JAJPJN010000092.1, read as the reverse complement.
GCAAGCGTCCGGGTCAACAATGGTGCATTTGCGTCCAAGCGATTTTTTCAAAATGGCAGCGCCGATTCGGAGCACTTGCACGCATTTGCTCAATACGTAAACGGCAGCGGAAGCTGCAATTTCGCTGACGCCTGGCCGAAGGACTTTGTGGGCAACAATGCGGCCGCCCAGATCGGCTGCATTCAGATTCAAAATGGGCAGATTGTTCGTTTAGACAAGGCGGAACCATACGCCAATCCATGGGACACGGAAGGCTGCCAGTGTATGATCGGCGGGGTTGGGCCGGGCCCGTACGCATTCATCAACAACTATGTCGAGGGATCGGGCAATGTTTGGCACCACGATGATGGAGGGGGCAGATGGGCTTCGCGCGGCGACTACTTTTATTACCGGAACCGGTTTCATGCGCCGCAATCGGAGATGTTTGGCGGGCCGGAATCGGACGGGCTGCTTTACGGACACCGGCAGCTTATGGAATGGAAAGCGGGCCAGCGGATTCTGCTGGAAGGAAACGTCTTCGATGGCGGATGGGTGGAAAGCACGCCTTACGGTGAATTGCTTGATTTCAGCTCTCGGAGTGGCGATGGGATTCGGGATGTTGACATCAGAAACAATACGTTTGAGCACGCGGCAACCGCGCTGCTTTCGCCCACGTCCTTAGGCGATCCGAAACCCGCTCCGCCAATACGATTTCGTTTTCAGAACAATCTTGTGTGGGACATTAACGGCACCAAATTTTGCACGCACCAGGCGGGCTTCTGCACGGAGACTGGCGGCTTCGGCGCTATTCTTGCCGGCGCGCAAGGAGCGGAAGATTGGATCATCGATCACAACACGATCGCCGGAAACACGGGTTCCGAGCCGGGCTTCCTTTGGATCACTCAGACACGCGTCGAAGGATTATCTGCGACGAGGAACATTTTTTATTTGAGTCCCGGATTGGGGGAAGGCATTACGGCCGATCTCATCGGCAGTAAGAACCATTACTGCAAGTTGTTATTCGGCAAGGCTGCGGCGGATTGCGCGCTGGTGAATTATATCTTCGAAGGCAATATTCTGACCGGGTCTGAGGATCGCTGGACCATTCGCTCGTGGTGGCCGGGACTGAACAACTATGTGCCGCCGAAGCCGAATGATCTTTCCGGGCTGGGCAAGGTTATTCGCGATCCCTATAGCGGCTATGAAGAATACCGCCCCAACCCGGCATTCTGCGACAACTGCGGCAGGCCGTCAGAGGAGTGGAAGTACGCGGGCGTCGATGTAGACAAGCTGGACAGAGCACAAGGAAAAGTAAAAGCCGTGAATGTTCCGGCGGAATCGATCGATTCCCATTCTGCGGAAATTGTTTTTACTGCACCGGACAATCAGGCCTGTCCCGTCGATTACAGCGAGTCAGATCCGGCAGTTATACGCGATTTCGTCCGGGTAAAGGATCCGGTATCTTCGGATTTTAAACGGAAAGTATCTCTATCTCATCTGGCCGCCAAGACCACTTATCACTATCGAATAAACTGCGCGGTTGAACAACCTAGGGGGACATTCACGACGCGCTAGCGGGGCACGGTGCAGGGAGCGGAATTTCGCGCATAGACGCGATAGTATTCATTGACGTAAGTCAGGTGATAACATTGCCGGAGCTTTTTCTGCGCATGTTCCCACGATTCTCCGGAAGATCCATAGTATGGGTTGACGACATATAGATCGGGAGTGATGCCGCTGGTAACGCCTAAGTAGCGATCATCGATCAAGTGGTCGTCGAATCCAAGGGCAAATGCGAGCTCAGATCCGCCCATGACGATGCCGTTCTGAGGAAGCTCGGACCTGATCACTGCAATCGCTTTTTCGTAGATGTTTGCGTATTCATTATGAGAGATCTTGTAAAGAAAGCCGCACACCGAAACGAGCACCGGGATGATAATTAAGGCGGCACACGCACGCCACCATCCGTGCCGCTGCCAGGCGTACCAGGCCCAAACGGCTGCGCAGGCCGCCATGATGGGCATGGAGTATATGAAGTACACGGGCAAGAGCTGGTTATCCAGAGCGGCGACACCGAGGTAACCCATGCACGCCAACACCAAAAGAGTCCTGCACAACGGCATAGTTCGCAGCTTAGGTGTAAGTGCCAGAGCCAGTACACCGGCTAATGCAAATACCAGAGCCAGCACCTTCAACTTAGCCGCCCCGGAAAGATCTGCATAGTAGTAAGCCAGATATCGCGATGGAAAATCAGTGAAGATATTTCGAAGCAGACCGAGCTTCGTTGATACGCGATAGCCGGTTGCGGCGCGCATCTGTGCGATGTAAACGCCAGGAGCTTGCAAGATATAGATGCCATACAGCGCCGCCCCGGCCAGGTATGGGATGGCGGCTTTGAGGATTCCGGTCCAGCTATATTTGCGCGAATTCAGGATTACGACTGAAACAAGCATCGCGTTGGTAAGCGCGCCCATCGGGTGGCAAAAGAGCGAGGCGGCGCCAAAGCAGGCGGCGGCGAATACGGCACGGCTCCAACTCGAGTCTTTGAGCGCGACGAAAGCGGCGATGGCGGCTTGCCCGAGAGCGGCGCACATCATATCCATCCGGCCGTCGGAGGCTGCCGAGAGATAGGCATAATCCAATGCCACGACGGTGCAGACCAGCCAGGCCAAGCTTGCGCTACCGCCCAGCTTGCGGACGAACAGGAACCAAGCAAATAAATAGATACAGCCCCAAAAGACTGAAAAAATCCGCATGGATTCGGCGGTGGGAGTAAACAGCCGAAACCAGCCGGCCAGCGCGATCAGGTAGAGAGGGAACTGCCAGTAGGTGTAACGATCGGCTTGCGGCCATGCTCTGTAGCCGTACGAATACAAAACATGGCTGCCCAGATGCCCGCGATGCAGAAGATTAATTGAGACGTCGGCAAAAACTCCCTCATCCCACCAGGGAGCGCGGGTAAAGCAGTAGCCGATGGCAAGTCCGAGGGAAAGGGCTAACAGCGCCAGCGCGAGAAGCCGGAGTCGTCTAGCGCGGGATGTGGCTTCGGTAGAGGGACAAACAGCGGTCTCATGCCCTACCATGCATTACACGCTCTTCAGAATACAATGGCCGGTACTTGTTCAAATCAGGACGCTTCGGCGGGTGCGAGCCGCTGGGTCCAGGATGCCAAGGCGCGCCCCATCTGCTGAAGCGTATTGCTGGCCAAATGACAGCGCTCGCGCTCAAAATACGCCAGTATGCCGTCAGCAATGCGGACGCTGGCTTTACCATCGCCGTAAGGCGTATGGGCTTTGGACATGGCTCTATAGGTTCGGGGGTTTGCCAGCAATTCCAGGGCAGCCGAAACGATTGTTTCTTCGCAGGTGCCAACCAGTTTGACAGTTCCTGCCAGGACCCCTTCCATTCGTTCAGTTTTATCTCTGAGCAGCAGAACGGGTTTTCCTAAGGGCGGCGCCTCTTCCTGGATGCCTCCGGAATCCGTGAGGATCAGGTGCGCTCTGCGCATCAGGTCGACAAACTCCACGTAGGAAAGCGGCGGCAG
>JAJPJN010000096.1 GCA_021324185.1 Terriglobia bacterium | reverse complement strand
TTTGAGCAGGTGCGGGACTTTGGCCACCATGTCGCGAAATGCAGGCTTGGCGGGCCGCTCCACCACTCGATTGATTTTATGCAGTCCCAGTGACTTCACAATATCCTTATGCTTTTGCGGCGTGCAGATGGGGCTGCGCACCAGCTTGATCTTGATTTTGCCTTCCGCCATTTTCCTACGCCTTTAGAGTTTCTCGACCGGCAAACCGCGCATATCGGCAATCGCGTTCTTGTCGCAGAGTTGCTCGAGGGCCGCAATGGTCGCCTTCACGACGTTGTGCGCGTTGTGAGAGCCAATGGATTTGGTCAGCACGTTCGGAATGCCGACCGCTTGAATCACGGCGCGCACCGGCCCGCCCGCGATGACGCCCGTTCCTTCCGGAGCCGGCTTCAGCAGCACCAGCCCGCTGCCGAAGCGTCCCAAAACAGGGTGCCGGATGGTGGTTTCAAGCACGTGTACTTTACGCAAATTCTTCTTTGCGGCTTCGATTCCCTTCTTGATGGCCGACGGTACCTCTTTCGCCTTGCCGGTTCCGTAGCCGACCACTTTCGCGTTGGGATCGCCTACGACCACCAGCGCAGAAAAGCTCATATTTTTGCCGCCTTTGACCACCTTCGTCACGCGGTTGATACTGACGACCTGTTCTTTCAGGTTCAGATTCTGAGTGTCGAGCCGCTTGGCTCCATTGACTACCATTTATTAGAACTCCAGTCCCGCTTCGCGGGCTGCCTCGGCGAGGGCCTTCACCCGGCCGTGATATTGGTAGCCGCCGCGATCGAATACAACCTGCTTGATTCCTTTTTCTTTAGCGCGCTCGGCGATTGCTTTACCGATGGCTTTGGCGCCTTCCACATTGCCGCCTTTTCCCCGCAGATCTTTTTCAAGGGAAGCAGCGGCAACCAGGGTATGCCCCTGATGATCGTCGATAATCTGCGCGTAGATGTGGTTCAAACTGCGAAACACCGCCAGGCGAGGACGCTCCTGAGTGCCGGCGACGCGCCTGCGAATGCGCCGATGAATACGCTGGCGAACTTCACGTCTGGTCTCAGCCATTTACTTACCTCCTGCTCCGGTCTTGCCGGCCTTCTTACGCAGCGCTTCGCCGGTGTAACGCACGCCCTTGTTTTTGTACGGATCGGGCGGGCGCAGCGCGCGAATCTGCGCGGCAACTTGACCCACTACCTGCCGGTCGTAGCCGCTGAGCACCAAATGCGTCTGCTTATCCACTTTGAGATCGACTCCTTCCGGCATGATGAACTCGATCGGGTGCGAATAGCCCAGCGTGAATGTCGCTACTTTGCCCTTTACGTCGGCACGGTAACCGGTGCCGACGATGTCAAGCTCGCGTGTGAAACCGGTCGATACGCCCTGCACCGCATTAGCGGCAAGCGCGCGCGTCAGCCCGTGCACGGCGGCATATTGATCGTCCTGGCGCACAACTTCCAGGTGATTGTTCTTTTGCTCGATGCGCACGCCGGATGGAATCGGCACGGTGAGCTTGCCCTTGGGACCCTGGACCTCAAGTTTGTCGCCGATATTGACTTTGACGCCGTTGGGCAGCGGAATTGGCTTTTTACCTACTCGTGACATGTTCGCTTCCTTACCAGATCTGGCAGAGCACTTCGCCGCCAACGCCTTCTTTGCGCGCGCTCGCTCCGGTCATAACGCCTTTGGGCGTGGTGAGAATGTTGATTCCCAAGCCGCCGAGAATGCGCGGAATCTCCTTCGAACCGACATAGACGCGGCAGCCGGGACGTGAGACGCGCTCAATGCGCGAGATGACCGGCAGATTGGCAGGCGTGTACTTCAGATAGAGACGAATGTAGCGCTTGGCGCCTTCTTCGGTGAGCTTGAAATTAAGGATGTAGCCTTCTTCGCGCAGGATGCGGGCGATCTCATTCTTGAGCCGCGAAGCGGGAACGTCCACCTTGGGATGCCGCGCAATGAGCGCGTTGCGCACGCGCGTCAACATATCAGCAATGGGGTCTGCTGTCATTTTTTACCAACTCGCTTTCGTCACGCCCGGAATTTCGCCAGCGAGGGCAAATTTCCGGAAGCAGATGCGACACAACGAAAATTTGCGCAGAAAACCGCGCGGCCGGCCGCAATTCTTGCAACGATGCCGCAAACGCACGGCGAATTTCGGCGTTTTTCCCGCCGCGCGCGCGCGCTGAATCTCAGCTTGCTTTTTATCTTCCTTAGCGATTTTTGCAGTAGTAGCCACGAATAAAAATCCTTCTTATTGACCTTATTGACGGAACGGCATGCCCATGTGCCGCAGCAGCGAAAGCCCTTCGGCATCCGTCTTTGCCGTGGTGGTGATGGAGATGTTCATGCCTTTGGTCTTTTCCACCTTGTTGTAGTCGATCTCGGGGAAGATCAATTGATCGCGCAGCCCGAGCGTATAATTGCCGCGCCCGTCGAACGATTTGGGCGAAACGCCGCGAAAGTCGCGCACGCGCGGCAGCGCGACATTCATGAGACGATCGAGAAACTCGTACATGCGATCGCCGCGCAAGGTCACCATGCAGCCGATTGACATGCCTTCGCGCAGCTTAAAGGCCGCGATAGACTTCTTCGCTTTGGTGACGACTGGCTTCTGGCCCGCAATGGCTGCCAACTCGTTGACGGCGCCATCCATCAGCTTGCTGTTTCCGGTTGCCTCACCCAGCCCGATGTTGATAGAAACCTTTTCGATTTTCGGCACCGCCATCGGATTCTTATAACCAAATTCCTGCTTGAGCGCCGGAACCACGCGCGTGCTGTAATGCTCGCGCAGGCGGGCTTTTATGCCGCCGGTGCGGGGGCGCCCCTGCTGGAGTTCAACGGTTTGGCCAGCCTGCTTGCCGCCGGGCGCGCCTTTCGCGCCTTTGGCGCCTGCGCCCTTCTGCGCTTTGGCGTCAGCAGCCGGCTTCGCTTTTTGCTGTTTCTCTTGCTTATCTGCCATATAGGTTCCTACTTCTTACTTCCGGCTTCCCGCTTCTGCCTTGTTTATTTCTTCTCCAGCGTTTCGCCGTTCTTGCGCGCGATGCGCACGCGGCGCGTCGTATTGCCCACTGTTTCGAGCCTGTAGCCGACGCGGGTCGGGACGCCAGCGGCGGTCAAAACCATAACGTTTGATACGTCGATCGGCATCGGCTTCTCTGCGATGCCGCCTTTGATCTGCTTGGATGGATTTGGTCTCGTGTGGCGCTTGACGATCATGACGCCATCGACAGTCACTTTGCGTGAAAAGCGGTCGACTTCGAGCACCTTGCCGGTCTTGCCCTTGTCGCGCCCCGCAATCACGCGCACGAGATCGTCCTTGCGAATCTTCATGCGCTGCGGCGTACGTTCGCCGCGTTCCTGGCGCCGTTTGTATGCGATTTTCGGCATGCGCTATATCACCTCCGGCGCAAGCGAAACGATTTTCATAAAGCGCTTGTCGCGCAATTCGCGGGCTACCGGCCCGAACACACGCGTCCCCACCGGTTCGCCGACTTCATTAATGAGGACCGCCGCATTGGAATCGAATCGAATGTACGTTCCATCTTTGCGCCGTGTCTCTTTACGCATGCGCACCACCACGCAGCGGACTACTTTGCCCTTCTTGATGTTGGAATCCGGCGCAGCTTCTTTCACGCTGGCCGTTATGACATCGCCCAAACCCGCGCGAAGTCCGAGATCGCCGCCGCGGGGCAAGATGCACTGCAGCTTGCGCGCGCCGCTGTTGTCGGCCACCTCCAGGATGGTTCGCATTCCTATCATGACGTTTTCTCCTCAAACCTTTTTAGGACGGCTATTTTTTCTTAACCGTCTTTTTAACGCGCGTATCGGCTTCTTCTTCGAGCGCCGGATGATCCACACCGACCTGCACGGCACGCCGGATTACCGATCCCAACTGCCAGCGCTTCAGTTTACTGAGCGGCCGGCACTCGATGATTCGCACCACATCGCCGACCTGCGCCGATTGCTGTTCATCATGCGCATAGAATTTTTTTCGCTTGCTGACAATGCGTTTGTAAACCGGATGTGAAACGCGCCGGGTAACCTCAACCACAATGGTCTTGGCCATCCGGGTTGATACTACTTCGCCAACCTTCTCGTTCTTGTTCGCCGTGTTGACCGGAGTTTGTTCTGTTTTGGGCGGCGTATTTTTTGTGGTCGTCCTGGTTGCTGGCATTCGAATCTCTTACTTTTTCTTCCTTCTGGGGGCAGGCGCGGGCTTCACCATAGGCTCGGCCGGCTTTTCGCCTTTTTCATTCAGCACGGTGAGCATGCGTGCCCGGTCCTTCCGCAGATTGCGATATTTCTTTAAACCTTCGGCTTGCCCCATGCCCATTTGAAAACGCAGCCGGAAAAGCTGTTCCTGGGCGTCGAGCGCATTTCGCTGCAGCTCGGCAACATCGAGGTCGCGCATTTTGTTTGCTTTCATATCGCCGCCTAACCTACCTTCGCTTCTGCCTGCTGGCGCGCCACAAACTTCGTCGGAACCGAGAGCTTCATGGCTGCCAGGCGCATGGCTTCGGTTGCAGTTTCGACGGAAACGCCTTCCATTTCAAACAGCACTTTGCCGGGCTTGACAACTGCGACCCAGGCTTCCGGCGCGCCCTTGCCTTTCCCCATACGAGTCTCAGGCGGTTTTTTAGTGATCGGCTTGTCGGGGAAGATGCGTATCCACACTTTGCCACCGCGCTTGATGAAGCGTGTCATGGCGATGCGGGCCGCTTCGATCTGGCGGTTGGTAACCCAGCCGCAGCTCATCGCCTTCAATCCGAAATCGCCGAACGACAGCTCCGAACCGCGCCAGGCTTTGCCTGTCATGCGGCCACGCTGCTGCTTGCGAAATTTGACTTTCTTGGGCATCAACATCGGCTTACTCCTTGCTTAAATCCTTGTCAGCTTCACTGCCGGGCACGGATGATTTGGCAATCGTGTCGGCGGTATTTCCCTGCTGCTCCTGTTTCCAGGAAGGAACGGTGGGAGGAGCGAGCGGCGGAATGATGGGCGCAGCCGCCGGTTTCGGCATCTCACCCGGAGCTTGCTGAATGGCCGGACCGCTGGGCTCGGGAGTTTGTGCTGCCGGCCTGCGCTCGCGTGTTTCGCGCTCGCGATCCTCGCGGCGGCGGCGGCGTGGCTCGCCTTCATTACGCAAAGAAGCGCGCCGGCCCGCGCCGTCCAAAACCTCGCCTTTATAGATCCAAACTTTCACGCCGATCACGCCATAGGTGGTGTAGGCTTCGCTGAAGCCGTAGTCGACATCGGCGCGCAAGGTGTGCAGCGGGAGCTGGCCTTGCAAATACCACTCGCTGCGCGCGATTTCGGCTCCGTTCAGACGGCCCGAAACACGGACCTTAATTCCTTTGCAACCGAAGCGCAGGGCCGAATCGACCGCTTTTCGCATGGCGCGGCGGAAGGCCACGCGCTTTTCAAGCTGAAGCGCAATCGACTCGGAGACAAGCTGTGCATCCAGCTCGGGCCGGTGCACTTCCTGAATGTCGATGAAGACCTCGCGCTTGGTCTTTTTGGCCAGATCGCCTTTCAGCTTTTCGATTTCGGCGCCTTTGCGCCCGATGATGATGCCCGGGCGCGACGTGCGAATGGTGATGCGCAGCTTATTGCCGGGGCGGTCGACTTCGATAGAGCTGACGCCGGCGGCCTTTAACCGGGTGAGCAATGACTCTTTCAGTTCCAGGTCTTCATGCAGCAGCTTCGAATAATCCTGCTTGGCGAACCAGCGCGAGCGCCAGTTTTTCGTCACACCTAAGCGGAACCCGTACGGATGTACCTTTTGGCCCATTTATTCCACCTCTTCTTCTACGGCGCGTTCGCCGAGCTTCACGACAATGTGCGCCGTACGCCGCTGGTAGCGGTAGGCTCGCCCCATGGGAGCGGGCCGGATGCGCTTCTGCCGCGGGCCTTCATTCACATAGGCTTCGGCCACGAACAGCTTGTCGACATCGATGTCTTCCGATTTGTTCTCCGCATTGGCGATGGCCGAGCGCAGAACCTTTTCGACGGCCGGAGCAATGCGCTTGTTCGTCGCGCTCAGAATATTGATGGCGTCGCCCGCCTGCTGGCCGCGAATCATGTCCACCACCAGACGCGCCTTCTGCGGGGAGACGCGAATGTAGCGCGCTTCAGCCTTTGCCAGAACTGCCGTTTCCTGAGCCATAGCTATTTCGCCGCCTTTTCCGTGGCCTTGCCGGAAGCGTGACCTTTGAAGATGCGCGTGGGGGAAAATTCACCCAGCTTGTGGCCCACCATGTTTTCCGTGATGTAAACCGGGATGAACTTCTTGCCGTTGTGCACGGCCAGCGTATGCCCCACAAATTCCGGCACGATGGTAGACCGGCGCGACCAGGTCTTTATCACTGTTTTCTGGTTTTGGGTGTTCAGCGTTTCCACCTTCTTCATCAGGTGGTCATCGGTGAACGGCCCTTTTTTGAGTGATCGACTCATGTGCTAAATCCTCTTACCGCTTTTTCGCCTTTCGGGTCACAATCCAACGGTCGGTACGTTTGTTGTTGCGCGTTTTAAAGCCGCGCGTCGGCTGTCCCCAGGGGGTGACCGGATGACGGCCGCCCGAAGTTTTGCCTTCGCCGCCGCCGTGCGGGTGATCGACCGGGTTCATGCTGACGCCACGATTGTGCGGGCGTCGCCCCAGCCAGCGTTTGCGCCCGGCTTTGCCGAGCGATACATTCTCATGCTCGACGTTGCCAACCTGCCCGACCGTCGCCATGCATTCGAGCTGCACTTTGCGCACTTCGCCCGACGGTAATTTGAGCAGCGCAATACCGCCTTCTTTTGAAACCAACTGCGCCTGCGCGCCAGCCGAGCGCGCCATCTGGCCGCCCTTGCCTGGCTTGAGCTCGATATTGTGAACCACGGTACCGGCAGGAATATTTTTGAGCGGCAGCGCATTGCCAACCAAAATATCCGCTTCCGGCCCCGACGTCACCAGGCGCCCTACTTCGAGCCCGACCGGGCAAATGATATAGCGCTTTTCGCCATCGACATAATGCAGCAGCGCAATGCGGGCCGAGCGATTGGGATCGTATTCAATAGCCGCCACTTTCGCCGAGATGCCTGTTTTGTCGCGCTTGAAATCGATGATGCGATAGGCTTTTTTTGCGCCGCCGCCGCGAAAACGGCTGGAGATCAGGCCGCGCGCGTCGCGGCCGCCGGTGCGCTTCTTGCCTTCGACAAGCGATTTTTCCGGCGTATCTTTGGTGATCTCTTCGCGCGTGAGATAGGTTTGGAAGCGCCGCGTTGGCGTTACCGGTCGAAAACTTTTAATGGGCATTCTGGTTCGCTTCCTTCACTAGATCTCGGTGTATTCCGGAACTTTGGAGCCGGCGGCGAGGCGCACGTACGCCTTCTTCCAATCGGAGGCGTAGCCGGTAAACCGCCCGCGGCGGCGCAGCTTGCCCGAATAGATGCTGGTGCGAACTTCCGCGACTTTGACTTTGAAAACCGTCTCGACGGCTTGCTTGATCTGAATCTTGTTGGCGTCCTTGTGGACTTCAAACGCGAGCGTGCGTTCCGTTTCGCGCTTGGTGTGGCCTTTTTCCGTAATGAGCGGCCGCTTGATGATCTCGTAGACGTTCATTAAGCCAATGCCTCCGACAATTTTCTGGCCGCCGGTTCGGTCAGCAGCACTTCGCGGTATTTCAAAACATCGTAGACGTTCACGTCTTTGGTGGGGACCAGCTTCACTCCGGGCAAATTGCGCGAGGCGCGCGTCAAATTGACGTTTTCACCCGCTTCCACCAGCAAAACGGTCTCTTTGGCGTTGAGTTCGGCGAAGATGTGGTTCAGGTTTTTGGTTTTGTGGTCGGGCAACTCGAACGCCTTCACAACCCGCAGCTCGCCATCGCGCAGTTTGGCCGAAAGAGCGGAACGCAGCGCGCCCAGCATCATTTTGCGCGGCAGCTTGTATTCGTAGCTGCGCGGTTGCGGCCCGTGTACGGTTCCGCCATGCCGCCAGAGAGGAGACCGGATGGAGCCCATACGGGCGCGCCCGGTTCCTTTCTGTTTCCACAGCTTTTTCCCGGAGCCGGAAACTTCGTGGCGCGTTTTGGTGGCAGCCGTTCCGGAGCGCTGGGCGGCGGTGTACTGCCGCACGGCTTCCCAGAGCAGCGCTTCATTGACTTCAGCTCCGAATACGGCATCCGACAGCTCAATCGAGCCGACGGAAGCGTTTTTCAGATCCACTACATTGACACTCGGCATGGGTTGATTCCTTATCGCTTGCCTCTCATTAGCGCCTGGCGCGGCGGACCATCACGTAGCCGCCATTCGGCCCGGGAATTGCGCCCTTGAGGGCGATGACGTTGTCTTCGGCATCGACGCTCATGATCTCGAGGTTGCGCACGGTCACCTGCTGGGTTCCCATGCGGCCGGCCATCTTCATGCCGGGAAAGACGCGCGAGGGGAAACTGGATGCGCCGATCGAGCCCGGCGCGCGATGAAACATCGAGCCGTGCGTTGCGGGACCGCCGCGAAAATGGTGGCGCTTCACAAGACCGGCAAATCCGCGGCCTTTACTGGTACCGATGACATCGACCACCTCGCGCGGCTTAAACTCTTCCGCTAAGACGCGATCGCCGGGCTTCATGTCGCCGCTGCCCTGGCCGAGGCGGAACTCGCGCATGTAACGCACGCCCGCAGCACCGGATTTCTCCAAGTGCTTCGCGATGGGCTTATTCTGCTTCTTCGCGTATTCGAGCAAGCCCAACTGGATGGCATCATAGCCATCGGTGGCGGGAGTCTTGCGTTGGGTCACCACGCAGGGGCCGGCCTTGACGAGCGTCACGGGCACCACCTGCCCGTCCGCATTGAAAATCTGCGTCATGCCAATCTTTTTGCCGAGAATTCCTGGACTCATGCTTCGCTTCCTTATTTCTTGCCGAAGGCTTTAATCTCCACATCGACGCCTGCCGGCAGATCGAGCTTCATCAGCGCATCGACGGTCTCCTGCGTCGGCTCCAGAATGTCGAGCAGACGCTTGTGGGTCCGAATCTCAAACTGTTCCCGCGACTTTTTATCTACGTGCGGCGAGCGCAAAACCGTGTAGCGGTTTTTGAGCGTGGGCAGCGGGATTGGACCTGCCACCGTGGCACCGGTTCGCTTGGCCGTATCGACGATATCGCCGGTCGATTGGTCCAGAATGCGGTGATCGTACGCCTTCAGTCGAATTCGGATTCGTTCTTTCATTACGCTCTCGTTATCTGGAGCCGCTTATTTCGCGTGCGGCTCCGTTTTCTATTCCAAAATCTCCGTGACCGTTCCGGCTCCGACGGTGCGCCCGCCTTCGCGGATCGCAAAGCGCAGCCCTTTATCCATAGCCACCGGCGTGATCAATTCCACT
>JAJPJN010000090.1 GCA_021324185.1 Terriglobia bacterium | reverse complement strand
TGCACGATCTTCCGGAGACAAGATCTCAATGCAAAGAAATGGAGGCTCGCGCAGAATGCGACCCGCCGGCCGGGTAATGGTGACCGCGATGTCGGGGATGCGATAACGGTTGGGCGCCACTTGCGTTCGGGTCTCCGTAAACACATGGATGCCAAGCTGTTTGCGGCGCGCGTATAGCCACGCTCCCAATGTCATCTGTAACCCGCCATGATCCGTCTCGCCCACGTTACGTTCCAGCACCTCACCATCGACGTAGTCGCAATCCGGCTCGTAGACGGTATTCAGGTATTCCTCTAACGGTACGAACGTGGTGGTCGCCATACCGTCAGGTTAGCGCTGTTTGCAGTTCTGGTCAGGCGATTTTCGTATCAGCCAGATCGCGTTGGATCGCGTACTTCACCAGGCCGGCCACATCGTGAATATCGAGTTTCCGCATGAGGCTGGAGCGATAAGTATCTACGGTTTTCGGGCTCAACGACAGCCGGGCCGCGATCTCTTTCGCCCGAACGCCTTCCACCAGCAGGGAAAAGACCTGATATTCCCGGCTGCTTAGCAGATCAAGCGGATCGTCGGCATTGTTTCTGCCATTGCTCTCGCAAAACAGCGACATGACTTCAATTTGAGGAGACACGTAAATGCCGCCCTGGCAGAACTGGCTCAGAGCTTCTGACATTTGTTCAGCCGTTGAGCTCTTGAGCAAAAAGCCACAGGCGCCGGTGCGAAGAACTTCCAGCACCATCTTGCGGTCTTTGCGAGCGGAAACGACGGCACATCGCGTCCGCAATCCTTTGTCGCGAACGCGCCGGATCACCTCGGTCGCGGCCAGATCGGACAGCCCCATATCTAGCAGCGCGATGGCGGGTTGCAGGCGTTGGATCTCGGCCAATGCAGCGTTGGCAGAACTAACTTGCGCGATAACGCGATAGCCGCCGAGAGAAGTACATAGGGCGGACAGGCCTTCTCGAACGAGGGTCAGTTCATCGGCAATCAGAATCTCAATCGGCCGGACTTCCGGAGATAATCGTGTGACAGGCTGTGCAGCAGAACCAGGCATGATTTGTATAGGGCGTGGTGTTTGCCACGCTTGTGGTAGTAGTGCCTGCTAGCCCGTACTTGTCTCATATACATCGCGCACTACGGTTGCAACTGCCTTTTTGTGCGCTCGGTTTACGCCTCCAGGGCCATACCCGGTTTCGTGTATGCGGCAATGGCGCGCTCTGTGCGCATGGCGGCGATGCTAGTGGAAGCTGCGCACTGCATCGGCTTCGTCGTCATAGACTTCAAAAACCGTATACAGTTTTGTGATTTGCAGCAGGTCTTTTACGCGCTTGGATAACCCGACCAGCTTTAGCTGGCCGCCGTTGTTTGTGACGGTCGTAAAGCCTGAGACCATCTCGCCAATACCGGAGCTGTCAATGTACGACACCTCGCCCAGGTTCAAGAGCAGCTTCTTGTTCCCTTTGGCCGCAAGGTCTCGAATCATGTCGCGAAACGCGCTTGCGCCTTCCCCCAACGTAATTCGTCCGGCTGCATCGATTACAGTCACATCACCCACTTGCCGGGACGTCAATTTAACACTCACTTGTGCCTCCTAATCAATCTTTTCAATACAAAAAATTTGTTCTGCTACCGATTGGGTAAATGCTTTACCAGGCGAACCTCGGTGCCGCCTCCAGGGCGAGGATGAAGATCGAACTCATCCATGAATGCTCGAATGAGCAATAATCCCCGGCCAGATTGACGCAGCAGATTTTCGGGAGCCAGCGGATCGGGTAGGGAACCCATATCGAAACCGGCGCCCTCGTCACCGATCGTGACCGCCAGGGATTCTTTCGAACGTTCTATATCCAGGTGCACCTTCTTATTCTTGCTGTACCGGTTGCCATGTACGACAGCATTAACCGCGCATTCGCGAACTGCCATTCCAATCTGCTGCTGCTCATCTTCGTCGAATCCGGCCGCTGCCGCCTCTTTCATGACCAGATCCTCGGCCTTGTCAACGCTGTCCAAAGTTGAGTCGAGGGTGGTGTGCGTTTTTTCCATGTTGCGGCTCTCGCGCGATGTCATAAACCGCAGCGCACGCTGCCAATTGCCAGCGCTGGCACTGAACCGAACACAATATCATGGAAACGTTTTGAACCGAAGCCGAAGTGACATCCTGATGAGGTGAGTTCAAAGGAACCGTTCCGTTTTCAAACACGTATCCGCTTTATAGACACCGATTCCAGCGGCCGCATACATTACACGGCCATGTTCCGTTATTTCGAATCGGCGGAGATCGAATTCATGCGCCGTTTGGGCGTCAGCTATACCAAATTCGGGTACGGCTTCCCACGTGTGCACGTCGAATGTGACTTCTTCCTTGCGATCGTGCACGACGACCTCCTGGAAATTGAAGTATTCTTGACCAAGCTGGGTAGATCTTCGGTTCGCCTTGAATTCCGAACGCTGAAGGAAGGAAAGCTGGCTGCCCGTGGTGCCGTCGTAATTGTATGCATCGACAAGAAAACCGAGCGGGCCATGGCCATTCCGGCGGAAATGCGTGAAAAGTTCGAGCGCGAATTGACCACCGCCCCAGCCCAGTGAGGAGTAAAGATGGCGGCATCACAGATGACGCAACCCAAATCGGCCGGAGGCGCTTTTCTTATGGAGAGCCTTACTCCCGGCGCGATCTTCACTTTTGAGGATCTGAGTGGCGAGCATTTGGCTATCGCCCGAACTGCGGCCGAATTCTGGAATCAGGAAGTACAGCCGAAAATCGAGGAGATTCAGCACCACGAACCCGGTATTGCACTTGCGCTGCTGCGCAAGTCCGCCGAACTGGGGCTCACAGCCATTTCGATTCCAGAGAAATACGGCGGAATGGAACTCGACCTCGCCTCGGCTCTGGTCGCCGAGGAGAACCTGAGCGGCGATGCTTCCTATGCGGGCTGGCACGGCGCGCACACAGGCATCGGCACGCTTCCGCTGCTTTACTTCGGCACCGAAGAGCAGAAAAAGAAATACTTGCCGAAACTGGCCAAAGTCGAACTGCTCGCCGCCTATGCTCTAACCGAGCCGCACGCCGGCTCGGATGCCTTGGCCGCCCGCACGCGAGCGGACCTGAGTCCGGATGGTACGCATTACATCGTGAACGGTCAGAAAATGTGGATCACGAATGGCGGCGCAGCGGATCTTTTTACCGTATTCGCAAAGGTCGGCGGTGAGAAATTCACGGCTTTTCTAATAGAGCGCGCCTTCGGAGGCGTGACGAGCGGGGCCGAAGAAAGGAAGATGGGCATTAAAGGCTCGTCTACCACTGCCGTTTATTTCGAGAACGTGCCGGTCCCGGTTGACAACGTTCTTGGGGAGATCGGCCGCGGGCATGTTATTGCGTTCAACATCCTGAATATGGGCCGGCTGAAGCTGGGCGCGCTATGCGTGGGGGGCGCAAAAAATGTTCTCGCCATCTCGCTGAAGTATGCCAAACAAAGGAAGGCCTTCGGCACATCCATCGCAGAGTTCGGGGCCATTCAGTACAAGCTGGCTGAAATGGCGATTCGCACCTATGCGGCTGAATCCATTTCCTGGCGGGTTACTGGATTGATTCAACGGCAGATCGAAGGCTCTTCCTGGGATCAGCCAGACGCATCGGCAACGATCGTGAAAGCCCTCGAAGAATTCGCCATTGAGTGCTCGATCGCGAAGGTCTACGGGTCAGAGGCGTTGGATTACGTGGTCGACGAGGGCGTGCAGATCCACGGCGGCTATGGGTTTCACCAGGATTATGCTGTCGAACGCGCTTACCGCGATTCGCGCATCAACCGGATTTTCGAAGGAACAAATGAAATCAATCGACTGTTGATTGTGGGCATGCTTTTGAAACGCGCCGCAAAGGGCCAGCTTCCGCTATTAGCCGCTGTTCAGAAGGTTTGGGCGGCCGTGAGATCGGGAGAACCATTGAAGGACGTGCATGACGAGGAAGAGCGTCCGGTCGAAAACGCCAAGAAAATTGCACTGCTTGCCATTGGTATGGCCTACGAAAGATTCGGGACAGACTTGGAAAAACAACAGCAGGTCTGCATGCGTCTGGCGGATATCATCCTTGAGGCATTTGCCATGGAATCCGCCTGGCTTCGTAAAGAGAAGCTGCTGGCGCGCCTCAAAACTTCCCGCGCTGGTGAAATCTGTTCGGTATTTCTGCGCGACGCAATGGGGCGAATCGAACTCGCGGCCCGTGACGTGATTGGTGCGTCCGCGGGCAATAATTCTAGAGCCAGTATGCAGATGCTGCGCCGTCTGGTGGTTTACGATCCGGTCAACAGCTCCGAAATTCGTCATAACATCGCGATCAGGCTGCTCGAAAGGGAGCGCTATGCTCTGTAATCCCAAATCATGATTGTTCCGCTCACCCCCATTCGCTGTCTTTATCGCGCCGTCGATCTGTACGGTAAAAAAACCGGCATCGTTTCCGGAGCATCGCGCTACACCTATGCGCAATTCGGTGAAAGATGCGAGCAGCTGGCGGCGGGGCTGCTTGCACAGGGCATCCAGCGCGGCGACCGGGTGGCATACCTGAGCTTCAATAACAACCAGCTTCTCGAAGGCTACTACGCAGTGCCGCTGATTCGCGCGGTCGTCATGCCTCTGAACGTACGCCTTACGCCGCCGGAACTGATTCAGATCCTCAATCATTCCGGCGCCCGCATGTTGATCTTCGAAAGCGATTTCGCGCCCATGATTCCCGCCTTTCGCAAAATGTGCCCGGCCATTGAACGTTACGTCGTAATCGATTCGAAGATCCCGGAGGCAGATCTGGCTTTTGAAGAATTACTCGAGCATGGCCGGATCGGCCGCCCGGAGCCGTTTTCCTTTGATGAAAACGAAATTGCCGAACTGTTTTATACCAGCGGCAGTACCGGCACGCCCAAAGGCGTCATGCTGTCGCACCGGACCCTGTATCTGCACGCTCTGGGCGTGTGTTGCAGTGTCACTCAGGACGATAATTTTGTAGAGCTGCACACCATTCCCCTTTTTCACGCCAACGGCTGGGGCCGGCCGCAGACAGCCACATTGAATGGCACCAAGCAGGTGATGGTCCGCCGCTTCGAACCCGCGCATGTGCTTCGTTTGATTCAGGAGGAGCGTGCAACCGGAATGTCGCTCGTTCCGGTGATGGCAAATGCGTTATTGAATTGTCCGGAACTCGGCAAGTTCGATGTTTCGAGCATGCGCGAGGTTCACATCGGTGGCGCAGCGGCCTCGGTTGAATTGATCGCGCGCATGGAAAAGGCCTTCGGCTGTCACGTCATGGCCGGCTACGGCCTGACCGAAACGTCTCCGGTGGCAACATCTGCCTGTGATAAAGATACCTTGCATTATGCCGATGCCGAAGACAGGCTGAGGCACAAGGCTATGGCAGGCTGGCCTATCGTCGGCAACGAAATTCATGTAGTCGATTCGAGTATGCACGATGTGCCGCGCGATATGCAGACGATTGGCGAAATCGTAATTCGCGGCGACAACGTGATGGATGGTTACTACAGGGAACCCGAATCAACCAAAGAGGCGATTACGAATGGCTGGCTTCACACAGGTGATATGGCGGTCTGGGACGAAGAGAATTACATACACATCGTCGATCGCAAGAAAGATATCATCATCAGCGGCGGCGAAAATGTTTCATCTCTGGAAATTGAGAAGGCGATATTCGCGCACGCGGCTATATTCGAATGTGCCGTCGTGGCCGCTCCGGACCCGCACTGGGGAGAGATTCCCGCTGCTCTCGTCGTGCTGAAGCCCGGCGAGCAGCTCAGTGAATCGGAATTGATCACCTTTTTACAAAACCGCCTCGCGAAATTTAAGCTGCCAAAACTGGTGCAGTTTGTGCCCGGTCCGCTGCCCAAAACCGGAACAGGAAAAATCCTGAAGCGGGAACTTCGGGAGCAGTTCTGGCACGGTCAGGAACGGCGTGTAAAGGGCATCTAGCGTTTCAATGGTGCCCCACCTGCGCTTTGTCTCTTCCGCGTGACAATTTTGTCTCCAGATACTTTTTCAGAGCAATGGCATTGTTGTGCTCCGTGTCGTGTGAGCTGTAAAGCAGCGTGACGGCGCCGTGTTCGGCTGCTTTTAAAATCGGTTCCCAGGCATCCGGGCGCGTATCGAGCTCGGCAAAATACCTCCGCTGAAACTCCTGCCATTTTTGGGGATCGTGATTGAACCACTTCCGTAAATCGGTACTCGGCCCGGCGTCCTTTTGCCAGCCGTCGATTTCCAGCTCCGTCTTGCGAATGCCTCGCGGCCAAAGGCGCTCCACCAGAAACCGGGTCCCCTCGTGTGCCGCTGGCTTTTCGTAGACGCGCCTTAAATGAATCACGGTGTCTAATATATAGCCGACGATACTGGAAGCGTGGCTACTGTAAGCGACGCACCCACCCGGGGAGATTCGAACAATGCACAGCGCAAAATACCTGATCATCGGCGGCGGCATGGCGGCGGATTCCGCCGTTCAAGGAATCCGTAAGATCGATGCAACCGGAGAAATCGTTTTAATCGGCGCAGAATCGCACGCCCCTTACAACCGTCCTCCGCTCTCGAAGGGCTTATGGAAAGGCGATGCGGTCGAGAGTATCTGGCGGACTGCGGCGCCGCAAGGCGCGGAGCTGAGGCTCGGGCGCAAAATCGTCCAGCTTAATCCGCAAGAGAAGAAAGTCACCGACGATCAAGGTGCGGCATACAGCTTCGAAAAACTGCTGATCGCGACTGGCGGCACCGTCAACCAGTTGCCTTTTGGAGGCGGCGACATCATCTACTTCCGTACATTCGACGACTACCAGCGGCTTCGCAAGCTGGCGGATTCGGGAAACACTTTCGCCGTCATCGGCGGTGGCTTCATTGGTTGGGAGATTGCGGCCGCGCTGGCCATGTCGGGCCGTAAGGTCACAATGTTCTTCCCGCAGCCGGCCTTGGGAACCCGCATGTTTCCTCACGCTCTTGCGATGTTTTTGAACGAATTGTACCGCCAGAAGGGGGTCGAAGTAGCAGCGGGCGAAACGGTTGCGTCCATTGAGCGGGCCAACGGCACACTAAAGCTGAAGACCACCGGCGGCCGCACGGCGCAGGTCGACGGCGTGGTTGCAGGCATCGGAATCCGCCCCAATCTCGAACTGGCCCAAGCAGCCGGCCTGAAGACGAATAATGGTTTGGTCGTGAACCAACATCTGCAAACCAGCCATCCGGACATCTCCGGTGCGGGCGATGTCGCGGAATTTTTTAATCCCGCGTTGAAGAAGCGCATGCGTGTGGAGCATGAGGACGCTGCAAACTCGATGGGTGAAACAGCAGGATCGAATATGGCCGGAGAGCCCGTGGCCTATGATCATTTGCCGTTCTTTTATTCCGACCTGTTCGATCTCGGCTTCGAAGCTGTTGGTGAAATCGACAGCGGGCTGCAAGTTTTCGAAGACTGGAAAGAGCCTTTCCGTGAAGGTGTGGTGTATTACCTGGACCAAGGCCGTGTGCGCGGCGTGCTGCTCTGGAATACCTGGGGGCAGGTAGATCACGCACGCGAGCTGATCGGACAATCAAAAGAATTCAAGCCGTCAGACCTGAAAGGCCGCTTGCCGGTGGCATGAAGCGCTGAGCCACCTAATCTGCCGCTGCGGACCCTTTCTGCCGGTCATAAGCTTCAAAACTTCCACCTTGTTCCGCCAGCCGTTTCAACAGCGGCGCCGGAGCCCAAAGGTCCGGCCCATGTTGCCTTTCGAAATCCTGAATGCGCGCCAGCACGTCTTTCAATCCGATTGTGTCCGCGTAGAACATCGGACCACCGCGCCATGCCGGGAAACCGTAGCCATACACGTACGTTATGTCGATGTCGACCGCGCGTAGTGCAATGCCCTCTTCCAAGGTTTTCGCGCCTTCGTTCACCAGCGCGTAAATACAGCGGTCCACGATTTCCTGCTGCGAAATGGATCGGCGCTGGATGCCTGCTTCTCGAGCCGTCTTCTCAATCAACTGCGCTACCTCCGGATCGGGAATAGGCCGGCGATTTTGGTCGTATTTTGACCACCCTTTCCCCGTCTTCTGGCCTAGCCGTCCTGCTTGTACCAAAAGATCTGGCACCAGCGGCTGGCGCACGCCGGGCTTCTCGAATCGCTTGAACTCCTGGCGAATGTAGTAGGAAACATCGAGCCCCGTCAGATCGTCGACCGCCAGCGGCCCCATCGCCATGCCGAAGTCATACAGCGCCTGGTTCACCTCTTCGACGGATGCGCCCTCTTCTACCAGAAATTGCGCCTCCCGCAGGTACGGTCCAATAATGCGGTTGCCGATAAAACCGCGAGCATTGCCGGCCAAAACGGCGATCTTGTTCAGACGCTTGCCTAAAGCCATCGCAGTTGCGATTACCTCCGGCGCCGTTGCTTTGCCGCGCACTACCTCGAGAAGTTTCATCACATTGGCCGGACTGAAAAAATGAGTCCCAACCACCATGTGCGGCCGGCTGGTTGCGGAGGCGATCTCGTCGATGTCCAGGCTGGATGTATTCGTCGCCAGAACACATGTAGGCTTCGCAATCCGGCCTATCTCGAGAAATACCTGTTTTTTCACCAGCATCTTTTCGAATACCGCTTCGATGACAATGTCTGCTTCTGCAAAGCCTTCATAGCCCAGTTGCGGAGTAATCAACGCCATTCGCTGGTCCATTTCTGCCTGTTTTAAGCGGCCCTTTGACACCGTCGTGGCGTAGTTGTTCCGGATCGTAGAGATGCCGCGATCGAGTGCCTCCTGCGCTGTCTCCTTTACCCTCACTGGAATGCCGGCGTTCGCAAAATTCATGGCGATACCGCCGCCCATTGTCCCCGCGCCAATGACTGCGGCGCTCTTGATGTCGAACGGCTTTATCTCTTTCGAAATGCCAGGGACTTTGGCCACTGTGCGCTCGCCAAAGAAGACATGGATCAGTGCTTTCGATTCAGTGGCAAACAGGCATTCGTTGAACAGTTCCGCCTCACGCTGGCAGCCTTCTTCAAAAGGCAGTTTTGTGGCGGCTTCAACAGCGTCAATAGCCGCAAGGGGAGCGCGCTGCCCGCGCTTTGTTTTGCGAGCGAGTTCGCGAAGTTGATCGAAGATGCGGGTATCGAAATTCTGCAGCTTGGCGTTGCGCTCGCGGGTCCGCGGAACCGGCTCACCGGCAACGCGGCGCGCGAAAGCAACGGCCCCCGCGAGCAGATCGCCTTCAAGAATCGAATCGGCAATTCCTAAATCGTGCGCTTCTTTGGCAGTGATCGGATCGCCGAATGTGCACATCTCAGCCGCTTTCGCTGGTCCTGCCAGACGCGGCAGCCGCTGTGTTCCACCCGCGCCCGGGATCAGACCGAGTTTCACTTCCGGCTGGCCAACCTGCGCGGTAGGCGCGATGACACGGTAATGTCCGGACATAGCCGTCTCGAGACCGCCGCCCAATGCCGTGCCGTGAATCGCGACCACAACCGGTTTCTGCGAGTCCTCGATCGATCGGAGATAAGGAAGCAAGCTAAGCCGCGGTCTCTCGCCCGAAACAATCTTTCCGAATTCCCGGATGTCCGCGCCGGCAATAAAAGTACGGCCCGCGCCGATCAGAACGATCGCCTTCACATCGGGATCCTCGTTTGCCCGCTGCACGGCTGTCTGAATGCCTTCCGGCACTCCCGGGCTCATCGCATTCACAGGCGGATTGTCAATTGTGATCACCGCGACGTCGTGGTCGCGCGTCAATTTAACCAGTTGGGGCATAAATCCTCTTATGTAGGTATATACTGTCGCGTGTCCGAAGATGAGAGAAGCCGTTATAGTCGCGAGCTTGCGAACGGGCCTAGCGAAATCATTCCGCGGCTCGTTCAACATGACACGGCCCGAAGATCTGGCGGCGCACTGCATTCAAGCTGTCCTCGCCCAAACATCGCCGCTTGATCCGGCGGAAATCGAAGACGTTGTTCTTGGTTGCGCACAGCCTCATGGCATGCAGGGCTTAAACGTCGCCCGCCGTTGCGCCATGCTGGCCGGTTTGCCGGCCTCCGTCCCGGGTGCCACGATAAATCGCTTTTGTTCTTCGGGTCTGCAGGCCATTGCCATGGCTGCTCACGAAATCCTGAATGAAGGCGCAAGTGCTGTCATGGCCGGTGGAGTTGAAAGCATCAGCCTCGTGCAGCGGGAGGTCAATCCGCATCCCCTACTCCTGAAGAAAGCGCCCGGTTTGTACATGGAGATGGGCCAGACGGCGGAAGTGGTCGCAAAGCGTTATAAAATCAGCCGCCAGGCGCAGGATGAATACGCGCTCGCCAGCCAGCAGCGCACCGCTCGCGCTCAGCGGGAGGGGTTTTTCGCGGCTGAGATCGCTCCGTTCCGAACGACGATGGCAATTCTCGACAAAAAGACAGGCGAGAAAATCGGTACACAAGAAGTCACTTGCGATCGCGACGAATGCAATCGTCCGGATACGATGCTGGAAGGCCTGCTTGCGCTTAAGCCAGTTTTCGACACAACGAGCGGCCAGGGATCTGTGACAGCGGGCAATTCATCGCAGCTATCCGATGGCGCTTCCATCACTCTGCTTATGCTCCGCCAGCGGGCAGACGAACTGAAAATTCCCTATAAACTCATTTTCCGCGGGTTTGCCGTCGCCGGCTGCGAGCCCGATGAAATGGGAATTGGTCCCATCTACGCTGTTCCAAAGCTGCTTGCGCGTCACGGGCTCAGCATCGGCGATATCGATCTTTGGGAATTGAACGAGGCCTTCGCCGTACAGGTAATCTATTGCCGTGACCGGCTCGGAATTCCGATGGACAAGTTAAACGTGAATGGCGGTTCAATTTCTATCGGCCATCCATTCGGCGTGACGGGTTCCCGCATGGCCGGTACTTTGTCGAATGAAATGGCCCGCAGGCCGGGATCACGATGGGGCGTTGTGACCATGTGCGTGGGCGGCGGGCAAGGCGCCGCAGGCCTGTTTGAGGCTGCCCATTGAACGCTAGCGCGACAGCGCCTGCATCTGTCCGCGATGCCTGGGCAGCGCTCCTCGCCGGCTTTCTCGGCTGGACGCTCGACGCTTTCGACTTCTTTCTTGTGGTCGTCTGTCTCACCGCCATTGGCAAAGAATTTCACCAGACGGACAAAGCGGTCGCGCTCTCTCTTACCCTGACGCTCGCCTGCCGCCCGGTTGGAGCGTTCCTGTTCGGACTACTCGCAGACCGCTATGGCCGGCGCTTGCCGCTGATGATCGATCTGATCTTTTATTCCGTGGTTGAAGTGGCAACCGGTTTTGCGCCGAATTTCACAACATTCTTGATCTTGCGAGCGCTCTTTGGCATCGGCATGGGCGGCGAGTGGGGTGTCGGGGCATCCCTCGCGATGGAGAAAGTGCCTCCAAAATGGCGCGGCGTGCTATCCGGATTTTTGCAGCAGGGCTACGCGCTCGGCAATCTGCTGGCAACGCTATGCCTGCTCTTCCTGTTTAACCGTTGGGGATGGCGGCCGCTCTTTTTTCTCGGCGGATTGCCCGCGCTGCTTGCGCTGTTCGTACGCTTCCGCGTGAAGGAATCGGAAGTGTGGCGCAAGAGCAAAGCCGAGACCTGGAGCGGCCTTGGGCGAAGCATCGTTCACAACTGGAAGCTCTTCATCTATCTCGTGCTGCTTTTGACCGGCATGAATCTGGCATCGCATGGCACGCAGGATATGTACCCGACGTTCTTGCAGCGTTTTTGGCATCTCGGCGTGAACGCCAGGTCACTCGTATTGATCGTCTCGATGATCGGTGCAATTAGCGGCGGCGTGCTGGTCGGCCTATTCTCCGACCGCGCAGGCCGGCGCAAAGCGATTGTTAGTTCTTTATTGCTCGCCGTTTTGATCATTCCTCTTTGGGCCTATGCACCGCAAATGACTCTGCTCTATACGGGTGCGTTCTTCATGCAGTTTTTCGTCCAAGGCGCCTGGGGTGTTATTCCCGCCCATCTGAGCGAACTCTCGCCCAACGAGGTGCGCGGCTTCTTGCCGGGATTCGCATATCAATGCGGCGTTCTGATTGCAGGCTCAGTCGCGTATATCGAAGCAGCTTTCGCCGAAAGAATGAGCTATGCAGCGGCAATGGCGGCCACTGCAGCCACGGTTTTCGTCCTTACGGCGATAATTGCCGCAGCAGGCCGGGAAAAGCGAGGAGTCAGCTTTGTGGCCGTCAGATATTAAGCCCTATCTGCCAAAGCAGATAGCCTACCGCCTGCTTAAAATACAGCCATCGCCGGGCCGCGCGGCTTGCGGGTGCGCCGCCTGGCCGCGGCGAACCGTACACCTTAATGTCTTGGGCTTCCAAGATCCGCTTCGAGCGGTAGATATGGTACCCATCGCTGACGATGATGCACGAAGTCATGTTCATGCGGCGCATGATCTCGGCTGCCGCATCCAGGCTTTGTGCCGTCGTTGTCCCTTCCGGTTCCACCAGTATGTGCTCGGAAGGCACTCCATGCTGCGTCAGGTAGGCACGGCCCACCTCGCCCTCAGTGTAATCGGGATCGCCGCCGGCGCCCCCGGTCGTCAATATGTAGGGCGCAAGGCCTTTAAGATATAGGAATAGCGCGTGATTCAGGCGCGCTCGAAGCACCGGCGATGGCCGGCCCCGATATTCAGCCGCCCCCATGACTATAATGACGTCGGCTGGATGGTCCTCAACCAAATCAGATTGCCTGGCGATCTGTCGGGCCACATAGAACAGATAGCCTAAGATCGAGAGCGAAAACAGGACAAATAGGCCTGCAATGGCGCGCTTCATGCGGCTGCCCGATTTACCCGGCTAAAAACTTCAGTCTACGCCTCGCATCATAATTCGCACTCAAAATGCAAATCACGAGCATCCACAATCCGTTACTGCAAAACGTTCGCAAAGCGGCACGGGAGGGGCGGCCAACCGGGGACGGCTTGGTCGTGGCGGAAGGGCCGCATCTGCTCGAAGAGGCGCTTCGCGGAACCTGGCATATTGCACAAGTCCTCACCACCAGCGTCGGCCAGAGCAAGTATACCGGACTGCTACGCCGAGCGAACACAGAGGTTGTAGAGGTTTCAGAACGGGCCTTTGATTCCCTTGCCGGGACGCAGCATTCGCAGGGAATTCTGGCTCTTTTACGGCCGCGCAACTGGACCTGGGCGGAACTAACCAGAGATCCGGCTTTGATAGTCGTGCTCGACGGAATACAAGACCCCGGAAATGCAGGTACCATAGTGCGTTCCGCGGAAGCGTTTGGAGGGAGCGGCGTCGTGTTTCTGGCAGGGGCGGCCCATGTGGCAAACGGAAAGTTATTGCGCGCCAGTGCTGGATCGATTTTCCGGCTGCCGTTTATTGAGGGTATAACGGCGCCCGAATTATTGTCGAACGTCCGGACCAGCCGCCTGTCGCTCTACGCTCTCCAAGCCCACGCCGGTACCCTCCTGAGCGCTGCTGATTTGAGCCGTCCGCTGGCGCTGATCGCCGGCAACGAGGCCAAAGGCGTCTCCCCGGAACTGTTATCAGCCGCCGAGGTCATCTCCATTCCAACCGTTAGAGTGGAGTCAATCAACGCCGCTGTTGCCTGCTCGATAGCGCTGTTTGCCTCACAACAGCAAAGGAGCGTCTCGTGAGCCTTTTTGATCCATCTCCCTTTCCCGGAGAACAAGAGACCATCGGCGCCGATCGTCCGCTTGCCGACCGCATGCGTCCGCAGACGCTCGATGAATACATCGGCCAGGAACACATCTTGGGCCCGGGCAAACCGCTACGGATTCAGATCGATACGGGCCACTTGAGTTCCATTATTCTGTGGGGTCCCCCAGGATCGGGTAAAACGACGCTGGCCTTTTTGATGGCCCGGCAGAGTGGCGCGGCTTTTATCCCGTTTAGCGCGGTCTTGAGCGGCATTAAGGAAATAAAAGCGGTAATGGCGGATGCCGAACGGGCCAAGCGCATGGGTACCCGCACGGTCCTTTTCATCGATGAAATCCACCGCTTCAACAAAGCCCAACAAGACGCGTTTTTGCCCTATGTGGAGCGCGGGGATGTCATTTTGATCGGTGCGACGACCGAAAATCCCTCCTTTGAAGTCGTTTCCGCCTTGCTGTCCCGGACGAAAGTCTATACGTTGCGTCCCCTGGAGACAGCCGAAATTGTCGAGCTTCTGAAACGGGCCCTCGCCATCCCTTACCGCGGTCTGGGGCATCTGGGACTAAAGGTTAGCGACGAATTACTCGATGAGATTGCAGTGGCATCCAGTGGAGATGCGCGGGCAGCGCTGAACACGCTGGAAATTGCAGCCGAATCGGCAAAAAACGCCGTAATTGACCGGCAAACGGTCGCAGATGCGCTGCAACGGAAAGTTTTGCTGTATGACAAGACGGGAGAAGAGCACTATAATTTAATCTCTGCACTCCATAAGTCGGTCCGCTCGAGCGATGTGGATGCTTCCCTATATTGGCTCGGCCGGATGTTAAAGGCGGGGGAGGATCGCCTCTACCTGGCCCGGCGATTGGTGCGAATGGCGATAGAGGATATAGGGCTGGCAGATCCAAGGGCGATAGAACAAGGCATGGCCTGTATGCAAGCGGTTCATTTTTTAGGTCTTCCGGAAGGAGATTTGGCGTTGGCACAACTTACTATTTACTTAGCGTTGTCTCCCAAATCCGATGCCGCCTACCAAGCCCTGAACAAAGTGGATGCCGTTATCGAAAGCACGCCCGCTCCGCCAGTGCCGCTGCATTTGCGCAATGCTCCTACTGGTTTGATGAAACAGTTAGGCTACTCCCGGGGATATGAACATGCGCACCAGGCGCCAGATGCGATAACGGATATGGCTTGTCTTCCGGAAGCGCTTGCCGGATATCGCTTCTATCAGCCAACAGATCGCGGTTATGAGAAAACTTTGCGCCAACGGCTCGCATGGCTGTCGGAAAAACGAACGAATAAACCAGAAACTAACGGCTAAATCAATGGATTATCGATCCCTGATGTCAGAGATGGGAGCCCTTCTGCTGTGCTCGAAACCCTTTTGACTTTTGGAAAGCGCATGGATGCTCCTGAGATCCCCTCAACCGAGCGGCGGCGGTCCAGCCGTTTCCCGATTGAGCGCGAAATAAGATATAAAACCCTCAATCAAAGAGCCGAACTGCTCACCGGAGTCGGCAAAACCCTGAATATCAGCAGTTCGGGCGTCCTTTTCACCTCCGAGCACGATATGCCGCTCGGAACGCGATTAGAAGTCTCCATTAGCTGGCCGGCACAGCTCAATGAGAGATGTCTGCTGAACCTGGTGGCCCGAGGACGAGTCACCCGGAATGCCAAAGGCCAGGTGGCGTTACAAATTCAGCAATACGAATTCCGGACACAGAGCCGCCCGGCTCGCGACAAGTAGTTCAGAAGCCGCCGGAGACCCTCAAAACTTCTGGGTTGGGCTACCATGACAGTGTTGTGCGCCGACGTCTGGCTTCTGCTGCCGCAGCGCTAAGCTTTGTCATCCTGCTGGCCCTACTGATCTGGCAGGGCTCATTCCGCATCCCCTATTCGCCTGCCAGCTTGAGCGAAACCATCGTCCTATGGGCTGTTTCGACGCTCATCTTTTTACTGACGGTACTGCTGGCGTTTCTGCTGTTCCGCGCGGGCGTCAAAGTCTATATTGACCGGCAGAAAAATCGCGAAGGCTCCAGAATCCGGTCCAAGCTTCTTTTCGGCGCGCTGGTTCTGACACTTGCCCCGGTTCTGTTTACAGTCCTGTTTAGCGGCTACGTTTTGAACCGGCATTTGGATGTCTGGTTCAGCCGCTCCGCCCAGAACGCATTGCGGGAACTCGACCAGTCCTATAAGCAACTGGATAGCTCCTATCGAAAGGAAGCACAGTCGCGGCTACAGGCACAAGCCGATTGGATCAGCCTCTTGCCGGAAACGCGAGAAGCTGCAAAAACAGGCCGCATGCAGGCGGCTTTTTTCGAGCACCTCTGCACGCACGCCGGCATTCAGCAACTGATTCTGACCCCGCGCACCGGCGTCCCGATGCTGCTTTATCAGCGATTTGGCCCGGCGAAAGGCATTCCGCTTCAAGCCCAGGCGCCCTTAACCGATGCTGGAGTTCCGGTCGGGCATATCACCCTAACCGCGTCGTTAACCGGATACGCGGCCGCGAATCAGGGCTTGGCGGCAACCATTCAACAGGTCGTCGACGAGCAGGAGGGGCGTCGTAAGTTTTATCGCGAGACCTATTTTCAACTCATCTGTCTGATCACGCTGTTTGTGCTGTTCTTTGCTTCCTGGTCGGCGCAGATCCTAGCCCGCCAGATCAGCGTGCCCATCTCAGCCCTGCTCGAAGCGGCCAGTGAAGTAAGGCGCGGAAATCTCTCTTATCGTGTGCGTGAGAACGCAATCGATGAACTGGCCACGCTGGTTCGTGCATTCAACGAAATGACCAATGATCTCGATGCCAATTCACGCGAGCTGGAGGCGCGCCGCCGATTTACCGAAGCCATTCTCGAGAGCATTCCGACCGGCGTTATTTCGGTCTCACGTGACGAGCGGATCGAGCGCGTCAATCGAGCTCTCTCGGGCATTTTTTCGCGGGAAGTAGTTGCCCGAGCCAAGCGCCTGGAAGATCTTTTTTCCGGTGATGATCTCGCCGAAATTCGTTACCTGCTGAAGCGGGCGCGCCGTACCGGAGCTGCCGCCACGCAATTGGATATTCAGCGCCCGCGTTCGGTTCTTCACCTCGCCGTTACCGTAGCTTCGCTCGAGGAGCAACGCGGGTTTGTGCTGGTGCTTGAGGATACCAGCGACCTTCTTCGCGCCCAAAAGGCCGCCGCATGGCAAGAGGTGGCGCGCCGCATCGCGCATGAAATTAAGAACCCGCTCACCCCCATATCGTTATCTGCAGACCGGATCGCCCGGCACTTATCGCGTGTTTCACTGGATCCGGCTGCTCGCGCCATTCTCGAGGAATGCACACAGACAATCCAGCAGGAAGTCGAAACCGTTAAGACGCTGGTAAATGAATTCTCACGCTTCTCACGCTTCCCCACTGCGCAGCTAGTACCCTGCGATCTGAATGAGATCGTCAAAGGCGCGGTGGCGCTCTTTGACGGGCGGCTCGACGGGATCGAGTTACAGGTGGAATTAGACCCCAATTTGCCGCCGGTAATCGCTGATAAAGAACAGATGAAGCGAGTCATTGTGAATCTGGTCGATAACGCCGCGGAAGCCATGACGGACTCTCCCGTGCGTCACCTCACCATCGCGACATCTCAGTTTTCCCCGGATGTGGTGCAATTGTCCGTTACAGATACCGGATGTGGTGTGTCGGCAAGCGACAAAGAAAAGTTATTCCTCCCGTATTTTTCCACCAAATCGCGCGGAACCGGGCTTGGGCTCGCGATCGTCAGCCATATCATTACCGAACATCGCGGCACGGTTCACGTGGAAGACAACTACCCCGCTGGCGCCCAGTTCGTGATCCATTTGAGTGCTGTGCAGCTTGACCAGGCCAGCCCGGAACCCGAACAAGCGGCCGCTACTCTGAAGGTGTAGTTCCCATTCAGAATGCAAGCACGCGGCCCTAAAGTCCTGGTTGTCGATGACGAAGCTGCGATCCGGCAGTCCTTGCGTGGCGTTCTTGTCGACGAGAACTACGATGTGAATGCCGTGGATAGCGGCGAAGCGTGTCTTGCCGAGTTGGCTCGCCAGCCCTATGAGGCCGTTCTGTTGGACATCTGGCTCAAAGGGATGGACGGCTTGGCCACCTTGGCCCGAATACAGGAACTGCCGGCCGTCGACCGCCCTGCGGTCGTCATGATCTCCGGTCACGGCAACATCGAAACCGCCGTGAGAGCCACCAAGTTGGGCGCTTTCGATTTCGTCGAGAAGCCACTCACCATCGAAAAAGTCAGCGTGGTTTTGAAAAATGCGCTGAAACAGCGGCGCATGGACCTGCAGTTACAGCACCTTCGTGAAGATAATGCAGTCCCGGAACTCATCGGTAACAGCGTTCCGATGAAGGCGCTGCGTCAACAAATGAAACTAATGGCCGGCACCAATGGCCGGGTGCTGATCTATGGCGAAAGCGGCACCGGCAAGGAACTGGTTGCCCGCGCCATTCATCGCGCCAGCCAGCGTGCAAATGGCCCGTTTGTAGAGGTGAACTGCGCCGCTCTCCCCGAAGACTTAATTGAAAGCGAACTGTTCGGACATCGCCGCACGCGCCTCGATGGCGCCGCCGATTACAAAATCGGCAAAATGCAAAAGGCGCATGGCGGAACGTTTTTTCTCGATGAAGTCGGCGATATGAGCCTGCGGACTCAGTCGAAGGTGCTGCGGGCTCTGGACGAACATCGTTTTGAGCCGGTCGGGGCGCCGCAATCGGTGCAGGTCGATTGCCGTGTCATCGCGGCGACCAACAAAAACCTGGAGATGGAGATCGAGCGCGGCAACTTCCGCGAGGATCTGTTCTACCGCCTCAACGTCATCCCATTCACTGTCCCCCCACTGCGTGAGCGTAGCGAAGATATCCCGCTGTTGGCCGTTCATTTTCTGAATGAATTTACTACGGCGTACGGAAAGAAGTCCAAGGAGCTGACTTCCGAAGCTATGGACGCGCTTACCCGCTACTCCTGGCCCGGGAACGTGCGCGAACTCCGAAACTTGATGGAGCGAATCGTCATTCTCTACCCGCAGCGGCGCATTGAGGCGCGCCATCTTTCGCTAGATGGGGCACGCCGCGGCGGGGCTAGTAAGATACACGACGAGTTTGCTAGCCTGCATGAGGTGCGTGAAGCAGCCGAACGGGATTACATTCTCCGCAAGCTCGAAGAAACGGGTGGAAATGTTACGCGAACTTCGGAGCTGCTGGGTCTGGAGCGTAGCAACCTGTACCGCAAAATGAAAGCTTTGGGCATCGCGCCGAAAGACTGATCTTCACATTCGCGATTTCGCGTTGCTCAAGCCTCACAAAACAGCTATGGATTACCTGATCACCGGTGCGACTGGTTTTATCGGCCGCCATCTTGTACCGAAACTGTTGGCAGCCGGAAATGAAGTGAATTATCTCGCGCGCAGGCGCAGCGCGTCGCTCGATTCCCGAGCGGCTTTTCATTTGTGGAATCCGGGCGAGCCCCCGCCGCTCGATAGCGTTCCCACCGTGGACATCGTTATGAACCTCGCCGGTGAGCCGGTCGCCCAGCGCTGGACCCAACCGGTCAAGCGGCGCATCTACGAAAGCCGTGTAGATGCCACGCGCCGCCTCGTTTCAGCCATAGAAAGGCTGCGCCATAAACCCTCGGTTTTGATCTCCGCCTCGGCGACGGGCTACTACGGTGACAGGTCCGATGAAATCATTACGGAAACCAGCGCTCGTGGGCACGATTTTCTTGCCGGCCTCTGCGCGCAATGGGAACAGGAAGCTTTACGGGCAAAGGAGTTCGGTTTACGAGTTGTGCTGCTCCGCATCGCGCCCGTCCTGGGTAGGGATGGTGGTATGCTGGCCAAAATTTTGCCCGTCTTTCGCTCCGGCTTGGGTGGCCGTCTCGCCGGCGGAAAACAGTGGATGCCCTGGATACACATTGAGGATCTGATAAACATTCTGCTCTTTTCTGCCGAAACTCCGAACGTCGAAGGGCCGCTCAACGCAACCTCTCCTCAGCCGGTCACGAATGCAGCATTTACGCATGCGCTCGGCCGGGCGCTGCATCGTCCTGCGCTCTTTTCCGTTCCGCAGTTCGCGTTGCGGCTCGCCTTCGGCGAACTGGCGCGATACATGACGGCAAGCCAGCGAGTTATCCCTGAAGCTGCCTTAGCCGCTGGGTTTCGATTCAAATACCCCGATTTAGCGGGTGCTCTTCGAAACCTGCTCGAGTGAGCCAAAAAACCGATCAAAAATGCTAAACTAACGGCATATGGCAATTCCGAACATCAGGCGGTTTCGGCCTTTTTGCCCGACTTGCAACGAGAATTTTACTGTGATGGCTGTCCTGCCCAAGGACACCGATGTTGAAAAGTATCTGTCAGACGCGGTGGCCCGCCACGACCACAAAGCGTTTCAGGAATCGAAACAGCAGCAGTTCAAGATCCGCGTCGGTCAACAGAAACAGAAGAAAGCAAAGTAGGACTCCCGTCCCGCGCACAGGCCGTTTTGCTGGCCGTTGTGCGCGATTAAAGCAAAGTCCACAGGCCGCTTTGCGCGACTACAACAAACCCCACAGGCCGTTTTGCGCGATTAGCGCAAACCCCACAAGCCGTTTTGTAGTTTTGCCAACGGCGTGTGTCCCTTCACCAATCGAGATCGCAAAAGAGCAAAACGATTAGAGATTTCTCGTCGTAACACGTTCTATAGAACGTTTCAGTGTTTCTAATCGATTCACTTTTCTCTTGACAGTCGTCTTCCGCCACCCTACCATACATGCAACAGAAGTAGAAAACTGCGTCGGATACGAGGAGTCCCCCTATGCTGGTAAGAAATCGACGTCACGCCGCGTTGGCCGCTTGCTTCGCCGCCGCCGCCCAGCTTTGTACCGCTCAATTGATGACGACTGGTACGATCAGCGGTACCATCACCGACCAATCCGGCGCCGTGGTCCCGCAAGCGGCCGTGAGTGTGGTGAATGCCGCTACCGGAAACCGAACTACAACTATGTCCAACGGTGATGGGCGCTTTTCTGAAGCCGGACTGCCCGTCGGGGATTATCAAGTAACGGTAACGAAAGCCGGCTTCAATTCATTTAGTGAAGCGGGCATTTACCTGGGGCCGGCAAGCGTCTTTACCCTGAATGTTGTGCTCAAGCCGGGCAAGCTGACCACTACGGTCAGTGTGCTGGCTAACGCAACGGAAGTTCAGACAACCACCAGCGACATCTCCAGCACGGTTTCCGCCCAGGAGGCGGAAACGCTGCCACTGAACGGCCGCAACTACCAGGGCCTCGGCTCCCTGATGCCCGGAGTTATCAATACATCGCCTATAGCCACTATGGGCACAGGCGGTTTTAACACCTCTAATGCCCTGAATGTCAATGGTGGCGGATCCAGCGGCAGCTTCTACACGGTCGACGGAATCTGGAACGAAAACACCGGCAACGAGACGCAGACTACGATTATGCCCAATCCTGACGAGATTCAGGAAATCAAAGTGCTGCAGAATAATTACGATGCGCGTTACACACTTATGGGAGCGAGCGTCGTCATTGTGCAAACAAAAGGCGGTACCGACGCCTTCCACGGAGGTGGGTGGGAGTTCCTCCGCAACACCGATTTCAATGCCCGGAACTTTTTTAGCCCCACCGTTTCCGTGCTGGACTGGAATATCTTCGGCTGGAATCTGGGTGGTCCCGTCTACATCCCTCACCTTTACAACACGAGCCGGCAGAAGACGTTCTTTTATTTCAATCAACAATGGGTGAAGCAAAAAGTTGGTTCGGTAATTATGGGTGCTTCCCCAACGGCCGGCATGCGAGAGGGACTTTTCCCAACATCGGGTCCCTATGCCACAACCATCAAAGATCCTTTAAATGGCCAATTCTTCCCCGGAAATCAGATCCCTGCCAGCCGCATCAATCAGGCTGCTCTGGCCTATCTCAACGCTCTTGCCCCGCTGCCGAATGATCAGACTAACGTATTTAATAACTACATCAATGTCAACCCGGCTATTACAAATCAACGCGATGAGGAAGTAAAGATCGACGAAAACATCTCATCGAAATTTCGCCTGACAGGTGAGTATTTCCATGAGTGGCAGAATAGCTACAATCCGGCCGCATCCAGAATGGGCTCTCCATTTTCTACTAACTATGACATTTTTCAAACATTCAACTCGCTTGCTCAACTGCAACTGACCCACACCATTACATCCTCAATGGTGAACCAGGTGAGTATCGCGATGAATCGCTACATCATCAATCATATTTTTGGAGGCATCACGGAAATTTCGCAGGTTTCCGGTTATAGCGAAGATTTCCCCTATTCTGGGGGCTACCTGCAAAATCTTCTTCCACACGTCACGTTTACGGGAGGTTGGTCGCAATTCGGGACCAGCGCAAACAATATTATTCCGCGTGCCACGGATCTGGAAAAAACATTAAACGACAATTGGAGCTGGCTCGTAGGAAAGCATTTTTTTGAAGCCGGCGGCACCTTGCTCTTTGGAGCTAAGCGCCAGTGGGCAACAAACGCCAATACTACAGGCGATGTGAGCTTCAATGGCAGTTTTAGCGGAAATCCAATAGCTGATTATCTACTTGGCGACTCCGCTAGCTTTGCGCAAGGTAGCGACGGGGTTCGTAAATATATTCAGTATCCGATTGTTTCGCCTTACGTCGAAGATCAATGGAAAGCAAATCGGCGCCTGACGCTCACCGCCGGCCTACGATTCTTCTACATGCCGTTTCCACATGCACAGAGGGGATATATGGATGACTTCGATCCAGTGGTGTTCAATCCGGCTAATGCTCCAATCGTGTCACCCACTGGAATACTTACTCCGACGCCCACGTATAATCCTGCCAACGGGATCATCTTTAATGGAGAAAACGGCATCCCGATCAACATCAGCAACAAACATAATATCTACGTTGGCCCCGTGGCGGGATTCGCCTGGGATATTTGGGGAAACGGTAGGTCGTCGCTTCGCGGCGGCTTCGGCATTACTTATAACAGGAACGGTGGGATGGGGGCGGCCTGTTCGCAAGGATGCTTGAGCTATCCAGTGCTTCAGCAGGTAAATTTAATTAATGCAAACTTCCCTAATCCTGTCGGTGGCCACGCCGCGCCGCTCACCGCCAGTTCGGTAGCCGGTCAGTCTTTGGATTACAAGATCGGACGAATCAGATCCTTTAGCGTAAGTTATCAGCAGCAGTTCGGATCTAATTGGCTCCTTTCTATTGCAGGGGCCGGCGACCTGGCCCGGGACTTGCAAACATCCCTGAATCTCAATCAACCGCGGAATTTTGGCGTGTATGATTTTAATCCATTGCTCAATACTACCGGTTACGCAGCCGCTTACTTCGCTCCATATCAAGGCTATAGCACGATTACTTATAATCAACCAATCGGACTAGATAATTGGACTGCTCTCGAGATAGGTCTGCGCCATCCGGTAGGGCACAACGTTTACCTCACAGTTGCTTACACTTGGTCCCACAACCTCGACAATACAGGTGGATTTCAAAATGTATACCAACCTCAGCAGGCTTACGGAAACTCCAGCCTAAATACTCCTCACGTGTTCACCACGAGCATCATATATACGCTACCCTGGTTCCAAGCGGCGGCGGGCTGGAAGCGTGCGGTCTTCGGTGGCTGGAAATATTCGGATATGACATCCATTTACAGCGGCAGTTCGCTAACCGTTGGCATGAGCCTTGCTAACACCGGCCTTGCCACACGCCCCAATCTGGTCGCCCCTGTAACAATGCCGGAAACGCTGCTGCAGTGGTTCAGTACTACTTCGTTCGCTAAACCGCCGGCGGGCTTCTTCGGGAACGTGGGTAATGGGACCCTCATGGGTCCCGGACTGATCGATTTCAATATGGCGCTCTATAAAAACTTTCGCATCACCGAACGTTTTAATTTGGAGTTCCGGAGCGAATTTTTCAACGTCTTCAACCACCCGAATTTCAACGGCCCTAACACCAGCCTGGGCGCCGGAACCTTCGGACAGATAACCAGCGCGAAAGAGCCGCGCATAGGTGAGTTGGCGCTGAAGCTGAAGTTCTAAGCGCTGTCTACGCCCGCTGCGCTTGAAGAATTCGCAAAGCACGCGTGGCAGCGAGCGAAACGTCCGGATCGATATCTTTCGAAAGCGTGTTCAATGTCGGAATCGCATCCGCTGCATGGGCATCAGCCAAAATCGAGCATAGCGCTATCTTCTGATCCTTGCTCGATTGCGGCGCCAGCAAAAACAGCGCGCGGCGCACATCATCCCTATGCGCGAGCTCGTCTAAATAGGCCTGCGCGGTCGCGGCGCGTCCTTTCGTCTGCAGGTTTTCCCATAGATACGTAAGCGGGCTGAAATCCCCCGTATCTACTTTGCCCTGATCCACCATGGCAAACGCCGCCGCCAGGTGAACTTTCCAATCGGCATCCTTCTGGTTGTAAGCCTCTTCGAGAAGAGGGAAGTCTTCTGGCTCCCGGATTCGGCCCAATCCTTCTAAAGCCGAGGCGCGTAAATCCGCATCCGAATCCTTTGCATATTGCTGAAACGTGCCGCGGTCGCCGGGAATGGCAAGCATGGCTAACGTCTCCAGCGCCGGCCGGCGGATGTGCAGGTTGCGTGCATTGGAGAGAACAGACCGGACGTCCGGCGCGCAAACGAGGCAGCGAAGAATGCCGATGGTCTCAAGCGCGGTTGTTTGCACTCGCTCATCGAGATCGTGCGCCACCGACGCTACTTTCGCTCCCGCCGCCGGATCACGAATCTTTTGGAGTGCAATCAGGCTTTCAATGATCAATTGGCTGTCCTGTGCATGCACTGAATTTTCGAGCATCGGAACCGCAGCTTTGTCCCGCAAAATTCCAGCAGCCCGGGCTGCATTGGCTCTGGCGTCGCTGCTTGCAGCGCTACTAACTTCGTCTGCGATTGCGGTTTGCACATCGGGCCGCACCACCACATCCGGATCGATCACCTGATCATTCCGGGAGCCGAAAAACGCTTTCATCTGCCGCACGCCGCGCGTCAGCGGACCGGTCAGGCCGCTCTTGACTACGTAGCCCGGAACATAGTAGTTGACCAATCCGTCCGTGGCGCGAATCTGCACTTCCGGATCGTTATCGTGAGTTGCACGCACCAGCGGTGCGAGGCTCGCTTCAGTCCCGATCTTCACAATCGCTTTGACCGTCTCAATCCGGATGTCGCGATTGGGATCCGACAGGTTTTCGGCCAGCGTTGGAATGACGCGAAGACCCTTTTTCCCCAAATCGCGAATACGGTTGATGCGCTGGTTCGTGTTGAACTTGTCTTCGGATTGTCCCCCAACAAGCACCACAGCCACGAGCGCAAAGGCAGACAAACGGCACATCCGCATATTGTGAAGCGTAGCGGGCTTAGCTGGCGACTTCAACCGTTATCCTGTGAGGAATCAGACCAGCCTCGAAGCCGAGATCCAGCAGTTTCTGTGCAGCTCGCGGCACCACATCTCCGCCATCAATCGTGTAGTGATTGACGTACATTCCCACGAATTGCTCCGCCAGTGTGGTGTCGAGATCCCGCGCAAATTGCATGGCGTAATTCAGTGCCTCCTCGCGGTGGTCCAGCGAGTATTGAATGCTCTCTCGCAGCAGCTTGGCGCATTCCGCCTTTACATCTTCAGGCAGGTTGCGGCGCATGGCATTGGCGCCGAGCGGGAGCGGTAGCTGGTACTTTGCTTTAAACCACTTGCCTAAATCAAGCACATTGAATAAACCGCTGTCCCCATACGTCAGCTGGCCTTCATGAATGATCAGCCCTGCATCCACCTTCTGCTCCTTGACGGATGCAATGATCTGGTCAAAGGGCGTGACCACGTGCTCAAAGTCAGGCTCGAACAACTTCAACGCAAGAAAAGCGGTGGTCATCGTCCCTGGAATCGCAATCCGCCTGCCTTTGAGATCCTCCGGCTGCATGGGATGCGAACTGACGACAAGAGGCCCATAACCGTCGCCCACGCTCGCGCCGCCGGACATCAAAACATATTTATCTGCCACGTAAGGATAGGCGTGAAACGATATCGCCGTGAGTTCATACAGCCCCTGAGTCGCCTTGCGGTTCAAGGTCTCTATGTCCTCCAGCACGTGCCGGATGGTTAGGATTCGCGAGCGAATTTTTTTCGTCGCTAAACCATAGAACATAAACGCGTCATCCGAGTCCGGGCTGTGAGCGCAGACAATTTCCGTCGGAGGAGGAGAACTCATACAAACTGTGCGGGAAAGCCTCAGTGTAACAGAGGCCGCAATTATTGAAGGACGGAGTTGCGCAGGGCTAGCAGTTCCGGTTCCAAAACATCGAGATCCTGTTCCAGGACCGCCAAACTGAACCGGCAGACTTGCGCGTCGGCCGCTTTCGCCGCCGATTCCAGGTCCTGCGCATGCTGCCTGGCGAGAGATGCGTGCAGGCTGGCGAGCGACCCCTTGATAGTATGCGCCACGCGGCTTAACCGCGTGAAGTCCGCTGAGGCGAGTGCTGCCTGCATCTCGGCCACCTGGACTCGCCGCTCGGACAGGAAAAGGTCGATGATTTCTACCAGTAGATCCCGATCGTAGGCTACCTGCGCCTGGAACTTGTCCGGCTCGAAGATTGGCAAATCGGATTGATTAATCTGGGCGTTGAGTTTGGCAGCCGGCGCAACGGCTTGCGCCAGCCGTACAACAGCGTCCGTAAATGTCGCGGCAACAAATTCTTCGCCTAAGTAAGCATCCACCCACTCTTCTTGCGTGGTAGTCCATAATCCGTTGGGTACCGACGCCGAACACAGCAGCACGGGGACCCTGGAAGCCCATCCGTGAGATCGTTCCATGCTCCTCAGCTTCGACACAAACTCTGCCTGGGCCGGTGTGTCCCCTGGAGAACCGATAAGAACTGCATCAAATCGTTGTACCTGCAGCGCTTCTATGCCGTCATTAAACGACGCTGCGGGCAGAACTTCATAACTTGCTTCCGTCAATACCCCAGTGATACGCTGCAGCTTTTCCGGATCGCGTTCGATCACCAGCACACGCAAGTTATTCATAATTCAGTGTACGGAATCCGTATAGTCCTATTGGCAGCTACGGGCACGGCAGCCTCCGCTATTGGTACTATCGTGTGAAGCCAACCACGCCATTAGATTTTTTGCTGCAGATTGACCGCCAACGTATACCTTTCTTTTTAGAAGCCTCTTAATAACAAATGTTGTACAATCGCGATTTAGTGGGGGTGTGTCTTCCCTAGTCTCTCGACTCGCACCGTCATACATCGAAGTGGCGCTCAGCCGCGCGCCTTTACTCGCCTCCTCAACACCGTCCTTCGCAACGCCTTCAATGTAGTGTTTCCGGACGATTGCCGGATCTGCGAAAAGCCGCTCGATAATGTCTCTCGAATCCCCATCTGTTCCGCCTGTTTAGCCCTTCCGAAACCTCTCGACGCCGCCTTCTTCTGCCGCGCCTGCCGAACACCTTTTATGGATGACTTCGCCCTGGATGAGCACGACCTCTGTAGGGTCTGCCGCGAGAGTCTGGCGAACTTTGATGCCGCCTACTCTTTCGGCAGTTATGAAGGCCCCCTCCGAAAAATGGTTCACATTTACAAATACGGTAAGGTGGAGAGCTTGGCCAGTCCGCTCAGCCGCCTTCTTCTACAGAGCCTTCCTCTCGATGAGCGGTTCGATTTGATTCTCGCCATGCCCATGCATTGGCGCAAGCGCTGGGAGCGGGGTTTCAATCAGGCTGAATTGCTCGCGCATCCTGTCGCCAAACGCTATGGATTAAGACTTGCGAGCAATCTCCGCCGCCGCCGCTACACTAAGCCGCAGGCCGGCTTGAGCGAATCCCAGCGGCGCGAAAATTTGCGCAATTGTTTCGAAGTTGTGCGGCCGCAGGAGGTCGCCGGCAAGCGAGTATTGCTTATTGACGATGTCTTTACTACCGGCGCGACTCTGCGCGCCGCCGCGTCGGCCCTGAAGTCGGCCGGCGCAAGCTACGTCTGTGCCCTCACTTTGGCTCGAGTGGACCGTCGTACTTTTGGATTTGATTCTGTATCGCCGCCCACCGGCGCGGGTCGGCCCCTTGCGCGCGCCCGGGAGTCGTTCGCCGGAACAGGAGTGAATTAAGGAAGGTTTTTACCGGATGCCCAGCGCGGATCGACTGCATAGACCCGTCCTCGTCTTGAATGCAAGCTACGAACCAATCAACATCTGTGCGGCTCGCCGCGCCTTGGTGCTGATTCTGAAGGGCGTTGCGTCTGCCGAAGAGGTTGCGCCCGCGCACGTGCATTCAGCCAAGCGCACGCTCAGCATCCCCTCTGTGATTCGCCTGCTCGAATACCGCCGCATCCCGCATCAGACCCGTGCCCTCTCGCGCAAAAACATCCTTATGCGCGACCGCTACACCTGCCAGTACTGCCACAAAACCTTACCCTCCGGCGAGATGACTCTGGACCACGTGATCCCGCGCTCTCGCGCCGGCGAAACCACGTGGGAAAACCTGGTCGCCTGCTGCCATCCGTGCAATAACCGCAAAGGCAACCGCACTCCGGAAGAAGCGGGCATGAAGCTCTTACGGCC
Source organism: Terriglobia bacterium (assembly GCA_021324185.1). Lineage (GTDB taxonomy): Bacteria > Acidobacteriota > Terriglobia > Bryobacterales > Bryobacteraceae > Bog-105. The sequence continues at coordinate 5,339 of JAJPJN010000090.1, read as the reverse complement.
GCCTCGGCCATTCAGCCTGCACACCAGCCGGCACCTGATGCGCCTCCTTGGCCGCAGCGACGACCAATGGCGCAAATATCTGTTTTATTCGGATTAGGGCAGCAAGCGGCTAATGCAGCGAGGTTTTCAAGAGCTTCAGTTGTGTGGCCGCCGCTCTGGACTCGAGCTGAACGATCTGGTTGGGAGTCTGGCTGCACAAATGGCTCAACTGGGCTTGCACGTCGTCGGCTTCCTTTACGCGCCTGGCTTGCATCAGAGCGCGCAATAAGACGAGATATGCATCAGCAATGTAATCGGAATCGCGCCGCTGCTGCCGGGCCAGAGTAACCGCGGTTTCTGCTTCTTTGATAGCTTGAGGATTTTTCTTCTCGGCGAGCAGCCTCACGGCGATCCCAAGGTGCGCGCGGGGGGAGATGCCCCAACTTCCTCCAGCTTCCGAAGCCGCCGATCTTTCCAAAGCAGCCGCAGCCTGAAGCCGGTTAAGAGAAACCAACACGCGTTCTTCCCTGCCGTTTACCTCTGCAAACTCGAATTTGTCGTTGACCTGCTTGTACAAGGCAGCCGCTTTTTCAAAATCCTGCTGCGCGCTGGACAAATGCGCATCCAGCGCGTCAATCCCCCCTAAGCGCTCCAAAGCCTCCGCTTGCGTTTCGATAGCGTCTGCCTCGCGCGCTTCCAGCAGAGCTTGCCGGCAAAACTTCTCGGAATCCGGCAGGTCTCTCGACAGCAAAGCAAGATCGGCTCTATCAAGGTCGAAAGCGGCCCGGCTCAGGGGAGTGCCGTCGGAGACGCGCCGCGCTTCCGCATACATCGCTTTGGCCCGATCAAGGCGCTTTTCGCGAATTGCAACCGCCGCCAGCCCCTCCAGAATATTTGCCTGTTCTTCAAGATTGCCCATCTGCCGCGCGATGTCCAGCGCGCCCTCGTAGGCTTTACGCGCGTCCGCAACGCTCCCCTGAAGCACGGCTAGATTTCCGTCCACTCTTAACAATCTGGCGAGGCAGCTCCGATCCTGCATCTGTTCGCATACCGTCTGGGCTTGTTCCCGCACCTCAGCGGCGGCGGCAGCCTGACCCAGATTGATAAGCAGCCCGCGGACTAGCAAAAGCCCGTCCGCATACGCGGGCCACTTGCCGGCGGACGAGGCGATCTGCGCCGCTTCACGCGCGAATTTGAGAGCCGCTTGATAGTCACCTTCCCTGCCCAACACCCGGGCCCGCAGCAGATCGATACCCTCCGTCGCCTTACCCTTCGTTTGCACGGCGCGGTCAAGAGTGGCCAGCGCAGCATCTAATTTGCCCATGTGTGAGAGTGCCTGCGCCAGGTAGAGCGCATAGTCCGCATTAGCCGGCGATTCGGCAACCAGTTTCGTGTAGATTTGCGCTGCTTGCGGGTAATCGAAAAAGGCTTCATATCTCCAGGCCGCGATTTCCTCTTGATCCTGCGGGCCAAGCCGGGCCCGAAACCGGAACGCGGCCTCAGCTTCGTTGCGCGCCTTCTCCAAATATCCGAGCGATCGCCATGTCCGCGAGAGCTGCAGGTGAAGAACCGGCGAAGCAGGATCCGCCTGAATCGCTTTTTCCAGCAGAGAGGTCGCCGACGTTGGATCGAACGCCGCCAGCCGGTCCACCGTCGCCGAGTACAAGCGGATGGGAATTAGGTTCGACAGCCCCGCTGTCCCGGTTTGCGTTTTGGGCTTGCCGCCTCGAAGCGCGACAACCCAGGCCCCGATACCAAGCAGCAGGAGACCTATCGCCATTCCGGCGGCAGGTGCTCGCCAGCTTTCGCGCAGCCATCTGCGTGGCGCGGGATGTCCGGCCGTTCCCTTGTCTTCGCCTCCGGGTCCGGGACGCTGCGCTGGGCGAAAAACAGGTACATAACCCCCTCGCGGAATCTCGATGCGCAAGGAGTCGGACCGGCCCTCGTTCTCGTAGTATTCGCCGAGCCGGGCCCTTAAGCGGCGAGCCGCGTTGCGAACAATGGAATCTGCATTACCGTCAAACGACGTCTCACGGCCAAAAACCTCGACGGCAAGCACCGCTTCCTTGAGCCGGTCGCCATTTCCGGCAAGCGCGTTTTCCACTACAAACTGCAGCAGGGCGCTCGTACGCTTGCTCTCGGAAAACGATTTCGATGCCAATATCCGGCGCACGTGCGAACGGATAACGTCATGCGGGACACCTACGGGCTCCGCAACGTTGTCTTCCGCCATAGAACTACTTAGGATTTGAGTCTAACCAACTCCCAGCGCATCGGGCAAGTCGCTGCAACAGCGGTGTAGTACCCGCGCCAGTACTGCGGTGCAGTTTTAGACCGTCTCGCGCCGTTGCGCAACGATCTGCCACCTTGTGCACGCAACCTGCCGCAACGAAAATCGAGCAAGGTGAAACACCTAAAGGAGGATTAATTTCACAATGAGGTTGCCACTGAGGAGTCAGAATCTTACGGAGGAAGTGATATGAAGCAACTTTTATTTGGCGGTTTACTGCTGTGCATCAGCGGTGCGTCTCTTATGAAGGCGGATTTCATCTCGACAGTGATTTCCACCAATCCACTGGCCTACTTCCGGCTCGAAACCGTGAATGGCAGCAGCCTGGTAAATGGCTACACCACCACATACGTAAATGGAGCTAGCGAAGGCAGCCCGGGAGCCATACCAAGCGAACCGAGTAATAACTATCTCAAATTGAATAACGCATCCCTGCAATATGCCTCGACAAGCCTGTCAGGCGGCATCAACACGGGCGTGGGTCAATTTGGCATCGCTGCCGTCCCCTAACAGTACTTACTATATCGCTGGCGAGTCGCAGAACGGTAACGACTTCGATTTGCAATTTCAAAACGATAACAGGCTGTACTTCTATACCGACGCCGGTACTTCTATCTCCTATGCCCCGAACACTGCTTCGATGGTGGGGCAATGGCACATGATTGCCGCAACGTTTAACGCCACTACCAATACACAGGACATTTATTGGGATGGAAGCCTGGTTTCCAGCGGTAACGTTGGATCGGGCACAAACAAAACAGGAGCCTTTTGGATCGGCAACAGCTCGGTTTTCAGCAATCGCTGGTTCAACGGCGGTATCGATGAAGTCGCCGTGTGGAATTACGATCTCTCAGCCGCGCAGGTGAGTTCCATCTACGCGAGCGCGAGTTCTTCTACGGGCACTGCACCGGAACCTGCGTCGTGGCTGCTGCTCGGCCTGGGTCTCCCGGTGATGTTCTGGGTACGGCGGCGCTCCACACAGAAGTGCGGCCGCTAACGCTTTGCAGGGCAGGGCATCGCGGCTTATCGCGATGCCCTCACCGGCTATAACGAGGTTTGAGGGCGCCCCATCCGCTAGACGACGTCGACGCCCATGCTGCGGCAGGCGCCTTTCACCTGTTCAACCGCTGCTTCCAGCGTGAAACAATTCAGGTCGGGCATCTTGATCTTGGCGATCTCTTCCAATTGCTTCTGGGTGATTTTGCCGACCTTGTTTTTGTTCGGTTCCGCTGATCCCTTCGCGAGATTCACCGCGCGCTTGACCAGAATCGCAACCGGCGGAGTTTTCGTGATGAAGGTAAACGAGCGATCCGAATAGATCGTAATTACGACCGGGATGATCAAACCTTCCTGGTCCTTGGCCGACGTCTTTGCGTTGAATGCCTTGCAGAACTCCATGATGTTCACGCCCTGCGGGCCGAGCGCAGTGCCGACCGGCGGGGCAGGGGTCGCCTTGCCGGCCGGTATCTGCAACTTTACTTCTGCTGTAACTTTCTTTGCCATTTTCTATTTCCTATTCCCGTTTCTTGGCGGCCGCGAACCACTTAAATCTTTTCTACCTGCAGGAAATCCAATTCGACTGGCGTAGAGCGACCGAAAATTGTGACCATCACACGCAACGTGTTGCGCTCCGTATTGACTTCATCCACCTTGCCTGAAAAGTTCGTGAACGGCCCATCGATAATTTTCACGGTTTCGTTCTTTTCAAACGTCATCTTGGGCCGCGGATGATCGGCGCTCGACGCCTGCCGGTACAGAACGGAGTTGACCTCATCGGCCGTTAAAGGAACAGGTTTTGTGCCGCCGCCCACGAACCCCGTCACGCGCGGTGTCGACTTTACCGCATGCCAAAGCTCATCATCCATTTCCATTTCGACGAGTACATAGCCGGGATAAAGCAGCCGTTTGCTCGTAACTTTCTTGCCGTTCTTTAGCTCAACGACCTCTTCCGTCGGAATAAGAATTTGGCCCAGACGATCTGCAAATCCGAATGCCTGCGCGCGTGAGCGCAACGATTCCGCTACTTTGTGCTCAAACCCCGAGTAGGCGTGAATGATGTACCAGTTCTTCTGCGATGCTGTCGGTTCGGCTGTGCCGGCTCCATCGTGCGCGTGGTCATGTACTCCGTCGCCCGCTCCGTGCTCTTCCGGTGCGGCTGCCGTACCGGCGGAATGTTCTTCCTCATGAATCTCTTCCGGCGGGAAGCTCTCCGATTGTTCCAGCGGGTCGGCAACATGGAAATGCGTTGCGGTAGAGGACTGCTGCTCGTGTTCCTCCGGCTCTTGCTCTAGCGGCTCTTCTTTGAACTGTTCGTCGTCCATGCTTGTCACCGTTCTCGTCGGACGCTTCTATCGATGCGTAAAGTAATTGATAATCCGGGTCACGATCGAGTTGACGATGTTATCGACCACAAAGAAGTACGCTGCGAACATAAAGGTGGCTGCGATTACGACCCACGTCGTTGCAAGCACCTCTTTGCGGCGCGGCCAAGTCACTCGCCGCATCTCTGCCCTTACTTCCTCGATATATGACTTGGTCTGTTGAGGCCAACTGAGGGCCTTGCTCGTGTCCATAAAAATTATGTTGTGAGAAGTGCAACTGTCTTACGCATGCCCGTTCGCATAACAGCACGGCGGGTGGCGAGATGGCAGGGGCAGAGGGATTCGAACCCCCACTCGCGGTTTTGGAGACCGCTGGTCTAGCCGTTAAACCTATGCCCCTGCTTCAGTGCTCAACCGCGGCTGGCTTCCCTTGCCGCGCCAGCACGTGGCTGGCCCTTTCAGCCTAGCAGAAATCGAAGGCAGTTACTTAGTCTCCCGATGCGGTTGGTGTTTCCGGCAATACGGGCAGAACTTCTTCATCTCCAATCGTTCCGTTGTGGTCTTCTTGTTCTTGGTCTTACTATAGTTCCGATTCTTGCACTCGTTGCACTGTAATTGAATAATTTCTCGCGGCATAGGCGCTCTATTCCAAAATCTCCGTGACCGTTCCGGCTCCGACGGTGCGCCCGCCTTCGCGGATCGCAAAGCGCAGCCCTTTATCCATAGCCACCGGCGTGATCAATTCCACT
>JAJPJN010000001.1 GCA_021324185.1 Terriglobia bacterium | reverse complement strand
GTTTTTGAATCGTCAACCCAGCGCGGCACTTCGCATGCCCTGGGTTGTTTTCTTCCGGGCTTGGACTCGCTCGCGCCCACTGGTTGGGCCTTGCGGACCTGCGGCTTCGCCGAATGGAACTCCCGTTCTTGCGGATGGAGTTCCCCATTCTCAAAGGCTGCCATCGCGGCGAGCAAACCGTTGGCCGCTTCCCAAACAGTTCAAGTCAGCTCCTGGCGGCAATGGCCGGTCGCGTCAGTTGCTGCGTTTGAGTTCGTGTTCGTTGGCGTTCATTCGGGGTTGAGTTGACTGGGAGTGTTTAGCGAGTCGCCAAACACAGCAGGCGAGTCGCCCGCGCTACCCGCTACGGGCCGGTTTTGAACCGCGCGTCCATTTTTCGGCGGACGTCTTCGTTCATGGGGGTTAACTGGGGCTAGGGGCAGTCGGGTTGCCGATTAAATTTGGGCGAGGGCAATGGTTTCCAGTTCAGGCAAAATGTTTTCAAGGCTCGGCCAACCTGGAGGAAGAGACTCTACGGATTCGGTCATATCTTGATATTTAAACTGTCCTCGTGCTTAATCGAATTTCGGTTCAATCACAGAGTTGTTTTCACGCCAAGACGCGATGGCCATAGAAATAGCAATCTACCGCTAAAAAATCGCAAGGGAACGGAAGCAGCGCCCACTTCCTTCATTATCTTGGTGGCATGAAATTGAACCGGCTTGTTGTTTGGTGTGCGTTGGTGGTTTCGGGGCTGGCGCTTGGCGCGGGTGTCGTCCATGCGGGAACGAATGGATTCGTCACTCCGCAGTTTCGCGGTGCGGCCAGTACGGAATTCGGTTATTGGGAAACTTTCACCGTGCCTTATGGGTCGCCGGGCAACTTGTCCGACCAACCGGGCACGAGCACCGACGCGGTGCTAACGCAATTGAGCACGAACGCCTTCCTCACGGGCAGCGGTAACATTTATAATCCGAGTGATATCAGCGCGTTCGCGCTCGCGGATGAGCCGCCGTTCACGCTCGGCACGGTGGTGTTGCAGACGCGTACCCTCGGCAGCGAGATAAATTACAACTCGGTCGCGCTTCTTTACACCAACGGCAGCGGCGCGCACTCGCTCGCGCCGTTGTTCCGCTACGAACTGAACCGCGCTGCCGGCCAAGGCTTCAGCGTCTCTTCGCTCTGGCAATGGGATTTGTCCGGCCTGGGCGTCAGCAACTACACAATTGTCTTCAATGCGGCCAGCACAAGCTTGAGTCTCGATTCGCTCACCCTTGATACAGCGAGCCAGTTCAGCAAGGTGTTTCCGCAGCAACCGTTCAGCTTGAAATCCACACCCGCGGATCTCGCGCGCTGGATGTATCCCTTCAATGCCAATCCCGCCAGCCGCCCGACGGCCAGCGTGTTTGGGGCCTTGGGGTCAGCCCCCAGCTTTGACTCCCGTGACGCTCAATTTCTGCTCGGATGGAACACGACCAATTGCATCCCGCCTGGGCAAGGCGCGAAGAATTATCTCATCCGGCGCGCGCGTGTGACGCTCACGATCGCCTCAGGCAATCAATACATTTACACCGGCAAGCTGCGGGATTATCGCACGTATTTTCCGACGAACGATCCGCACTACATCCCGCCGTCAACGACCAGCAGCCCGGTGGAGCTTTTCGGCGCGGGTTTTCGGGGCGGTTACACGGCGGCGACGTTTCCGCAGGATGGGCCGTGGGGAGTCGTGCCCGGTGTTTATTACACAAACCGGACCGTTTATGCTGCCGGTTTTAACACGAATGGATTGCTGGTGGACGTGTCGAACAACGTAGGCGATGATGGCGCGAATGAAATCGCTGCGCCGTTTGAAGTCGCGCCCTTTGCAGTCGGTCAGACAACGAACGTCGCGCCCGGCGAGTTGATGCCCGTCGGCAGTCAACTGTACTTCGACCTGAACCTGAACGACCCGTTGATCTACCGCTACGTGCAGCAGGGATTGGACGACGGGCATTTGAGATTTGTGGTGTGCTCACTCATCAGCGCCAGCTTCGTCGGCCCGCCCACTTATCCGAATTTCTACACGATTTTCAGTTCGATTGCGTCCTCGAACCAGTTTCCGCTCCTGGACATTGAAGGCGCAATCGTTCGCACGAATGTTGACAGCGATGGGGACGGCTTGCCGGATGATTGGGAAAATTTTTATTTCGGTTCGCTCATTTACAGCGGAACGAACGACGTGGACGGCGATGGCATCAGCAATCAGGCCGAATATCAGGCCGGAACAATTCCGACGGCCAGCACGGACGCGCTCCGACTACTATCCATCCGGCGCGAATTGCCTGCCACCGCCGAAGTTCACTTCGCTCATGCGCCTGGTCGCCAATACTCCATCTACAGGTCGGATGATTTGGAGAACTGGCAGGCTGTAACCAATCCTGCCCTCTTCTACTCATCGGCGTGGCTGGCGAAGTCGGGAACGAATCTGGTTTATCCGTCGCCAGTCTTTGCCGGATGGCGCGACACCAATGCGGCACACTCGCAACGCTTCTATCGCGTCGGTGCACAGTGAGGAAGGCGATGAATTCCCATCCCTTACAACGGGCCTTCTCGCTCATCGAATTGCTGGTGGTCATCGCCATCATTGGCATTCTTGCCGGCTTGCTTCTCCCGTGCCTGATGAAAGCCAAGAACCGGGCGCACATGATTGAGGAAATGTCTGCCGGACGCCAACTCATGCTGGGCGTCCAGATGTATGCCGACGACCACAATGACGCGGCGTTCCCCGGCTATGTCAGCGACCCTGCCGCCGTGGACGATCTCGGCAAAGCTTTGAGCTTCCCGGTGAACGCGCGTTATCCGTGGCGCATCGTTCCGTATCTGTCCGGCTCGATGGAGTTGATTTACTCCGGTGAGAACCGGACCAAACTCGCCCAGCTTCGAGCGTCGAGTCACTCCGAATACGTTTATTCCGTCAGCCTCTTTCCCTCCCTGGGAATCAACTCCTATTTCATTGGCGGCAACCAGAGTGAATTCCCCGCCGCCGATGCCAACGCCAAATTCGGCAGCGGCACAGTCATCACGAAAATCAGCGAAGCGCGGCAACCCAGCAATTTGATGGTGTTTATTTCTGCGCGCTCGGCTGTGAACGGCAACAACGCCCAGGGTTATTACCAGGTGACACCGCCGTTCCTGAAAACTCGCCAGTGGGCGGCAACCTACGCGTCCTCGCTCACGCCAAATCAGTGGGGATACGTTGCGCCCCGTTTCAATAATCGCGCAGTAGCCGCCCTGCTGGACGGGCACATTGAAAATTTCAGCCTGCAACAAATGCAGGACATGCGCCATTGGTGCAACAGCGCCGACCGCGCCAATTTCGTTCTGCCACCCTGAATCAATCACGACTAAGAACCGCATGAAAAAATCCGCCCTCAACTGTCTGCTCTCATCATTCGCTCTCGCGGCATTGTCCGTCGGCTGGGCAACACACAAGACCGGACCACGAACTTCGATTGCTGCTCCCGCCGCGACGCTCGCGCCGCTGCCCGAACCAGTCACCAGTTTCGGCGCAGTCACGTCAGATGGCTGGCTCTATGTGTTTGGCGGACACAAGGGCGAGCGCCACGAGTATTCCGTCGAGATGACCAGCGGCTCGTTCCAACGCCTCAAGTTGAGCGATGGCCGCGCGTGGGAGCCGCTTTCACCGGCCGCGCCTGGTCAGGGTCTTGCTCTCGTGGCACACAACGGATTCATCTATCGCATCGGCGGCATGGCCGCGCGAAACCACGCAGACGCGAAGCAGGATTTGTATTCCATCGGCCTGGTGCAACGTTTTGATCCGCAAAGCCGGCGCTGGGAAGATGTCACGCCCTTACCCGCACCACGCTCCAGTCACGATGCCGTCGTCATCGGCGACAAACTTTACGTGGCAGGAGGCTGGCAACTCATGGGCGGCACGAACAAGCCGGTTTGGCACACGAACGCACTCGCACTCGATCTCGCGCATCCCCGGGCGGGCTGGAAGGAATTTCCACAGCCATTCCAACGCCGTGCGCTCGCATTGGCTGCGCTTGGCTCGCGCGTCTATTGCATCGGCGGCATGGACAGCAATAACAAAACGACGGTGGCCGTGGAATTTTACGACACCGCCACGGGCCAGTGGAGCAAAGGCCCGGACTTGCCCCCTGGCAAAATTAATGGCTTTGCCTGCTCTGCGGTCGCGCAAGGCGGAAGGATTTACGTCACGACATTTCAGGGGGAGTTACTGCGGCTCTCGATTGATGGAAGCGCATGGGAAGTTGTCGGGCAATTGAAGCATCCGCGCATGGCGCACCGACTGGTGACAGCGGGGGCAAACCAACTCATCGCGCTCGGCGGCGAGGATGGCGAAGAAAAGCGGCCCGACCTGGAGTTGCTGACGCCCGCCGCGAAACCAGTGGTCGCCGGCCATTCGGCCCCGGGAAGCAGCACCACCTCCAAACAGTAGGAACACGACACGCTTATGACTCAACAAACGCTCGCGCTGCTCTGCGCCCTCACCATCTGCACGGCAACGTCCGCGCTGGCTCACACGGTCTGGATTGAACCCAGCGATGGCAGGCTCGTCGTTCGCTTCGCCGAACCTGGCGACGATTTTGAGACCTCGCCTGGTCATCTCGACAGTTTGTCCACTCCGCTCGGTTTCACACTCATGACCAACACAGCCGTGCCCGTCCAAGCACTAAAGAAGTCAGACCATTTTCTGCTAGTTGGCGCATCGCCCACCAACACGGCTTGCGTCGAAACCAGTTTCACCGTTAGGGGCGGCCGCAAACCATATTTCTACGCTCGCTGGCAACCTCCTGGCGCAGAACCGGCCACACCGCTGCTGACGCTTGACCTTGTACCGACCGGCAAGCCCGGCGAAGTGCGCGCTTGGTTTCGCGGCCAACCACTTGCCAACATCAAAGCCACGCTCCATGCACCCGATGGAACGGAAACAGAAATCATCGCAGACCAAGAAGGCTACCTGCGCTTCGACGTGAACGCCCCCGGCCAATACCTCCTGACCATCGCCCATTATCGCGAACCGCTGGCAGGTTTTCATCGCGGCATCGCTTACAAAGAAACAAGCCACAACAGCGCGCTAACTTGGCGGCAACCGTAATTCGGGCGTCTAATTTTGCCCAAAAGTCTCCTCACATCGGCCTGCTACGCATCGGTTTTGAACAGCGCGTCCATTTTTCGGCGGACGTCTTCGCTCATGCGGATCAACGGCGGCCACGGGCGTTTGAAGCCTTCACCGGGCAGCTTGCGCGTGGCGTCTATGCCCAGCTTGGTGCCCACGGCAATTTCGCTGGTGGCGTGGTCGAGCACGTCAGCCGGGCCTTTGGTAAAGATGCTGTCGCGCTGGGGATCGGTGTTGGCGCAGAGGCGAAAGAGGACTTCGCTGGTGTTGTGCACGTCCACGTCGTCGTCCACCACCACGATGTATTTGGTGAACATCATCTGGCCCATGCCCCAGAGGCCGTGCATGATTTTGTAGGCCTGCATCGGATAGGTCTTCTTGATGCT
>JAJPJN010000036.1 GCA_021324185.1 Terriglobia bacterium | reverse complement strand
GTTTCGCGAGCCGGCGCCGCATGATTGCTTCCTGCAGCGGGCGCCGCCGGTCACCCGCGCCGCGAGGCAGAATCTGCAGCCACAAGTGACTCATTTCGTCAGTCGCCTGATTGCCGGCTCGCACGCGCCGCGGCGGATGATTCGGGTTGCGTGGATTGGCCGCCGAATTATCGTAGAAGTACCGCATGGAAATGACCGATCCCTGCGGCAGAAACACGGGCTCGCGATAACGATAGACGGCCTGCCAATCGGGGTCCCACTCGGGAATGCGGATCAGCCATTTTCGCGTTCCATTCGGAAGCGTGGCATAGGCTTCGAGTAACTTGCCCAAGTAATGCGCATGCGGATAGATGGCGAGGATGTCCACATCCACGGGCATTTCAAAATCGTCCGAGACGGGAAAATTTTTGGCGCCGGGCGGAATGTCCAGCGCATCATCGTTTTCCATTTCGATAATCAAAGGGAAACGCGCCGGCGGTTTATCGGTGAAGTAAAGGCCAATTTCCGGACGTACCGTCTCGGATCTTCCGGAGGGCTGCAAATGCGTGTTCAATACCAGCAGATTGCCGGGATCGAGGCGCCAGGCGAGTCCTTCGGGCTCCGGTTTGGGAATTGTGCCCGGTTTCCAGAACAGCAGGTGACTGGCGGGATCGAACGGATTTTCGCTGATCTCGAAATCCATCCCGGGAAAGCCGTTTGCGATATCCACGTTGGCGCGCAGGATGCTTCGCATGCGATCGATGATCAGGTTGGCATGATGGATGTTTTGTGCGCCCTGGCTGCCGTTTGGCCGGATTTCGAGCGCGCGGACGTAGCGCGTGCTTTTGAGATCTGGCTGGAAGACAAAATTCCAGAAGGTGTCCGGCCCGCTTGCCGGAACCGTGAGCGGGCGCGTCGCATGCAGCACAAGATCCGGTTTGCCTAACTGCCAGCCATCCGGGAATTGTGGCGGCGCTGGTGTTTCGGAGGGCGTGCCTTCCGGTGCTCCTGCCTGCACCCATGCGGCGATTAAGTGAATCTGTTCCGACGTGAGACGGCGTTCGTCTGCGAAATCGCCGTAGCCGTGCTCGGGCTTCCAGGGCGGCATGTAGCGCGCGGCAGTGACTGCGGCGATCTGGCGTGCGTGCTTCTTTACATCGCCGTAAGAGAGCAGTGGAAAGGGCCCGGCGCCGCCTGGATGATGGCAGGGCGCGCAGTTCTGATAGACGATGGGCGCGATATCGTGCGCGAAAGTGGGAGTTTTCTTTGGGTACCCGCGCGGTACGATCGCCAGCGCGATAAGAACGGCGAGCGCGCGTTTACTCGACATCAGCAAGCGAACAGCCGATTGCGCGCGTCTGCGGATGCGCCACAGGCTTTCCCGCCAGCACAGCTTGAATCGCGTCTTCTAAATCATGCTGCTGTGCTGCGGGCCGCGTCCTGCCGATATCGACATAGCGGTCATCGATGCGGCCGTGATATTTCAACTGGCGCGCCGCATTGAACACCGCTGCTTCAGGCGCCACAGTGGCGTGTGCTTCTTTGACCAGCACGTGCAGAGGATCGCGTAAAGGCCGGCCCGGAAACGCAAACTCGCGCATATGCTGCTCAATATGGGCGGGCGCTTCATCCTGATCCGGATAAACCAGCCAGAAAGCTACCGAACGCCCTTCAAACTCCTGCGCCAGCCGCTGCAATTCGGGAGCATAACGGTTGGTGATGGGACAATCCGTGCGTACGAAGACGAGAACCGTCACTGCCGCATGAGAACTGAATGGATCAATGGGCTGGCCCTTCAGATCCACCGCATGCTGATTAGAAAAGCCGGCTGCGAGGAATAGCGCCAGTCCGGCAACGCTAGACAACATCCAAGCTAGAAGATGAAGTTTACGCCACCGCGGATGGCGCGGGGCGCTTGCACAATCAGCAGCGATTGACCGCTTGCGTTTGGCACGGGAATATAACCCTGCGCCAGCAGGTTGCGTAAATTCGCGGTGATTTCCATGCGGCCCGGCATGCCGAAAACAGAGGGCAGCGGCTGGCGGATATCGATGTTCAGCCCGGGCGATACATAAACGTTCTGGGTTGTAAACACATGCAGCGGCACAATGGTTCCGGCATCAAGCCAGCCGTAGCTGGCGTTAAACATCGTGCGCGTTCCCGGCATTTTCCCGCTGATCCTGGCGGTTGCGACGTTGCGGTCATCCTGATTCAGCCGCGTCGCTCCGGGATTCTCTTCAAATCCGCCCATGCGGCCATAGGCGAGCGCCAGTTCCAGATGATCGCCCAAACGTTCATCAGCAGAAGCGATGTATCCGTGCCTGCGATAGCTGCCGATGTTGTAGGTGGATGTGGCCGAAACGCCATCGGACAAAAGATCCAGTGAATCCAAGGCAGAGAGATTTCCAGCGACATTGATGCGTCCGTTGCTGACGTCTTCAAAAAAGGCGCTCACGGCATAGGTCATGCCGCCTGCCGCCTTGCGATAGCCAACCTCATAATTCTGGGTCCGCTGCAACTCCAGCCGGCCGTTGCGTTCGGAAAGCTGCGGCAGGCGCGAGAGGGAATTCAGGGCGTCGGTCAGCTCGCCGGCTTCATTCTGCAGCTCGTTTGCGGCTTCCTTGCTGTGGGCGGTCAGTTCGTCCGGGCGGCCGCCGTCGCTATAGGCCGCGACGAAATTCCCGAAGACGCCGGCGCTGATGGTCATGCGCGCGAACGGGCTGATGCGGCTGGTGTGTTGCAGATAATCGACGGATTCGCCTGTCATGCCGTATTCGAGATGAACGCCCTCGATGGGATCGGCAACTTCGTAAATTCCCAGCGACATGGTGCGCACGCCGGGCGTCCCGCCCAGAGCAGTACTGGAACCGGCCATCTGCATTCCGGGAATTGCCGGGCCCAGGAAGGCGAGCTGCGACATGGTGAGGGTGATTTCCGGCGCTGCCGCGAGCGGGCTATTCTGATTGCGGCTGTAGACGGCGCAGAGGCCCATGGCGGCCGGTCCCATGCCGCCGTTTTGGCCCAGCGTTCCACCCACGGCAATTTGGTTGCTGCCAAAGACATTCGTCGCGAGCGCAAATCCGGTGCCGAAATCCGCCTGGGTCGAATCTGTGTCTACCAGGCCGCCGTCCCCGCCCGAAACAGAGAGCATGGCGTGGGTGCCGGAAAAGACGCGCGGCTTGATCGTTCTTTCCGAATCCGAGGACAGTTCCGGCATAAACCGGGTTATGGGCCTGGTGGCGGGCGAGGATCGCAGCACCCATTTCCAGTCATCCGTCATGGCGCCGGTGGGCAGCGTGTAATTCAACTCGATGCTGCTTAGCAGGGTTGCCAAATGGATTCGGAGGATGCTATCCATTCCGGGCTTAATGGCGATTTTGTCCCGTGCGGCCGGAAGGTAGGTGGCGAGCGAAACGCGTACGGAGTAGAGGTCCACCGGCAGGGCTCCAAAGGCAAAACGGCCGTCCGGGGCCGTTAGCGTCTTTGCAACCACGCGCTGGTATTTGTTGAAAAGTTGAACGGTAGCGCCCATTTGCGGAGCGCCGGTGCTGTCCGTTACAACGCCGAGCAAGTTGCCGGTGACGGGCAAGGACAAGTCGACTGCGGCTGCAGAACCGCATAAGGCTGTTAGCCCAGCGCACAAGGCGCCCGCGACAAAATGTTTTCTCGCGAAACTCAAACTCGCCCTTTCGCGTTCGAGGTGGAATCACCCCAAAAAAGCTAGGATGCCACTTATGATGTTACCGTAAACTGCGCAGACGGGCTAAGGCTTTGGTTTTTCAGTTTGTCCGTAACCTTTAGCTTGATGGTGTACTTGCCCGGAGCGAGGTTCTTCAGCGGCAGCTTTTTCTCCACCGTCACGATAAACGCCGACGCGTTGGGAATATTGGCCAGATCCTCGCTGTAATCCAATACCTGCTTGTTTTGGGCATCCAAAATCTCGTACTCTACCGTTCCTTCGGGCTTCTTGGTTTTCGGATCCATGCCGAAGTTATAGAACTCGGTGTAGATTCCCATGGATTCGTCGCGCTTGAAGGTGTCGCCGACGCGGGGCCGGACTTTGGTGCTGCGAATCACGAAGGGTCCGGTACCAATGCTCTTGGTGGGCACCCGCTCAATCTCGTCGGCCAGAATCACGCTGCTCGAGCCCAGTTGGTCTTCATCGTAGTGGGGGACATTCAGCGCCATTTCGAAGCTGTTCATGGTGTTGCCGACGGTGTCCTTGGCGACGATGTTCAGGCGATAGGTGCCGGGGGCGAGCGGAATTGCCTTCGAATAGATCTGCGAGCCGCTCATGGCCTGCTGCAGCATCTCGGCCGGGACCTGGGCGGTCACGGTATCTTCGAACCAGTTCACCGGCCTGCGCGTGAGCGAAGTAATGCGGCCATAGAGATTGATGGTGGCTTTTGCAACCTTGTCTTTGGTCGCGTAATTGAGATCGCTGTTCTTGAAGAGCAGGGTGAGGTTGGTGAGTACAGTGGCGTCGGTGATGCGAACGTAATCTGCACGCACCTGCATGGGCAGCGTGTTGTAGCGAATGGTGGAATTGACTGCCGCTTCCAGATCTTTGAACTTAATGGCGGGCGCCTTCATCAGGTTGGCGTACTGTTCGAGGCGCGTGAACTCGTTCATGCTCTCGGGTAGCGGCTGATCGCCGGTGCCCAGATGCGTGCCATCGGTGCGCTGGAAACGCTGTGTTTTGTCGGCCATTCCCATCTGTTCGGCCATCGTTAAGCCGGCGCCGGGAACGTAGAGCAGGGCGTCTTTTTCTTCCGGATCAAGACTGATGTGGTATTCGCCGGACATGGTGGTGTCGACGAACTCGATGATGACGTTTGTCCCAACGCCTTCGATATAGCGGTAGCGCCAGTCTTCAAACGGGAAAGTTGAGGTCTCGCCGCCGCCTTCTTCAATGGGACGTTGATAGGAACCGCCCGAAGGATGCGAATCGATCTCGTCCGGCGGCCCGTACTTGATGTAGATCATGCCCCGATCGGTCTTCCAGCCCGGGATACCCGAAGCGAAATGATCGTTGGCGTAGGCGATGCGCCGGTAATGCTCTTCCTTGTACTCGTTTTCTTCGGTGTCGGGGGTGGGATCGCGGCGCGCCCAGAAGTTTTCGACAAACGTCTGGCGCTCGTCGTCCGTTTTTAGCTGCTTGAAAGCTTTCTTTTCTTCGTCCGTAATGATGTAAACGACGTCTTCATTCAGCCACTTCTTCCATGGCCCGGCGAGCTCTTTCTCAAGCTCTTTTTGCTTTCGGGCAATCTGCTTCTTTGTCAGCGGCTTGGCAACGGTTTCCTCACTGGAACTGCTGGAATCCGAGCTGGACTTGCTGGTTTGTTTGCCATGGGTCGAGCTGTTTTGGGCTGTTACGGCTACGGCCAGAACGGCAACCGGAATGGCGACTTTGGCCTGCTGCAGAAAAGCAGCGAGAAACTTCATACGGAAAGAACCACCTTTGTAGACTGTGGGGGCTACCCTTTCAGTCTAAAAGCCTTTCAATGCAGCGTCAACGCCCCGGACGTATATCGCATGGCGCAGGTTACATAAGCTTGGGGTTGACGGCTTGCGCGGACAATCCCGGATTCGGTAGGGCCGCTCCCAAACTAGGGATTTCTCCTGGGCTGGCGTGTAGGGGCAGCCATGTATCCTCAGTGTTGGCAGATACTTACCTCCATTCGCAAAATGGATCGAGACGTGCTTACCGTTTGTGTCCTATGTAATCGTCGAGGTGGGACAGGCTTTTGCCTGCCGGCCAGCGGTGCTGGTTGATCGCCAGTTCTAATGGTGTGGTGTGACGGAATTTAAGACCCAGTTCGCAGGAACGCTTCTGCTCGTCTGCACGGTGGCCGCAATCATTGCCGCCGTCCTGAGCGTGGATCACCTGCGCAAGTACCAGCTCAACGATGACGGGGTCACCTGGGTCGACCGCAAAGACGCAGCCGGTCACAACGTGGTGGTTGCCGGGTATGTGCGGCCTGGCGGGCCGGGCGCGAAGGCCGATATTCACCCGGGCGATCAGCTTGTCAGAATCCAGCAGTTCCCCCGGCAGTTTCCCATCCACAGCGCGCTGGACGTTTCGCAGGTGCTTTGGAACCTGGGAACAGACGAAAAAGCCAAATACACGCTGCGCCGCGATGGTATTGCCTTTGATAAAGACAACATCTTCATCCAGGCGGCGCCGCGGGATTCGGCGATCTATTATCAGTACGCGGTCGGGCTGGCTTACCTCTGTATCGGCCTGTTCGTGTATTACCGCCGGACGAGCGCAGCCAAATCGTTGCACTTCTACGTGCTCTGTCTGCTCTCCTTCATTGCTTCCACGTTCCACTACTGGGGAAAGCTGAACACATTCGATGAGACTCTCTACTGGGGAAACGTCATCGCGAATCTGTTCGCGCCTGCGGTATTCCTGCACTTCTGCCTGACGTTCCATCTTTGCCCCAGATTCCTGCAGCGGCGGGCCGGCTGGCTGCTCCTCTATTTGCCATCGGCGTTGATGCTGGCGATTATGGTTGGCTCAGCTGAAGGAGTCTTGCGCTTTGCGACGCCGCTGTTCGAGGTCCGCTGGCTCATGGACCGGGTGACGCTCGGCTACTCCATGCTGCTGTATTTTCTGGGCGTAGCAGCGCTGAGCGTGGATCACTCCCGGGCCGAGGATCCGGTGGTGCGCCGGCAGCTCAAGTATCTGCGCAACGGCGCTTTTGCGGGCTTACTTCCGTTTGCCGCATTCTACGCCATGCCGTATGCGTTCGGGGCCATTCCGAACCATCTGATGAACCTCAGCGTGCTCTCGATGGGATTGATTCCACTGACATGGGCCTACGCCGTCACGCGCTACCGGCTCATGGACGTCGACATCATCTTTCAGCAGGGCTACGTCTACACGCTCTCTACGCTGGCCGTCATCGGAACGTTTTACGTCCTCATCTTCCTCATCTTCGGCGCCAGCACCATTCCGTCTACGGCATTCGTGGTTCTGATCGCGTTTGCGACGCTCTTCTTCATGCCGATCCGCAGTTGGATTCAGGAGCTTCTGGACCGGCACATCTTTTATCGCGACCGCTATGATGCGCGGTTGACTCTCATCGAGTTTGCGCGCGAGCTGAGCTCCGAGACGGATCAGGATGCCATGCTGGCGAAGGTTTCCGACCGCCTGTTACGGACGCTGGCCATTCAGGAGATCGGGTTCTTTCTGCTGGATGAAGCGAGCGGGCGGTTTGAATTGCATTCTGTGACGCAGAAATCCGGCCGTGCTCCAAAGACGTATCCGTATCCGCTCGATCTGCGGTTCCTGGAAGATGCCGCCAACCCAGGGGAGCGCGGGGCAAACGAAGACAGGCCGTACCTTTTCTTCGAGCGCCCCAAGCATCTGCGCGACATCGTCTCGCAGGAATGGCCTGAATCGGTCCGGCATACCATAGCCGAGCTGGATTTCACGTACTACGTCGCCTGCAAGTCGCGCTCGCGTACGCTCGCCTTTTTTGGAGTCAGCCGCAGCACGGAAGGCGATTTCTTATCTAAGGACGATGTCGACCTGCTGGTGACGTTGTCCAACTACGTAGCGATTGCGATTGAGAACTCGCGCCTTTACAGCTCGCTGCAGCGCAAAGCGGATGAATACGAGCGGCTCAAAGAGTTCAGCGAGAATATCGTCGAATCGATCAATGTTGGCATTCTTGCAGCCGGTCTTGACGGACGGGTGGAGAGCTGGAATTCGCAGATCGAGAAGTTGACCGGCATCCCGCGGCTGGAGGCTATCGGAAAACGCCTTTCGGATCTGTTCCCGCGCGAACTTTGCCAGAAATTCGAGGAAGGCATCGGAGAGGGGATTCATAACCTCTACAAAGTTGCGCTGCCGCCCCGGCAAAGCGAGGCCGAAATCATTCCCGCCGCCGAACGCAATGGACACGGCCTGGAGCTGGCGAAAAACGCCTCACTGGTGAATGCGCGCGAATCGGTCGTCAATATTGCCATTGCGCCGCTGGTGTCGAAAGAGCAGCAGCAGATTGGCCGCCTCATTATCTTCGACGACATAACCGATCGGGACGAGTTGGAGCGCAGGCTGGTGCAAGCCGACAAGCTCAGCTCTATCGGCTTGCTGGCCGCGGGCGTGGCTCATGAGGTGAACACGCCGCTGGCGGTGATTTCCACGTATGCGCAGATGCTTGCCAAGCAGGTTTCGGGCGACGATCAGAAATCCAAGCTGCTCGAAAAGATTGCCAAGCAGACATTCCGGGCGAGCGAGATCGTCAATTCGCTGCTGAACTTCTCGCGCACCTCGCCGACCGATTTTGTCGAAGTCGATTTAAACCGTATTATTCGGGAGACGGTCGGCCTCGTCGATCATCAGTTCCAAAAGACGGGCGTAGCGACTCGCGTGCTGCTGGCGGAAGACTTGCCATCGGTTCGCGGAAACTCCGGGAAGCTGCAGCAGGTGTTTCTGAATCTGTTTATCAATGCGCGCGACGCCATGCCAGGGGGCGGGTCGTTGACCGTGCGCTCCTGGGCCGAAAACGGTTTCGCGCATGTCGAGATCGCCGATACGGGGCAGGGAATTCCACCCGAGAACCTGGCCCGCATCTACGATCCTTTCTTCACCACCAAAGGCCCGAAGAAGGGTACCGGCCTCGGGC
Organism: Terriglobia bacterium; assembly: GCA_021324185.1. Lineage (GTDB taxonomy): Bacteria > Acidobacteriota > Terriglobia > Bryobacterales > Bryobacteraceae > Bog-105. Next base: position 7,351 of record JAJPJN010000036.1, on the reverse strand, counting down.
TCTCCATTACGTACGGCATTGTGCAGGAGCACAACGGCATCATCGAAGTGGAAAGCACGCTGGGCCGTGGCACGCGTTTCCGGCTCGAATTTCCGGCGGTCGCGCTGCGCCGTCAGGCGATGCTGGCCTGATTACGCTGGCAGAGCGGCACTCGCTTGCGCTTGCGGCTCAGATTTTTATTTGCTTTTAGCGCCGGCTGCAGCGGCTCCCACGCGATGAATCGCAATGGCTTTAATCGTGACGGGCGTGAGAGGCTTATCGTTGCTGTCGCGAGGTGTTTTGGAGATCGCGTCCGCCACGTCCTGGCCGGAGACCACTTCGCCGAATATCGTAAATCCACCGTTGAGGTGTTCGGCCGGAGCGACGGTAATGAAGAACTGCGAGCCGTTGGTATTGGGTCCGTGGTTGGCCATGGCCAGAATGCCGGGGCGATCGAACTTCCTGTTGGGGCTGATTTCATCGTTGAATTCGTAGCCGGGTGAGCCGGTGCCGTCGCCCGACGGGTCGCCACCCTGAATCATGAAATCCGGGATCACACGGTGAAATGTTGTTCCCGAGTACAGCGGCGTGTGTCTGATCTTGCCGGTATGCGGATCTGTCCAGGCCTTGGAGCCGGTTGCAAGGCCCACGAAATTAGCAACTGCTTTGGGAGCCTCATGCTCGAACAGCCGGCAGACGATATTTCCCATAGAGGTGTAAATAACGGCGTACAGTCCGGGTTCGTTGGGCAGCGGTACGTCCGGCAGGGCCGGGGCAGTCTGTTTCGGCGCGGGATGCCTGGCTGGAGTTGTCGAATGCTGGGATTGAGCAAATAAAACAGCGCCTGCCAGCGCCGCGAGCACATGGAGACGGAAAAATCGTCGCACTTAGGCCGATTATAGTGCGCTTGAATTGCATCGCCGGGCTATTAAGAAAGGGCAATATTGGCGGCGCGGTGAATTGTCAGCACCCCAGGTTTTCTCATACAATCTTGGATAAGCAAACATTCTTATGAAGTATCTTGCCGCGCTAGCGGTTATAGCCACACTGTTGTTCTCCTCGGCTTGTACTCAGAGCCCAGAAAAATTAGTGGAGGCTGGTAACCGGTACCACGCCGCTAAGAAATACAAAGAAGCTTCCATTCTTTATCAAAAGGCATTGACGAAAGATAAGACGAATGCGGAGGCTTACTACCGGCAAGGGCTGAACCTGCTGGATATGGGCGACATAAACGGCGCAGCAGGCTATTTGCGCCGGGCCGTTGATTTGAAGCCCTCGAATACGGATGCAGCCACGAAGCTGGCCGAAATATATCTGGCGTATTATACGCACAATCCGGAGAAATTTAAAACGCTGATGCCGGATATAAAAGACCTGGTGAACAACAAGGTCGCCAAAAATATGCCGAACTCGTTCATCGGTTTCCGGCTGCAGGGGCTTTTAGCGCTTGCAGACAAAGATCCCGAAAGAGCATTGGAAGCGTTCGCAAAGGCCAATCAGATTAAGCCTTATTCGCCCGATGTAGTGACCTGGTACTCGGAGACTTTGTATAACACCGGGCGCGTAGATGAGGCAGAAGGCGTGGTGCGCAATATGCTGGCGCATGACAAGAAATGGGGTCCCGGCTATGACTTTCTGTTTCTGGTCTACTCTCGCGCTGCCGCCCAGGAGAAGGATCCGGCAAAGAAGTCGGCTGATCTGGCAAAGGCCAGAGAGGTCCTTCAGGAGCGGGTAAATAATGACCCGTCCAATGCGGTGGCAATTCAAAATCTGGCGAATGAAGACGTTGCCCTGGGCGACTATAACGCCGGCGAGGCTGTGATCAAACGCGTGCTGGCCGATCCGAAGGCATTTCCTAAAGGGCACCAGTTGGTCGGGGATTTCTACTTCCGCTATGGCAAGTTCGATCAGGCTTTGCAGCAATATCAGGAGGGCGCCGGGCAGGACCAAAAAAACGCGCTCGCCTATAACGAGCGCATTGTCGAGACTTACAACGCCATGAACCGGCGTGACGACGCTTTGAATCTGGCGCGCAAGCTGGCGAAACAGAATCCGAAGGATCAGCAGGCCAACGAGCTATATGCCGCGTTGTTGATGCAGAGCGGAACGCGCGAAGCATTCATCAAGTCCATATCCGAACTGAAAGACCTGGTGAAAACAAATCCTCAGGATCCTGTGCTCCATCTGAACCTGGCCCGAGCCTACTTCGAAACGAACGATTGGGATAAGAGCATCAGCGAAGCGCAAGATGCGATGCAGGACGAAATCAAGCGCGCGCAAAACGTCCGTGCCGGCACGCGTCCACAAATAATTAATACGGCGCGTGTCATTATCGGCCGGATTTACGATGAGCGCGGCCAATATGCCAAAGCATTAGAACAGGCCAATTTTGTTTTGCAGACCGACCCCACGGGCCCACAGAGCGCCGACGCGAAATACATTAAAGCGCGAGCGCAGGTTGGCATCGGGCAGGCGGATCAGGCGCTTCCGGCGCTCGAAGAGCTTGTCTCGAAATATCCGTTTATGGGCAGTGTTCGTCTGGAGCTGGCGAGGCTGTATCTCATGAAAGGACGCTATGACGATGCCCGAACCCAATACCAGGAGTTTGCCAAAAGTTATCCCAACGATGTGCGTGGCGCCGTTGGCCTCGAAACGGTGAAGCTGGCCGAAGGCAAAACGGATGAGGCGATTGCCGGGATGCAGGACTTAGTAAATAAAGATCCCAAGAATCTCCAGCTTCGCTACCAGCTTGCGACCTTTCAGGCCCAGGCCGGCGCCAACATTGCTTCAAAAGATCCGAATCGCGCCAAGCAGTTCTATCAAGAAGCAGCCAACAATTACAAAGAGATTTTGAAGACCACGACCAACTCCGCCGATGTCTGGCTTCGTTTGGGTATTTTGCAGCGCGAGCTGGGTGATACCGACGCGGCGCTGGCATCCTTCCAGCAGGCCAACAACGCCGACCCGCATAATCCGGCCGCTGAGCTGAATGCGGCCATGTTGCTTGAGGCCTTGGGCCGGAAGAAAGAGGCAATCGCCGCCTACAATAAGGTGCTCGGGATCGATCCCGAAAATGCTCTCGCGATGAACAATGTGGCTTATCTCAATGCGGAAGATGGCCAGAATCTGGATCAGGCGGTATCGTACGCCGAGAAAGCAAAAAAGAAGGCGCCAAACAGCCCGGATATTTCCGACACGCTTGGCTATGTCTATTTGCAAAAGGGCCGCTATGTGGAAGGCCTGGTGATATTTAAAGATCTCGTGGCCGAGCACAAGGATAATCCAACTTTCCGCTTCCATCTCGCTATGGCGCTGGAGAAAAACGGGGAAAAAGGGGCTGCGCGCGACGAAGCTCGAAAAGCCCTCCAGCTTGCCAAGAATCCGGATCAGCAGAATAAGATCAAGTCGTTTCTGAATCAGCTCGGGTAACGCGATTGCCCGGCCTCGTCTTATCGGGATCTATCTTCGAGGAATATCCCAGCGTCAGGTACGTCGCTCCCTTTGCGGTTTTCATGCTGCTGCTCGGCGTGGCGCCGAAGCTGGGCTTGGATGCGCGTATCGAGGCGCCGTTGCGCGTCCTCATCCTCGCGGCGGTTTGTTATATCTGCTGGCCCCGCGAGCTGAGTCTGCGGCCGGGCAGGCTGCTGTGGAGCATCGCGATCGGCCTGGCGGTGTTCTTCCTCTGGATTGCGCCGGATCTGCTCGTCCCCGGCTATCGCCAGAACGTGCTGTTTTCAAACAGCCTCTTGGGCCACTTGCATTCCTCGCTGCGCCAGTCCGAGCAGCAGAGCGCCTGGGTGTTGGGCTGGAGGACGGCCCGGGCGGTCGCCATTGTGCCCTTCGTCGAAGAGCTGTTTTGGCGCGCCTGGGTGATGCGATGGCTGATTAATCCGGATTTCGAAAAGGTTCCGCTCGGGGCTTATGCGCCATTTGCTTTCTGGATCACGGCGATTCTATTCGCTTCCGAACATGGGCCGTATTGGGATGTCGGCCTGATAACGGGCGTCATCTATAATTTCTGGATGATCCGCACGAAGTCCGTTGCCGATTGCGTTCTTATGCACGCCGTAACGAATGCCGCGCTGAGTGCCTATGTGATAACGGCGGGTCAGTGGCAATATTGGCAATAGCGGCCAAGCGCGCTTGAAACCGCGGAGGCTTGCTGGAGTCAACTTTCAGGAGATCTGTCGACCATAACCTATGCCCTGCCTACTTGCGTTGTTGGTTGTAGCATTCCCGCGCATTGCCTGCGTTCTTCTCTGGCTGTTCACAAATTTCTTCAGCGGCATCCCTCTGTACCGGAATGTCATCATTCCAATCCTCGGGTTTATATTTCTTCCGCTGACGTTGATCGTCTACACCTACATTGAAAAGACCTATCCAGGACCGTTGAGCACCGGGGAACTGATCGCGATCTTCATCGCCGTGATCCTCGATCTGGGTCTCATTGGTGGCGGTTGGGGCCGGCGGCGCGGCTGAGCCCCATAGGCTCCGCAAAATTTTACTGGGAACCGGCGAGCGAAGCTATAAATTCGCGAGGAAACCCTGGACCAACGATTAGTTTGGCCGAGCCGGTTGGGGCAGCGGGTTCGCCGGACCGTGGCCGCTGATGATGCTGAGCAGTTGACGTTGCCGCTCCTCCGATAGCGTGCCAAGCCAGGGTTTCATGACAATGCCCGCCGCGTTGACCAGAATCAGCGTGCGTGCCGACCACACCAGTTTCATGGAGCGGAATCTGCTTCACTTGATCCAGTTGGATACCTTGTGCAGCGAGGAGGCTTCAGCCTCGGCGACCGGCTCCGGAAAAACGCCGATGAGTTTTACACCCGGTCCCGCTTTGGCTGCCTGCATGATCTGCCGATAGAATGGAACACTTTCGGTACACGAAGGAGAATGCGTCGAAAGGACCAATACCAATGTCCTGCCGTTCTTGTTCAAGTCGAGTTGGGGAAGGCGCTTCGCCAGGTTGGTTCCCCTGGTCAAAAGATCCTCTGGTTGAATCGTGGCCGGCGCCTGCTGCGGGACCGGCGTTGGTGTTCCCGATCCCGGCAGGAAATATGCCTTGACGAGAACCACGAAGAGCAGGAGCGCCCCCAGCAGCGTACCGGTTTTGGCGAAAATTTGCAGACGCATTTCCCCTCGCTTATTGGTTGTATCCTGGAGGCCAGTTATGGTCACGGTGTCCCGGAAAATAGTCTGCGGGGAGCAGTCTGAATTTGCCGGGATTCTCCGGATCGGGAACAGCATAACTCCCGAGCTGCCATGACATTCCGTCATCAAAGAAAAAAATGCCGCGGTATATCTTCACATTGGTGACCGCCGGCAGCGGCAACCAGTGCTGCACCTGGTCGTCGATCTCTTGGATATAGTCGCTCAGGTGAACAACCAATGTGGTCTCGGGTCGCCAGTAGAGGGGCGATTTTCCCACTCTCGAAGGCGGAAGCGGCTGGCCGGTCCTACCGTCGAACGCATCCACGGAGGGTTTTTTGCCGAACTCAAGCGTCACTTGGGCGCAGGGCGTGGAGTGGCAATCTCCCGTATCCATGAAGTGCAGGATCAGCGAGCCATAGTCGATCGTCTTATCGGTGCGATTGACCAGCGAAATGGTGGTGTTCTGGAGCCAGTCGTCGCCGGCTTGGAACGGTGCAACCGGCTGTATGACGCGAGGCGGTTTGATAAAAAGCCCGCACTCGACTGTACGTCCGGAAACGGCAATATCGGATATCAATACTGCATCGTTTATCTGCTCGATATCGTCCTTCGTACTAACGGTCACCTGATGCGTTTGCCGGGCGAAAGCTCCGATGGCGAGAGCCAAATAGAATATCCGCCTCGCGCAGCAAACCTTCAAAGTAAGCAATTCAGCAAGCGCGGAAGCCATCATAGACCTCTATCCGAAATCCAGATTCAGGATTTTTTTCATTCTACGGTGTTTTAGAGCAGCCAGTTGGGGGCCGGCGGCGGGGCTGAGCCCCGGACTCCGCAAAATTCCACTGAGAATCGGCGAGCGAAGCGGCTACTAACCGTCTGTGGCACTATTCCGTACTCTCAGTGCGGCCATTCAGGGCATCGATGCGCATTTGATTGACGTAGAAGTCGATATGTATCCGTCCGGCACCAGCCGGGATTTCATCACGGTCGGCATGCCCGATGCAGCGGTGAAAGAAAGCCGCGAACGGATTAAATCGGCGCTGCTCAATTCAGGTTTCGGCTACCCGAGTAAGTCGGTCACCATCAATTTAGCCCCCGCGAATGTCCGGAAAGAGGGCGCCGGTTTTGATCTGCCGATGGCGGCCGCCATTCTCGGCGCGATGGGCGCAGTAGCGCAATCGGAAAACCATCTACTGGTGGGTGAGCTTTCACTCGACGGCAGCTTGCGGCCTATCCGCGGCGCGTTGTCCATTGCCGTATGCGCGGCGCGAAAAGGCATACAGAACCTGTTAGTGCCCATTGATAATGCCGCCGAGGCCGCCGTGGCGGAAGGTGTTCGCGTTTTTGGCTTGCGGCATCTGGCGGAAGTGGTTCAGTTTCTCAATGAGCCCGCCGGTTTTTGTCCTGCCGTTGCCAACATTCCCGAGTTTCACGCCGCCAATAGCGATACTCCCGATTTCCGGGATGTGCGGGGCCAGCTTATGGCCAAGCGCGCTTTGGAAGTAGCAGCGGCCGGCAATCATAACGTACTGATGATTGGGCCTCCGGGATCGGGAAAGACGATGCTGGCCAAGCGCTTTGCCGGCATTCTGCCCAAATTGACCTTCCGTGAGGCACTCGAAGCTACCCAAATCCACGGCGTTGCGGGCGTGCTGCAGCCCGGCATTGGAGTTCTGCGCAGCCGGCCGTTTCGCGCGCCGCACCACACGATTTCCGATGCAGGCTTGATCGGCGGCGGCAGCGGCAGCCCGCGCCCTGGAGAAGTGAGCCTGGCGCATCAGGGTGTTCTGTTCCTGGATGAGCTGCCTGAATTTCCACGCGGCGTTCTGGAGCAATTGCGCCAGCCGTTAGAAGAAGGCTCGGTGACCCTGGCGCGTAGCAACGGAACGCTCACCTTTCCGGCCCGTTTCATGCTGGTTGCCGCCATGAATCCCTGCCCGTGCGGATTCTACGGCGATTCGACGCGCGAGTGCCGCTGCACGCCGGGCATCATTCAACGCTATCTGGCCAAAGTGAGCGGGCCGCTGCTCGACCGCATCGATCTACACATCGAAGTGCCCGCCGTGCCGTACAAAGAATTGCGCGGCAAGAGCGATGGGCAAAGTTCGGACGCGATTCGCGAACGCGTCGAAGAGGCGCGCGAGCGGCAGCGAGAGCGCGGGTTCTATAACGCGCAAATTCCAGCTTCGCAACTGCGCTCGCTGTGTGCACTGGATGAAGC
>JAJPJN010000054.1 GCA_021324185.1 Terriglobia bacterium | reverse complement strand
CGCTCGATGGCTGACGCGCAGGCTCGTCAGCCGGAGCGGCTACCTATTTAATTAAGCAGCGTATGCAAACTGCGCGATACTGGCAGTTCTTGTTGTCCGCTCGTTTTACGCGAGCTCGGAACCCGACACGCCTTCACACAACGATTCAATCCCGTCGAAGCCGTTGCGCCCCCATTAGGAGGAACTCGCTTGTATTCTAGCAGCCAGATGCTCCGGAACGTCTGTATGATCCAATTAAAAAGTCCGGATCTACATGCCAGCGGCCGTTACTCCAGCGCCTACCATCACCCCCTCGTTTGAAATCGATCAGGGGGAGCACCACGGGCGGTTGTTCCACGTCGTGCTGCTTGATGACGATGAGCACACCTACGACTACGTTGTCGAGATGCTCCAAAAGCTTTTTCTTCTGCCCAAAGATGTCGCCTTCCAGCACGCGGTCGAGGTCGATATGACCGGCCGGACCATCGTCATCACCTGCGAACAACCCGAGGCGGAGTTTGCGCGCGACCAGATCCAGTCGTACGGCGCCGACCCGCGCATGCCGCAATCGAAGGGGTCGATGTCGGCAGTCGTCATTCCCGCGGGGGATACGACGCTTGCGTAGCTGTCTTATCGGGAATCCGAATCGATCGTGGGGAACGTGCTCGATATATGGTCGTGCCACGTGAGGCCGTCCTGATCGAGCAGCGCCCAAATGAGGCCAACTCCCGCGGCAAGCAAGCTGAGGATACTTCCGGCGAGGCGTTGAAAACGGCGCCTCTGCGAAGGGGGATTCCCGTCGAAATCCACCAGCCGGATGCCCGCTTTCTGCATTCCGATACTGTCGTGCCCGGCCGCAGTCCAAAGCAGTTTGTAGACGAGTGGAAGCGTCACCAGAGCCATCAGCAAAAACGGGGCGGAATGCCTGTCGGCCGAGATATGGCCGCCCAGGTACAGAAACAGGCCGCCCGCGAGCGCGTACCCCAATGCGATCAACAATCCATCCAAAAAGGCAGCTTCCACACGCAACGCGGCGGGCGCAACCGGCGCGTCGCAGATGATGTTCGATTGCGGCGGGGAGAGGACCTCCTGCTGTCCTTGAAAATCGAGTGTCCGCTGGTCGAGCGATTTTGTCTTGCGCGGCTTCGCATGCCGCACTTCCACACGCGCGGTCTTCACCGGTGCAGGGCGCGTGATCTCCGTTGTTTCAGATCGCCCGCGACGCGCGTCGAATGGCCGGTGCGCTTCGGCTCGCGCCCGGATGGATTCCCGTTCTGCCGGGCTGGTCAGCGAATCGAATGGAACGACGCGCGGTTTGGCGGCTTCGGAGGGGAACAATTGTGCCTGGCCCGCTTCCCAGACGCGAGGTTCGGGCGCGGGTTCGTAATCGTAAGCAGGCGCCGTGGCCGTTGCGGCAATCGGAAAAGTTTCAGGCGAGATGCGCGAGGGCATGCCGCGGACGCGTCTGCCGCAACGGCGGCAGCGGTGGTCGTCGTCTAAGATCCAAGTCTGACAATGCTGGCAAGTCATTTGGCGTTCATCGCGATCTGCCCCAATAAGACTCGAAAACTATTGCGGCGGCAACAGCCCGCATGCTACGGTTTTCGGTTGAGTCTGCAAATTCTCCCAGTTTCTGTATCTACCAGAAAACTTAAATTTTGTCTAGAACATTTTTTATATAAGTTGTTGTTTTCCATTTGCGTACTACTTTTGCTCGATGGGAGAGCCCCAGCCCAGGAAAATAAGCCGCCAACCAAACCCGACATTCCGGCTCAGGATGAGCTCATCTTTGACGCGGTCACGCAAGAGTCCAACGGCGAGATCCGGCTGCTACACGGAGCCGCACGGGTCGTAACCAGCGATTTTTCGATCAGCGCCGACGAGATCCGCTACAACTCGGATACGAACTGGGCGCACGCGCAGGGCCATGTTCATCTGGAGCACTACGCCACCGGCGACAAACTGGACGCCGAATACGGCGATTACAACATCAAGAGCCAGGAAGGGAAGTTTTATGGCGTGACAGGCACCGCGCCCGCCAAGGTGATCACCAGCCCCGGCATTTTGACAACGTCCAATCCGTTCTACTTCCAGGCCCAATGGGCCGAGCGAATCAAGGACCGGTACATCCTGCATCACGGTTTCCTGACCGATTGCAAGATGCCGAAACCGTGGTGGGTATTTGAATCGCCGGTATTCGACCTGATTCCGGCCGACCGGGCGATTGCCAAGCGCGCCGTGTTCCGGTTGCGCGGTATCCCGATCTTTTACCTGCCTTATTTTTACCGGCCGTTGGGAAGACATCCTCGCCAGAGCGGATTCCTGACGCCCAACATCGGGCATAGCTCGCTCTATGGTTACCTGTTCGGGCTCGGCTATTACTGGGCGGTTAACAGAAGCTATGACATGAGCATCATCGGGCAGGACTTCACGTCGCGCGGGCCGGCCCTTCGCTATGACTTCCGCGGGAAGCCGAATGAGAATAGCGATTTTAATTTTAGTTTTTACGGCGTCGATGACATTAATGGCACCGGCCCGCAATCCGGCAACATAAAAGAAGGCGGCGAGGAGTTCGAACTCACTGCGAGCACGCAAGTCCTGGGGTTCACCGGGCGGTTGGATTACAACTATCTCAGTTCGTTCCTGTTCCGCGAAGCTTTTTCTTACTCATTTGCAACCACCATCTCCTCGCAGAACAATTCCATCGGATTTCTGCAGCGGCATTTTAAGAACGACCGGTACACGCTCAACTTCGCCATGGAGCGCAAGGAACTGTATGAAGCTGTCACGTATCTGCATCAGACACCGAACCGGGTCGTTCTGCAGAGCCTGCCGGATGTGGAGTTTCGCGGGCGCGACCAGCAGCTTGTGAAGGGTCCCATCCCGCTGTGGTTTTCGTTCAATTCCGATGCCGGCGTACTGCACCGGGAGGAACCAACGGGCCCGAATACGACCGCTACAGCTACTCCGCCGGTTGCGACCTTCAACACGAGCGAATATATGCGCGTTGACGCACAGCCGCGAATCAGCACAGATTTCAATTGGAAAGGTTTTTCTCTAAACCCCAGCGTCACATTCGGCCTCACCGATTACGGCAATTACTATTCGGAAAACTCGACTACGTATACTCCGGTTCTTTCCTGCAACGGATATCCCGTTTGCCCGCCTGCTTCGAGCACGACTGTGGCGCTAGCGAATGCGAATCTGTTTCGCCGGAATGCCGATTTTGTGGTCGACCTGCGCCTGCCGACACTCGAGCGCGTCTACACGCCGCCCAAATGGCTGCATCTTGTCGCCACGAAATTCAAGCATGTTATCGAAACAGAAGCGACTTACGAGTATCTTGCCGGAATCGATAACTTCCAGAAGATCATCCATTTCGATTCCACAGATATTCTTTCCAACACGAATCAGCTCACGGTATCCATGACGAACCGGCTTTACGCCAAGGATAAATACGGCACGGTGGCGGAGGTGCTCACCTGGCGCATTGCGCACGCGCGCTACTTCGATCCCACATTTGGCGGCGCGGTGCTGCCGAATCAACGCAACATCGTGTTTTCGGCGGTGGAGCTGACGCCGCTCGCTTTTCTGAACGGCCCGCGCGACTATTCGCCTATCGTTTCCACATTGACGCTGAATCCGTATCCGTTTTTTTCAGCCGAGTGGCGTACTAACTACGATCCGTTATCGAAACGCTTCCTTGATCAAAGCTACGGAGTAACCTTCCGGCACTCGAAATATTTTGCCGGGGTGACGGATACCGCCATCAAAACCGAACCGGTCCTTACGCCGCAAGCGAATCAGATCTCTTTTGGCGGCGGCTACGGCTCGACGAATCGAAAAGGCTGGAATGTCTCAGGCAGCCTGTTTTACGACGAGCTCTTAAACAAGCGCCTGTTCGATTTTGTCACGGCGTCCTACAACACGGATTGTTGCGGCTTCAGTTTCCAGCTCAGAAATTTCAATCTGGGTATTCGCCAGGAGAATCAATACCTGTTTTCGTTCCAGGTGGCGAACATTGGAAGTTTCGGCAGTTTGCAGAAGCAGAACCGCAACTTTTAACTTGCTCGTTTAAGTTCGCGGTTCTGTATCGGCAACGGCCTGGTCGAGCAGCAGGACAAAATTGCGCGTCTTATGCGTTATGCCGTCGCGCAGAGCTTCCAACTGGCGCTCGACGGTTCGCAACCGGTCCGCCAGATGAAGGCACGCGAGCACCGCGGTACGGGTGGTATCGAGATTGGCCGCGCGGCGCGCAATAGAGGACATCAACTCGTCCACTTCGAGCGCCAGCTCTTCGATGTCGCGGGGGTCTTCGGTTGTAGTGACGGTGTAAGTCTGGTTAAAGATAGTAACCCGGACCGTTCGTTTGTTGGCGTCCGCGGCATCCATACTGGGATTGCTCAGCTTGCGGTGAGCAGATCAAGCTGGCTAAGCAGCTTTTCTATGCGTGTCTTGACCTGTTTCCGTTCGCCGCGCATAGTGTTTAACTCCTCTTCGAGCGTGTGTACGCGGCGCTGAAGATCTTCGTTTTCAGACCGCAAAGCGGTGATGACTTGGACGGCGCGGTTGATGCGCTCTTCGAGATTCGCGAGGCTGTCGATGCTCTCTTGCACTGCTTCCATATTCCTGACGATAATTCTCCACTATTGCACGTTGGCCTGATGAGCAGCCTTTGCCTTCTCAACCAGGGCCAGAAAGCCGGCGGAATCGTTGATGGCGATATCGGCCAGCACTTTCCTATTCAGCTCGATACCAGCGCGCTTTAAACCGCTGATGAACTTACTGTAGGAAATTTGCGCTCCGCGACAGGCAGCGTTGATGCGCACAATCCAGAGAGAACGGAAATTGCGCTTCTTCAGGCGGCGCCCGACGTATCCGTAACGCAGCGCCTTTTCGACCGCCTCCTGGGCGGCGCGATTCAGCTTGGACTTCGTCAGGAAGTAACCCTTGGCGCGGCTCAGGGTTTTGTGGCGGTAATCCCGCCGGTTGGTACCTCTTTTTACTCTTGGCACGTTTGCTCCTTGTAACTAAGTTCTGCCGGACCTATTGGCCGGCAAAGCGCAGCGGCATTGCCCGGTCTGCGCGTAACAGGGGAGAGTAACAGGCACGTGCGGCGAGCCTGATCCTGCTCCGGATTGCAACCTCCCTTAATAGGGAAGCATCGTCTTCAGCTTCGGCTGATCGGTTTCATCAGCGATGACGCCCTGGCCGAGCTTGCGTTTGCGGGACCGCGGCTTCGACGTCAAGATATGGCGGGCGAAGGCATGGCGCCGGGCGATCTTGCCCGTGCCCGTTTTCTTGAACCGTTTGGACGCACCCTTATGTGTCTTCAATTTGGGCATAGTCTGGATAATTTGGCGGAATCGCCGCAAAGAACCGCGCAAGGCAAAGCAAAGCCCCGGGGCGGAACTACTTTTGAGAGTATAACACGGAGTTTGCCCAGGTTCGGTGAAAGCCGGCGCCCAAAAACATCCAAGCCGATCAATGAATAATATGGGCTGTGGCTCCGATGCATGTCTTTGAACTGACTCGCCGGCTGATCGATATTGAATCGATCACACCGAATGAGAAGGCCATCGGGGATTTTCTTTTTCATCACCTCAGCGATTTGGCGCGGCGGTTCGGCGGCCAGCTTGAACGCATGCCGGTAGAGGAACTACGCGACAACATTTTTATCCGATTCGGCGAGCCGGTGGTGGTGCTCTCGACGCACATGGACACGGTGCCGCCGTTCATTCCCTCGCGCGAAGACGACACGTTTATCTGGGGGCGCGGCGCCTGTGACACCAAGGGAATCATCGCCGCGATGATTGCGGCGGGCGAACGTCTGCTGCAGGCCGGGCAGCGGAATTTCGGAATGCTTTTCGTGGTCGGCGAAGAACGGAACAGCGCGGGCGCGCAGGTGGCGGCGAGGAATACTCGGGGGAGCCGGTTTCTGATTAATGGCGAGCCGACTGAAAACCGGCTTGCGCTCGGCTCGAAGGGCGCTCTCCGGTTTGAGATCGTGGCTTCGGGAAAGATGGCGCACTCGGCCTATCCGGAACTGGGCGAATCGGCGATTGAAAAGTTGCTGGATGCGCTCGAGCGAATACGCCGCATTCCCATGCCCACCGATGAGATTCTGGGCGCCAGCACGCTGAATATCGGCACCATAGAAGGCGGCCGGGCGCCCAATGTGATTCCCGATTCTGCGCAGGCGGAAATTTTTATTCGTGTGGTGGGCGATGTGACGAAACTACGCGCGGATATCTGCGCGGCCGTCGCGCCGGATGCTGAGGCCAAAGAAGTTCTCTTCATTCCGGCGCTCCATCTGGGCACATTGCAAGGCTTCGAAACCACGGTGGTTGCGTTTACGACCGACATCCCGGCCTTTGCCGGCGCCTGGGGCGAACCGTATTTGTTGGGCCCGGGCAGTATTCTGGTGGCGCATACAGCCGAAGAGCGTATTCCAAAAGAGCAGTTGCAGCAAGCGGTTGGAATGTACGCGGATTTGATCAAGCGCCTGCAAGCCAAGGTGAGTTGAAGCTGGCGGCGGCACATCCCCTGCATCGCTCGTAATCGCTTGCCAGGTGCCGGTGACGACTCGCCCAGGCGGCGTGTTCCGTGTTAGGTTGGCAGCTATGCCCGATTACCTTCAGCAGGATTTCATGAATGAGCGCGGTTACGTCGTCAGGCCGGGTAGGCCTAAGGCGACCGAAGCAGCCGTCGCGCTAACCTCGGACGGACGCGTCGTCTTTGGCGATCCAAAAACCGGAAAATCGAGTTACGCAAAGGCGGGCTCGAAGCTTATTTATTATGACGACGAAGTCGAGAGGCAACGCCGCCTGACTTGCGATACGGCTCTTGGGCAGTTGATGCTCGACAATCCGAAATTCGCGCAACCGGCAGTGGATCTCGTAAGCAGCGGAATCGAGGCGTACTGGAAGACACTCAGCGCACGGTTGTCCGGCCCGGACGCTTTTAAGCGAATTACCGAAGTGGATGGGAAGTATGTATCGAACCCCACCAGCTTCGGCCGTTTGCCGGTTGCGAAGCCATCGCCTTCGGCAGTGAATCAGTTCAAGGCAACCGTTGACATGTGGCTCACCTCTCTCCATACTGGCGATCTGCCCAGGATCATGAACCTGCATGATACGTTCCTGAAGATCTATTGCAGCAACGAACCAGGCATGGGCAAGCCTATGGAAGTGGCCACAAAGTTCGGCTTCCGGGAAGATTGGTATGAAGGGACTCTGCGAGGCCGCGAAAACCGGCCGAATACGAGTTATACGCAGTCCGCCATGCCGGGGCTGATCACGAATGATTTCACCATCCCCTTTGCACCCTCGCTGGAGCGCAGCGGAATCGATTTCAGCAATATGCGCATGGAAGCGCGCAATCGCGGGACCGATATGTTTCTCATCGCGGCCCGGCAGATGCGGCCCGAGTTCCGCAAAATCCTGGGCGAGAACAATCTGGTGTTTGCAGCTTCTGCATCCGGTACCACCAGCACACTGCTCTCCAGCGCCAAGATTTTTCAGCCCACGCTCCTCAATAATCCGGAATCGATGAAACAGTATCTGATGGGCTGTGTCGCGTATTTGATCGGCGGTGGCATGCACACCTGCCACGAAGTGTTTTACACGGCCGGAATTGCCGGTTTGAACTATACGACGGGCAAGTACCTCGATATGCTGCCGCGCACATTCACTTCGTCGCGTCTGTACGAACATTGGGCAAGCGAATTCTGGGACATTGTCCGGCCCGATCGTCCATCGCCGCGCTGAACATTACCGGATTTGACGCGAGTCATTCTTTACCATCGCGATTAAGTGAGCGGTTCCTGCCGGTATAACTCCATCGTGTGATCGACGACTGCTGTTATGGCCATCACTAGCATGGCGGATATGGCTATTACTCCTGCAACATCGAACAGCAGAAAGCGATGGTTCGCGATGACAATGATGGGCCGGGTGATCAGGAATGCGTTCCCTGCGGCCAATAAGATGCGGATTTCGGTGGGCCCGAAGAGGCCGTGCGAAACATGGAACGCGCCCAGGCTGTAAGTCGCCAGATAGCTCTCAATGCACAGAATGTAGAAGCCTACAAGCAGCGCAATCGCCACCTGCCAGTGCAGATAGCCGGAAAAACTGAGGCCGGTTATGAGGGCCAGCGCGCCCAATATATCGGCAACATGATCCACGTAGAAGCCATAACGCGGCCTCTGTTTATTGCGAACCCGCGCCAGCGTGCCATCCAGACTGTCGCCCAGCCAGTTCAGAAACAGAAAGAAGTTAACCAGCCAAAGCGCTTGCGTGTCCTTTGACGCGAGCGCATAGGCGGCGCCGGCGAAAAGCTGGGCGACGAAGGCCAGAAGGGTCAAATGATCCGAACTGATGATCGATGGTGTCCGGACGGCCAGCCAGATCAGCAGCCGCTTTTCGAGATTCGCCGTGAGCGCTGTGTGAACTCTGCAGGCCGGCGCGTTCCTCGTTGTCTGGTTATTCATCGCTTTGCCCCTTCCGTGTTCTGCGCCTGGAGCGCTTTTGCGGTGGCTCTGATCGTGAATTCGAGCGATTCGCGTGGGAGATCGCGAACCAGCGGCGCAACCAGCCAGTTCAGGCCGGCGGGTATATCGCGAGTAAGCGAAATCGATTCGCACTCGATCACCAGGCCGTTCCGCCACTCGATGAAACTCCAGTAGGAATTCAAGCGCCAGAGCAGCCCGTCTCCATCGCGCTCGGGGCGGAGGTGCTCTCGTGCCGTGCCGGGATAATCGACTTGCCGGATGTGGGTACTGCGGGAAAATTCGTAGCCGCGATCAAAGCCTGCGAGACCGTTCTCGATGCGAAACTCGCAATCGAGCACGACCGTGATGATCTTCTTCTCATTCATTCGCATCGCGACAAGCGCAGCGGGGCCGTCTTTTGCGATCAGATGCGAGGCGGTCACGACCGGCGCGTAGTATTGGGACAAATGATCGTAATCGCGCAGCAGGTGCAGCATTTCTTCGGGGGTTGCCTGCGGCACAAACGCCGTGGCACGCCAGTGATGGAGCAGCGCGCCCGGAAGTGCATCAGGGCCGTTGAGCGAAACGACAGACACAACGCCTGAGGAAAGCTGCGATGCGATGCCCGCGCGTTCTGCGGGGTCACCATGGAGCGCTGCCAGATAGGTGTCGCGTTGCGTGTGCTGGCGCGCAATGCGCTCTTCGACCTGGGCGGTGTAAATCTGCCAAGCCTGTTCCGCGGCCACGCTCAAATTCGCGGCCCGGCAGGCAGGCAATACGAGGAGCAGGAAGATGGTTATTTTCATTGACCCGATTTTTTGTTGCCGCCGCCGCGCCATTCAATGCAACGGAAATCAAACCGGCCTCTTTTGCGCCTCATCGTCTAAGTCACTGAAGTCAGGGAAGTTAAGGATCGGCTACACTGGAAATTTCATGCTCCGGAAGGCCACAGATCGGATCTTTCGATTCGGCGTCTTCGAAGCCGATGAGGCTACGGGCGAGCTGCGCAAACGGGGCGTTCGGATCAAGCTGCACTCGCAGCCGTTTCAGGTGCTGCTGCTGCTACTCGAACGGCCGTCCGAAATCGTGACGCGCGAAGAGATGCGGCAGCAGCTTTGGGGCGGCGACACGTTCGTCGATTTCGAGCATGGGCTGAATACGGCGGTGAACAAGATTCGCGCGGCGCTCGACGATTCGGCAAGCCGGCCGCGCTATATCGAGACGATTCCCGGCAAGGGTTACCGTTTCCTGACGCCGGTGGCGGTGCATTCGCCTCGCGAAGAACAGCCGTCTGCGCCCCTTGCGGCGACAGATGCGCCTCGGATCGAGCCTCGATTCGGAGCCGTCTTAACAGAACCGGGCGAATTGCCTGCGGCTCCTCGCCGGCTGGTCCGGCTGCTTTTGATGCTTGTGCAGGTAATGTACCTGAGCTTCTATTTCGGCGCTCTTGCCAATCTGCAGGAAATTCATGGCATTTTCCTGGAGGCGAATCTGCCCGCACCCGGCGGGTTGATGGTTCTGTTAGTGGCTACTGCGTCGGTGCTGATTCCGGTGCGGCTGTTTCTTTTGACAGCGGCTGCATTTAACTTCCCGCATCTTCCGCAAAAGTTCCGGCCGCTGTTTCCGGTGCTGTTGATACTGGATCTGCTGTGGGCGCTGTCGCCCTTCCTGCTGATTCATCACATTCCGACCGGGCTGGCGCTGGGCGCAAGTGCGGCGCTGGTCTATATGCCGTTTGCCCAGCGTTCGCTGGTTCTCATGTACGGCCGCGGGCAATAGTTTGAGATCGCCAAAACGCCGCCGTATCTTTTGCACCTGCTGGCGGTAATCCCTGATAGAGAGTCAATTGACGGCCGAACAAGCGTTTGATGAGCACCATAGAGCGGTATACCGGTTCGCGTATCGATTACTCGGACGAGCCGATCTCGCGGAAGATATAACGCAGGATTGCTTTCTGTCCATGCTCCGGCATCCGCAGCGTTGGGATGCTGCGCGCGGGGATATGCGGACGTATTTGTTTTCCGTTGCGCGAAATCTGGTGCGCAAGCGATATCGCGATGAGCATGCGGATTCGTATGTCGAGGAGGATTGGGCCGTGTCTTTGGCGGACCGGAAAGCGGATCAGGAGATTTCCGCAGTGGTAGCGCAGGCGATAGCGCAACTGCCGGATTTGCAGCGCGAGGCGTTGATCCTTTTCGAATACGAGGGGTTTCAACTGGCCGAAATTGCGCAGATTGTGGAGGCCGATATTGGCGTCGTGAAATCGCGTCTGCATCGTGCCCGGCAGCGGCTGAAACGATGGCTGGCGCCGTACAGAAAGATGGGAGCCTATGAGAACGTTTGCAAATGAAGAACTGAACGATTGGGAGTTAAACGAAATGCTTTCTCAATGGACTGTTCCGGAAGCCCCGGCTGATTTGAAGGCGCGAGTTTTTCTGCGACCGCAACATACGCCACTACGCCTGCCGACGTTTGCGCTGGCGGCAGGCGCCGTGCCCATGAGTCAACGAATGAAATCCGGTGCGGTATCGATGCTGATTCATGCGGCCGCCGTGGCGCTGCTCTTCATTGCATTTCAATCGAAAACGGTTCAGAACAAAGTGAAGGATCTGGGCCACCTGGTCTACATTCCCAACTGGCAGCCGAAATTGCGGGCAATGCAGAAGGCGGGCGGTGGTGGTGGCGGCGGCCAGAAGATGCCTGAGCCGGTGGCCAAGGGCGCGGCGCCTAAGTTTGCTCCCAAGCAGTTTATGCCGCCAATGCAGGCGATTCCTCAACCCAAACTGCCGGTCGCGCCCACTATTACGGCGCAAGCGCCGCAGATTACTGCGGAGTTGTACGGCGATCCGCTCAGCAAAGTGCTGGGTAATTCCGGCGGCCCAGGCACGAACGGTCTAGGCGCGGGCAGCGGAAACGGCATCGGCGACGGCAATGGAAACGGTTACGGACCGGGCCACGGCGGCGGAGTGGGTGGCGGCGTTTATCAGATTGGTGGCGAAGTCTCGACACCTGTTCCGATTTACAAGATTGAGCCGGAGTACTCGGAAGAAGCGCGAAAAGCGAAATATTCGGGAACGGTGCTGTTGTCGATCATCATTGACGCGGACGGCAACACGCGCGACATTCACGTAGTGCGGCCGCTGGGGCTGGGGCTGGATCAAAAAGCCATTGAAGCGGTATCGAAGTGGCGCTTCCGCCCGGCTATGCGAAACGGCAGGCCGGTCGCCGTTCAGGCGCAAATCGAAGTGAGCTTCCGGTTGCTGTAAGGCGGCTCCTCTACTCCACGCGCAAGCTCTCCATGGGTTCAACGGTGGCTGCCCGCCGCGCCGGAACGAAGGCAGACAGCAGAGCCACGACGCCGAACAGCGCAGCCACAACGGCGATTGCGGCCAGTTCGTGCTCCCACTTGATAGTGACCACGGCCTGAATGATTTTGCGCATGATCCAGGCAGCCAAAAGGCCAGTGGCCAGGCCCGCCGCAACCATGGAGCCGACGCGCGCGTAGACCATGCCGAATATTTGCGGCCGTGTCGCGCCGAGGGCCATGCGCACGCCGATATCGCGCGTTCCGCCTTCTACTTCATGGCTGATTAATCCGTACAAGCCGAGAAGCGAAAGCAAAACCGCCAGCCCGGCGAAGGCCCCAAACAACCAGTTTTCTAAACGCTGAAACGTGAGAGCACCGGCAATCACCTGATTCATTGTTTGCGGTGTGCGGAACGGCAGCGTCGGGTCGAACTGGTGGAAGATGCTGCGCAGATCCGGGATGATGGATTCCGGTTTACCGGCGGTGCGAACCACCAGGTGCATGGAACGCACCACCAGCAATTCCATTTCGCGCGGCAATTGTGAAACGGGCCAATCCTGTTCGGCCAGCGGTGGCTCATAGATGCTCTGCCGGATATCACGCACCACGCCGATAATGGTGACCTTGTCGTCACTATCAATCACTTTGCCGATGGGATCCTCGCCCGCATGGATAAACCTCTTCACAAAGGTTTCATTGACCACCGCCACGCGCTGCGAGTTCGGAGTATCGATGGATGGATCGGGCAAGCGACCGCGCACCAGACGGTCGCCGAAGACGGAGTAATAACCTGGGCTGACAAAGCGAAGTTCCGCCAGGCGGGCCTCATTGTGAGGATTCGGCGGATAGCCCGCGATGTGAACGTCGCCATTCCAACCCCAGTCCTGGATGGGGACGATTTGAATGAGACCGGCGCTCTCGACTCCGGGGATGGTTTGGACGCGCGCGAGCATTGGCAGATAGAAGTTGCTCATCAGGCCGCGGTGTTCATAACTGCCGGGAGAAAGATCGATCTCGGCAGTCAAAATGTGCTGGGGATCGAATCCGAATTCGGCATGTTGCAGGCCGGAAAGCATGCAGAAAACGAGATCGGCTGTCACCAGCAGAACCAGCGCCAGAGCGACCTGCGCTACCACGAAACCGGCGCGCAGGCGATGCTGCCGGCGTTCCGTGCCGGCGCGTCCTCCGGAGCGAAGCGCGGCATTGGACGATACTCCCGAAATGCGCAGAGCGGGCGCAAGCGCCGCAATGACGCTGGTCACCACGGCAGCCGCTAACGATGCCAGCAGCACCATCGGATTGATTTCCACTTCACTTCCACGCTGCAGGGCAGCGGTGAGCAGAACGCTGGTAGCGCGCAGCAGGCCAAAAGCGATTGCAATGCCGGCAACGCCGCCCGCGAGAGCGTAGACCACCGCTTCGAGGACAAATTGCCTCAGCAACCGGCCGCGGCTGGCGCCCAGCGCCGACCGGACGGCAACTTCGCGCTCCATGCGTACGCCGCGTGCGAACAGCAGACCTGCGATATTGACGCAGCCCATGGCCAGCAGCGCGAGTACCGCATACAGAAGCAATCGCAAAGCGGCAGAGGCATTGCCAACCGTGAAGGAAGGCAGATCGACCAGCTTCGCGCGCCGGCCTTTCGAATCAGGATAAATGCGGCCCAATTGATCGAGAACCTGGTTGAACTCCTGTTGAGCAACCGGGGCGCTGATGCCCGGCCGTAGCCGCGCCACCGTTCGCAGCCAGTGATTACCGCGGCCATTGCGTTGCATCGGGGTCAAATCGAACGGCCGGTAAATGACGTTCGTTTCGCTGATAGGAAACCGGAAGCCAGGCGGCATGACGCCGATTACTGTGTAACTAATGCCATCGAGCTTTACCTTGGAGCCGACGGCGTCGCGGCGAGCGCCGAAATAGCTGCGCCAAACCTCGTTGCTCAGCACCACGACGAAGTTACGGCCCGGCAGTTCTTCACCGGCAACAAAGGTACGGCCCAGTACCGGCTTTACCCCGAAAGCGTCGAAAAAATTATCCGATGTCCCCACTGCGGGAAGCGCAATCGCCGTGCCGCCGTGCTCGAAATTGACACCGGAATAGCTGTTATAGGCAGCCAGCGCTGAGAAGGATTTGGTGTCCCGGCGCCAATCCAGGTACTCCGGATAAGAAGCCGGTTGCGTGTAATTTTGCGGTGAGTAGGTTCGCAACGCGAAGATCCGGTCCGGCTGGTTGTAGGGCAGCGGGCGAATGAACACCGTATCGAGCACGCTGAAGACGGTGGTGGTGAGGCCAACCGTTAACGCGAGCGTTGCAACGACAGCTAAACTGAAGCGCGGCGACTTCCTTATTACACGTACGGAATAGCGCAGATCGTCTACAAGGGACATTGATATAGATACGAGCTACCGGCCCGGAGCGTTCGCATTGTTCACGCTGTGCGTAGCGAAAGCCGGCCATTTCGAATCTTAACTGTAGGAGATGCAATGCAGCCGCAGGCCACAGTCCTGGCTGTCGAGGACGACGATGGTGCGTATTACATCCTGCAGATCGCGTTCAAGCAGGTCCGGCAGCCGTTCCGTCTGGTTCGCGTCTCCGACGGCCAGGACGCTCTTGCATTTCTGCGCCAGCAGGGAAAATACAAAGATGCGCCGCGGCCCGCTCTGGTCTTGCTGAACCTGAACCTGCCAAAGGTGAACGGGTTCGAGGTGCTCGAGGCCATCAAGCAGGACCCGCAATTGCGGGACATCCCGACCATCATTTTCACCTCTTCCAAGCTGAATTCGGACCGGGCGAAGTGTATGGCGCTCGGGGCGACCGACTTTATTGTCAAGCCCGATAATTTCGACGATGTGGTGAGTGCGGTTAAAAGCGCCTGCGCGCGCGCCTGACTGGCGGCGTGCGGCGTTGTGCTAATCCGGCCGGCGGCGCGTGCCTGCGGCTGAGGGGAAAAGGCTGCGATCGGCTAATGCGGCCTGCGCTTTGTGCGCCTGTTCGGAGCCCGGATACTTTTGGATCAGAGCCCGCAGTTCCTGCACGGCCTGCGTGCGCTGGCCGTTCTTGGCGAGCGCGAGGCCTTTCATGTAGGCGGCGTCTTTGGTTCTGGGGTTATTCGGATACCGTTCCATCACCGCGTCGAAGGCGTTGATGGCGGTTCGGTAATCGCCTTGCTGATAGGCGATTTCGCCCAGATAATACTGCGCGGTGGGCGCATATTCGGTATTTGGAAAGTAGGTTAGATACTGCTGGTACTCCTGAACGGCAAGCTGCGTGTTGCCCGTCTGTTGATCGCGCCGCGCATCCGTGAAGAGTTGAGCCGCGCTGACGCCCGCAGGCGGGCCGCTGGCTGCGCCCTGGCCCGGAGCAGCGGTTGAGCCGATGCTTCCGGGAGGTCCAGCCGGACTCTGCGCGCCGGGAGCGGGCGGCGGGCTCTGCATAATCTGAATCTGATTCTTGAGGTCTGTGATCTTAGCGTCCATGCGTTCCAAACGGGCGCCGAGATCGGCCAGGGCATCACGCAGCGAGCGTACGTCCTCACTTGTGGCCTCGACTTTGGTCCCAAGGTTGTTGACTGGCGCCAAGGAATTGGTCACGGCCGTCCGCAAGGCGTCCTGCATGCCGGCAACCTGGTCTGCGGTGTGGCGGGAATCGCTCTGGATCGCCTGAATCATGCCGGTCAGCACGTCCAGCTTCGAATTGAGCTGCTGTTGCTGCTGCTGCAGCGCATCGAATCGCTCCTCCATGGCACGCTGCAAGGCCAGCAGGTCTTTGTTTACTGCAAACGAAAAGCTGCAGAAGGTGAGCGCGAGGACGCCAAGGCGCACTAGTTTCATATCAGTTCACTCCTCAATTCAAGCGCGGGGGCATTGCAGCCCCTTGTGCGCGGATGCTTTCAGTGTAAGTGTTCGCGAGCTGGTCTTCTTCGCGCGGCAGATTTACTGCGCTGCGGCAAAGTGGTCGCGCCGGTTGCGCGCGTAGCAATCTTCGGTCGCTTCGGTGCAGATGGGCCGCTCCTTGCCGTAACTGATGGTCCTGAGCTTATCGCCCGGTATCCCCATGCTAACCAGCGCATCTTTGGCGGCCTGCGCGCGGCGATCGCCGAGCGCCAGATTGTATTCAGCCGATCCGCGCTCGTCGCAGTTGCCTTCAATCTGCACGATGAAGTTCGGGTCCATGCTGAAGATCTGCTTCAGCGCGTTGGCGTCGCTTTGCAGAATGGCCTGGTCCTGCGGCCGGATATCGGATTTGTCGTAATCAAAGTGAATGTCCTGCACGTCCTGCGACAGAATCTCCTGAATCGTCTTTTGACTTGGCGGGGGAGCACTCGGCCTCGACGGTGGGGGCGTGCTGACCGTGACGGTTGCTGTCGCTTCTGCCGTGCCACCCGGTCCGCTGGCAGTCAAATGGTAATCGGTTGTCTGGGCCGGATATACAGCGCGGCGGCCGCTTGGACTTACCGGTCCGATCCCTTCAATTGAGACATTCGTTGCATCCGTAACGCTCCAACGCAGAGAAGACGACTGGCCGGGATTGATGGTGCTCGGCTCGGCCGTGAAGTAATTGATGGTTGGTTTGTTGGTGGGCGCCGCCGATGGAGCCGGTGGTGGTGGCGGCGGTGGTGGCGGCGTCTTTTTGTGGCACGCTGCTGCGAAAACCAACAGGAGTGTTGATACGGCGATCGACGATGCTCTGCATTTTTGCATGTTAGTAACTCAGTCCTCCCTCAATGTTTTTAAATTTGACTGCTAATTCATTTTCTTACTGTTCTGCATTAACCCAAAATGGTTTTTCATTATTGCCGGTCTGAGTAAGCGCATGTTTGCCCGTTCCGTCGGCGTTCATCTCCCAGATTTGCGAGCGGCCGCCGCGTTTCGAGGCGTAAACAATATGGGCGCCGTCGGGGGCAAAGCTGGGATTTTCGTTCCGTCCTTCATTGGCCGTCAACTGCGTTGTCTGCTGGCTCGAGACATCCATCACAAATATGTTGTAATTGCCCGGTTCGAAACCTCGCGTCCAGGCGAAAGCGATATGAATCCCGTCCGGGCTCCAGGAAGGATTCGTAGCTTCACCTGTTCCGGCGGTCAGCCGCTGCACGTCGGTTCCCTGCAGAGACATGTGGTAAATCTGTGGCAGCCCCGAACGTCCGGAGACATCCACCATATCTGTTCCCGTCTTGGGATTAATTTTCGGCTCCACTTCAATGGCTCCCGACGCCGTGATGCGCTGCAGCCCGCTTCCATCCACATTCGCCATGTACAGTTGTGCGTTGCCGCCCGCCAGAGTAGAAGAAAAAATGATGCGCTTGGAATCCGGCGTAAACGTAACGAAAGCATTCATGGAGGCGCGCTGGTTATAAAAGGGCAGTTTGCGGCCGCTGTCGAGAGAAAACATTTGAATCGCCGGGTAACCGCCCGCCCAGGTGGTAAATGCCACAATGTGGCCGTCGGGCGAGGCCGAGGGGAAGGTAGAAATCGAGTGGTAATT
>JAJPJN010000167.1 GCA_021324185.1 Terriglobia bacterium | reverse complement strand
CCTGGCGCGCCAGCATTGCGGTTGCGGGATTAACGACATGCGCCAGGCTTTCGTAAACACCCAGAAACCAGAAAGAAGGCAGCAGATGCGCGTAACGATTCTCCGCACCTGGCAGATGTCCGGCAAAAAGCTGCAGCAGCAGATTGGTGAAAAACTCGCTCAAAAGCGCAATAACCAGCAGAATGCGAACGCAGAGCGACACCGATGGAAAAAAGCGCTTCGGAACAATCAGCATCAAAACGCCGACGGCTCCGAATACGGCGAAGAAGCTGAATAAGCTGGATAAGAACACAGTTGCGGCATGGCTGCGCAGCATGATGAGCAGTTTTTGGAAGCTTCCACCCGCGCCGTCATTGATCGTAACGATGAACGGGAAGAAAATTGCTGAGAAAGCATTTACATCAACTGCGAACAGCAAGGCGAGACTGAACAGTCCGATAAAGTTTGCAACAAAGACATGACGAATCGGGATAGGTAGCACGGCGAGGTTTGCAAAATCGCGCCGATCGGGGAATAGGCGGTTCCAACGCAGCACCATCACGAGACCCGTGATAGTCATCGAAAGCACAACGAAGAAGTATTCGTCAGTAACGGACGCTCTGTAGGAATCAAAGCTTTGCTGGCGAAGCCACTGTAAGAGCGTGGAGTACTTGTCGAGCAAAAAGATGGACGCGAACGCGCCCGGCGACGCAAGAATTGTGAACACTGCTCCCAAGCCGAGACTCATTCCGCCTTCGGCTTCGTTTTCGTCTCCACCGGCAAGAATGCGCCGGATAAAATGCCCGACAAGAATCCAAAATGGGTTGCGCGGCGCTTCGAGTTTCGGGACACGCATTTTTACGCCATTCCCACCGCGCTCACGATTTCGCGCGCGGCTTCCTCTGCATCCACTTCCTGCACCAGATGCGAAAACGCAGCTTCCAGCGAGGGCAGCAGCACAGAGGGCGTTAGGTGGCCGTCATTTGGCTGAAAGGCCGTTTCGAAACGCTTGAGGTCCTCGACACTGCCCTGCGCCACTTGCTTGCCACGTTGAAGAATAATAACGTGCGAGCAGACTTTCTCTACCACTTCGAGCACATGGGAGCAATAAAAAATGATTTTGCCTTCACGCTGAAGAGCAGAGACAAGATGCCGGAAAATGAGCGCGGAAGTCACATCCAGGCCCGACAGCGGCTCGTCGAAAATAATGATCTGCGGATTGTGAATGAGAGCGGCGATGAGCAGTATGCGCTGCCGCATACCTTTCGAATAAGCGGCTATAGCGCTATGCCGGTGCGGGTGCATCGCAAATACTTGCAGCATCGTTTCAGCCCGCTTCGCGATGACTGAGTCCGACATTCCGCGCAGCCGGCCTACCAAAGCCAGATATTGTAGACCAGAAAGAAACGGATAGAGGTTTGCTTCTTCAGGCACGTAGCCGACGAGGTGTTTGTAGGCTGCAAGATCTTCCTGAATGTCTTTGCCATTGAACAACACATGGCCGCGGGTAGGCTCCATCAGCCCCGTGATGATTTTGACGGTAGTGCTTTTCCCGGAGCCGTTCGGCCCGAGATAGCCGAGCACCTCACCCGGGCGAATCGCAAACGAGACGTTGTCCACCGCCGGGATGGTGGCGTAGCA
This sequence comes from Terriglobia bacterium, assembly GCA_021324185.1. Taxonomy (GTDB): domain Bacteria; phylum Acidobacteriota; class Terriglobia; order Bryobacterales; family Bryobacteraceae; genus Bog-105. Next base: position 5,647 of record JAJPJN010000167.1, on the reverse strand, counting down.
CTTGGTCAACGAGCAGACTTCCAGCATCGCTAGAAGTAGAATACTACATAGCTGACCGTTCGGAAAACAAAAAAGTACTACAAATCAGGTTCAGCGGAAAATCAGCGGCATGTCGCCAGGTAAGCCCCACTGCTGCAAAAGACTCGCCGCCGGCCATTGGCTGGCCGCCGTGCTGTAGAGCGAAAACCAGGTGCCGTTTCCTGGGCGCCAGACGTTGAAATCGTTCTGTCCATCCCCATTAAAATCTCCCAGCAGAGGGGTGTCGCCAGGCAACCCCCACTGCTGCTGGATGCTCGCGTTTGGATACTGATTGATTGCGCTGCTATAGAGAACAAACCAGGTGCCGCTGGATGGCCTCCACACCGCAAAATCGGTCCTGCCGTCGTTATTGAAATCGCCCGAGAGGGGTATATCGCCAGGCAATCCCCATTGCTGTTGGATGCTGGGAACCGGCCATTGACCCGTTGCCGTGCTGAAGAGCACAAACCAAATTCCGATCGACGGGCGGTACACGGCAAAATCGGCTTTGCCGTCGTTATTGAAATCGCCAACTATGGGAACATCGCCATTCAGTCCCCATTGCTGAATGATGGGTGCGGACGGATTGCTGCTGGGAATGATGTACCAGGTTCCGTTTGATGGCCGCCAGACGGCAATATCGGTTTTGCCATCGCCATCGTAATCGCCCGGCACGGGAATGTCACCGCTGCCGCCCCACTGCTGAGCCACACTGGGCGCGGGGTATGTAGAGGCGGCGTTGCGATAGAGCACGTACCACGTTCCGTTCCCCGGCCGGAAAACAGCGAAATCGGTGTAGCCATCGCCGTCGTAATCGCCGGGAACGGGGATGTCGCCGGGCAAACCCCACTGTTGCTGAATGCTCGGGACCGGGTACTGGCTTGTCGAATTGCGGCCGAGTATAAACCACATTCCGATAGAAGGCCGGTACACGGCGAATGCGTTGGAGCCTGTGATGCCCTTCCCGTTGAGCGCAACCGTTTGAGGCGAACCTGTCGCGCTGTCGGAAATACTCAAGGTCGCCGCGCGCAGACCTGTAGATACCGGAAGTAGCGAGACAGAAATACTGCAAGTTGCATTTACGGCCAAACTCGGCGGGCAGTTATTCGTCTGAACGAAATCGGCGGAATCCGCTCCGCTTATGGTGATCCCATTTATCGTGACAGGGCTGGAGCCTGTATTCGCGACCGTCGCGGTTTGCGCTGGGCCCTGAATACCGGTTAGCTCTGGCACAAAACTGAGAGTTGCCGGCTGCACAGTAACGCTGCCGGGGGCTACCGGCGCCGGGGCCGTGTACATCACCACCGCGTCTCCGACACTCCCGTTGGAATCGGAAAATTCGAAATCGGCCATGTATTGATTGCCGGGAGTTAAGCCCGCGTTCGAAGATACCGAAAAAGTTGCAGTACAGGATTTCGTATAGTCCTGGCTTCCGCTCTTAGTCCCGCATAGATCGCTTTCAATCAACCACCCGCTGTTCGATGTTGGAGACCAGTTCGCTATCGAACCCTTATTGATGCTCGCCGTGGACGTGATCGTAAACTGCTGCGTTCCTTGGCCAAGATCGAGAATAGTCGAAGGAAACACCTTCAGGGTGCTCGGCGGGAAAAGGATCACCGGCAAGGCGCCGCTTACCGCTGTGAAGCCAGGCGCTGTCGCGGTGATTAAGAAATAGCGCGGGTTAGCCGTTTGGTCACTCCTGAGCCCCACGAAACACGCGTACAACTGAGTTGGAGTTGTGGTGACCGGAATCGTGATTGTGCTAACGCCTTTAGCGATGCAAGCGTCGCTCGCCCCATTCGCTGCGACCAAGTCGAATTTCGCTACTGAACCCGAAAACGTAAGAGTTACGTTTGCGCTACCGGACGTAAGCGCGACAGAGCCGATGTTGACTCGCCAAGGGTCGTCTTCGTGACCGGTGGCATCATTTGGGTTCGGCTCGGATGGATAACTTTGGATCTCGTTGGAAATGTTGTAAGTTCCGCCACTGGTCACTTTGAGCGAAATTTTCTGGCCTGCGGCAGGAAAAACCAAAAGAGCAAAAAGCAGCGAATGAATGGCAAAGCGCATTGCGTCGAGATCAGCTAGTCACGAGCATTACCTAACCGCCCGCTGGCAATCAACAGAATAAATCGCAACAAGTACTAGAACTAGTTTCAAAATTCAAAGCGCAACAGTACATGTATCTGCCTGGCGTCCGGCAGGAGCGGCGTTAACACCGGATACCCGCGATTCTGCGAAGTATTGCCGTAAAGCGATATGCCGAATTGCGGCGAAATAAAACCGGCGAATGGGCCCAGATACGCTTCCGGATTCTGCAGGTTGGCATGATTGAGGAGATTGAACCAGTCGGTTCGCAAGATCAGCCGGGCTTGCTCGCCAAACTGCCGGATCGGGAAACTTCGCGACAGCGATAGATCTGCGGTAGCAAAACCCGGGCCGGTGAATTCGTTCCGTCCGGTATTGCCCTGTTGGTTATTGGACGGCCAGCCAAATGCTCCGGAATTGAGCAACTGAATTCCCCCTGCCGCCGCCGAGTTGAGGTAGGCCTGCATAGGATTCAGCAGGTTTGCCCGCGTGTTGCAGATAAAGCTACAGTTCGTTTCCCCCGCGTAAACGCTGTAAGGCAATCCTGACCGAACTGAAAACACGCTTGCAACGGTCCAATTGCGCAATAGCGCGTTGAAAGCTTTCGTGTTCCCGTGCGGTATGAGAAACGACGTCCAACCGACAAAGTTCTGCCGCTGGTCGAAATCCGAATTTCCCCGATCCGACCGGGTGTCTCCTGGAACGGAGAACGACCCCAAATAGTACCGATTGGTCCTGTCGGTCTGATTGCTAAAACCGAGATCGAAATATTCGCCCCGCAGTGGATCGCTCTGATTATCGATGCTGTGACTCCAGGCATATGCGATGCTGACCGTGGCCGGACCGCTTCGATACCGCAGAGTGGCCGAAAGTGCGGCGTAGTCGGAAAATCCTTGATTTGTTCGGTAGTCGATATTCGGAAGGCCATTCGCGGGCGGCTGGAAACTGACTTCGCGGTTGAAGCGATTGACGATGTCAGTAGTGAAAAGATTCCTGCCGCGTGAACCTGCGCCGTTCAGCTCAACAAAGAGATTTCTTGAGACAGGCTGTTGCAGAGAAAAGAAAAGACTTTGGACACGTGGTGCTCGCAGCCCATTCTGAAACAGCGTCATGTCAAACAGGTTGAAGCTGCCCGCTACCGGCATGCAGCCGGCGGGAATGCTGCTGTAGTTTCCGCCGGAATAAAACCTTGCAATCGGGCAAGGAGCCTGATAGTAAGTGACGGATTCGAAATCGTTCACTGAGGCAGTCTGCCAGAAATTGTCCTGTGGGCGATCATAGAAAGTTCCGTAACCGCCGCGAAGCACTGCTTCATGACTTTTGGGCAGCAGTAAGGAAAAACCAATCCGGACGGAAACATCATCCGGCTGCGCGGGATACAGACTGCCGGTGTGAGTTGCTATTGTGGCAGACGCAATCTGCTGGTCTAATGTTGCGCCCGCGCCTGGAAGCACAAGCACATCGTCCACGCTGCCAATGTTTACCGGCGCTCCGAATCGATCGAACCGAATGCCCGCGTTCAAGGTCAGGCGCGGCGAAACACGCCAATCCTCCTGCGCAAACAAATACGGCTGGTAATAACGATACAAACGCGCGCTGTTTGGAAGGGTTTGAACCCCCTGCTTCCACGCGGTGCGAGACAAAACTGCCGAGAATTGATACGGCTGATCAGCGGCAAAGGACGAGAAATCGTCGAAAGAAAAGCTATCGAGAGGCGGCAACGGGAACCCGGATGCATCTCTCACGTTCAGCAATCCGGCGCCGGCGGTAAGGACATGGGGTCCCTTTGCGAGCAGCAAATTGATTGCGAAGTCCATTGTTCCGGAACTCTCGTAATAGCCTTCCTGGGTCGCATTGTTCACTGCGCAGCAATAGCCTGGCAAGTCTGCCCCGGCGGAGAGCATCTGTGGCAGGTTCGCCAACGCAAAGTTCCAATGCTGCGTATCGTGATGAAAGCCCGCACGAATTTCCGTAGTTAGGTTTGGGCTCCACATGCTGGTCAAGCGGAGCGCTGTGCCCGCGCTACCGTTCTTGAGCGGCGCCTGTGAGTAGGGGCTCCAGTTGAAGTCGGGACGGTCCAGGGAATCTGCCGCGAAACGGGCTGTCAGGCGCTGGCGTTCGGTAAAGGCATAATCCACGCGCTCGAGGCCCGTGACCCGGCGCAGCGTGATGGGGGCCGTCAAATAAACCGGCCCGATTTGTTGAGTGTTGTAAATGAAACTTGCCCATTGCACGGGCGGATACTGGTGTAGCAATTGGGCCGCTCTGGAACCCGGAGCTAAAGACGCAGCCAACGCCTGCGTGGGCAAGATATATAACGCAGGATTCGAAAAACTGCGGCTGCCAAAGTAATCGAATGCCGTCCAGCTCAGAAGACGCGTGTGCGGGATGGCGCCCCCGGCCGAAAATCCCGATTCGATCTGATGCGCCGTATTGCGGCGAATCCCGTTTGCATTGTTCTGAAACGTGTTCGCGTTGAGTACACTGTTGTTCCAATCGCCATACCCGATTCCGTGCCAGACCGGCGCAGCCGATCGGGTAACCGCATTGGCGATATAGCCCGATGTCCGGCCATATTCGGCAGAAAAATTATTGGTCGAGACACGATATTCCTGCACCATCTCCGGCGCAACCTGCAACGCAGGTCCGTTCAGAAGCGAGTTGTTCATTTCCACGCCGTCGAGCAAAAAATTACTCGATGCAGGCCGCTGCCCGTTGGCCGATAAACCAAGGCTGCGATTCGTCGCGCTATCAACAGCCACTCCCGGCTGCAGAACAAGGGCGGAGTAAACATCACGTCCCGCCAGCGGGAGTGTGTCAATCGCTCTGGGATCGATCACATTGGAAATGCTAGGTTCTAGTTGGCCCGCCACGCCTCGTTCCGGCTCGAACGTCCCTATATAGGAAGGATCCACATCCGGCCCGTAAAACGGCAGAATGGTGTTGTCCCGAAAGACGGAAGTGCCGTAACGCCCCCGCTCCCAGACATCGTGCAAAGGCCGCAATTCAAAATCCAGCCGGACGTATCCGGCAACCGCGACCGATATGCCATAAGCTTCCCGCGGTTGGTAGCCGTTCAGACTGACTCGAATGTGATAGAGCCCGGGAGGAAGCATCGGGAGATAGTAATTGCCATCGGGCGAGGACACCGAAGTCCCACGCGTGTTGGTCGCGATTTGATCAAATTCTACTTTCGCTCCATGCAAGCGACTGCGTGTCGCCTGATCGACAACGGTTCCCGTGATAAGCCCTTCTGTCGTTTGCGCGAAAGCCCATCCCGCAAGCAACAGAAATGCGAGCGCACCAGCAACATACCTCATGAAATTCGTTCAGTATAGCAGTGCGATTTCGTTGCTATACTGCGGGTTTCCCTGTTTGAGACCGCGCCAGCTTAGCTATTTTGCTCTCGCTTTTGCGACCTTTTGGCCGCTATATGGTCAAAGGGTCAAACCGGTTGCTCTCGTTACCCAGGCGGATCAGGCGCGCCTGCGGAGGGCCGGAACTTTCACCGAAATCCCGCTCCAAACGGGCGACCTTCTCT
>JAJPJN010000031.1 GCA_021324185.1 Terriglobia bacterium | reverse complement strand
TTCTTCATGACGATTGGCGCTAGCGTCACGTCAAGTGCTCCGGCTTCGAGCAGCCGTTCCATTGTGTAACCCAAGACTTGCGGGGTGCAGTCATCTACATTGGCTTCGAGCAGGTCAATGGAGGTGGCTTCCCTGGCATCCGTGCGTTCTCCAATCAGCACGCGCAGCACATTCGCCTGTTCGGCAAAATCTCTATCGCCCGCGCCAAACCCTTGCGCCACCATCCTCATAGGAGGCAATGCGCCAAACCCGCTGGTCAATGTGCTGAGCAGCGCCGCGCCGGTGGGAGTGGTCAGCTCCGCTTCCGGTCCGGCGGAATAGATGGGCGCCTCGCGTAAAAGGTCTGCGGTGGCGGGCGCCGGTACCGGTAGGACGCCATGTTGCGTTTTGACTGTCCCGCTGCCCACGTTCACCCGCGAGCTCCTCACTTCATCCACATTCAACAGGTCCAGCGCGACGCATGCGCCGACGATATCGCAGATGGAATCCACCGCCCCGACTTCGTGAAAATGAACTTTTTCAACCGGAATGCCGTGCGAGCGCGCCTCCGAAACAGCCAAACGCTGAAATACCTGAAGCGCATTCCTGCGGCTGCGCTCGCTCAACGCCCCCGCCGCAATAATTTGCTCAATCTGCGGCAGGTGGCGATGCGCCTTTTGATCTTTGCTGGTAACGCGAAATTTAGTGGCCGCGATCCCTTTACGCTTCGTCTTTTCGACTGTGAACGTGGCGTCCAAACGGAGGCTTGCGAGCGCGCTCTCCACCCCATGCCAATCGGCCCCGGCATCGAGCAGCGCGCCGGCCGTCATGTCGCCGCTGATACCGGAAAACGCATCGAAATAGCAGAGTCTCGCGTGCAAGTAACCAGTTTAGGCGGTCAGCCCTTTACGCGCCCGTTGCCATCCTGGCCTGAAAGCGGGTCCGCCGCCACTCCAAACCTGTTCGCAAACGTAAACAAACGTGCTGAAAACTTGCTTCAGGGCCCGTCTTCTGTACCAATGAATCCTTAAGGTCTTTCCCTATGACATCGCCCACCCTCAGGCGCTCGCTGCCATTTCTTGCACTCGCTCTTTGTTTGGTTTGTTTTGCTCCGGCGCAGGAGTATCGGGCCACCATCACTGGCAAAGTTACTGATCCTAGCGGTTCGGCCATTCCGAATGCTGAGGTTTCCGTGACGGGCGCCGGGACGAATTTTGTCAGCACAACCCGGACGGACACGTCAGGAAATTACTCCATTCCGTTCCTGAGCCCCGGCAGCTACAACATCAGGATTTCGGCGCTAGGCTTCACCGCCGGCGTTCGCGAAAATGTGGAGGCCCACGCGGGAGAAAAGGTGCAGGCCGACATGACGTTGCAAGTCGGGCAGGCCAGCCAGACCGTTACCGTGTCCGCCACCGGCGAGCTGCTGCAAACCGCCACCGCTTCCACTGGTGAAGTCATCAACTCAGAGGAAACCCGGGACCTGCCCGTGCTCGGGCGAAATACCTTCATGGTGGCCGCGCTGACGACCGGGGTCCAATCCGGTCTTTATGGCAGCACGAACGTGGGGAGGGAAAGCGCCTATGGAAGACCTTACGATGGCGCTGACGCGCAGATGTCGTTCGGCGGAATCGGCTCCCGCTATCTGATCACGTTAAACGGCATTCCCGACGATCCGGTGGAGCGGCCGTCGCAACCCACCGGCGTACCCATCTACAACGGATTTGTTCCCACGCCCGATTCCGTGCAGGAAGTGAATGTCCAGACGAACCTGTATGACGCCGAATACGGGCACACTTCCGGCGCGGTGGTCAATACCGTTCTGCGGGGCGGCACCAACCAGCTACATGGAACGGCTTACGAATACTTCCGGAATACCGTCCTGGATGCGAATACCTTCGATTCCAACGCCGCCGGTACACCGGTTGCTGTGGTGCATTGGAACCAGCCGGGATTCATGCTGGCGGGCCCGGTTTTGATTCCCAAGGTCTACAACGGCAAAGACAAGACATTTTTCATGGTCTCCTATGAGAGAGTTTGGAACGTCAATCCGAATTCGCTGGTTGCCTCCGTTCCGACAGCGGCGGAGCGAAACGGAGATTTTTCCGGACTGACGCAATCAAACGGCCAGCCCATCACTATTTACGATCCGCTCTCCACGAACCTGATTACCGGCGCGCGCACGCCGTTTGCGGGCAATGTGATTCCGGCGAATCGAATCAACCCGGTCGGCCAGGCGCTGCTCAACTTTTATCCTCTGCCCAACGTACCGGGAACTGCCGGCGGGTTCAACAACTACGTCAACACGCCGAATTCGCAATCGGACCACTACTATTCGACCGATGTCCGAATCGATCAGCAGATCAGCAGCGCGCAAAAACTCTCGGGTTCGTGGTTTCAGAATGTTCGTAACCAGATCGTCCCGGCAGCCGGTTTTCCGGCGCCCGCCACGCCGTCCAGCAACATGGGGTACAACGTTTATCGCAATAATTACGGCGGCGGTTTGGATTACACCGCTGTGCTCTCCCCAACCACCGTTCTCGATGTCCGCTACGGGATGATTTATCATCCGTTTGGGCTGGCGTTTTACGGCGATAACTACAATCTGGCAAACCTCGGGTTTCCGCAGTCACTGATCCAGCAGCTTCCGCATGAGACCTTCCCCGGCGTCAGCATCTCCAACGGATACACGTCATTAGCTGCCGCCGCCAGCCAGTACAGCGAGGCCAACGACCACACCATCACTGCTGTTCTGAGTAAGACGGTTGGGAGTCACACCATCAAGACAGGTCCGGAGTTCATGCTGTTGCGCACGAATGTGGCGACGCCTGTCTCTAACTTCGGCACCTTTAGTTTCAGCAGCGGCTTCACACAGCAGAATGCCCTTGTAAGTAGCGCGTCTTCGGGCAATCCGTTTGCTTCGTTGCTCCTGGGATATCCGTCAGGGGGAAGCGTTTCGAACAATATCGCCGCCGCCTATCAGCAGCTTTATTACGGAGGCTTCGTTCAGGACGACTGGCGAGTTAGTTCGCGGCTGACCCTGAATCTGGGGCTTCGCTGGGATTATGAAAGCCCCATGAGCGAGCGCTTTTATCGCCAGAATGCCGGGTTTGCTTACGACACGCCGAATCCCTTGCAGGCGCAAGTGCCGCAGCTTGGGCTCTATGGCGGCCTTCTGTTCACCAGCGGCGCGCATAAGCTGCCTTTCCGGCGCGATCTGAATAACTGGCAGCCCAGAATTGGATTCGCATACCGCTTAGGCGAAAACACCGTGCTTCGCGGCGGATTCGGCGTCATGTACGAACCTACCTTTGATACGGGAAACAATAACGGATTCAGCACCAGCACGTCCTACATCTCGTCGAGCAATGGCGGCCTGACGCCCGCAAACTCCTTAAGTAATCCTTATCCGGCTGGAATTGTGCAACCAACCGGCAGCTCTCTGGGGCTGCTGACTCTCCTCGGCCAGAGCTTTACATTTTCGGACCCGGGCCGCAGAATTCCTAAGGTCTACCAATACTCATTCGGTATTCAGCACCAATTCCCGTGGCAGTTCTTAGCAGACGTATTTTATGGCGGTAATTACGCGCAGGATATAGAAGTCGCCAAGGGCATTAATTCTTTACCGGCGCAGTACTTCAGCCTGGGAAGCGCCGTTCTCAATGGAAGTGTCCGCAATCCTATGGCTGGACTTATTCCCAGTAACTCTGCTTTGAACGGCGCCACCATCGCCTATCAAAATCTTCTTCTACCTTACCCGGAATTCGGGAGCATAACGGATGCCAATATGTCGCTCGGCACCAGTGCTTATAACTCGCTTCAAGTGGCAGCGCACAAACGGCTGAGTGCCGGGTTTCAAATGCGAGCCAGCTTCACCTGGGACAAAGTCATGGCGCGAACCTCCTATCTGAATAATCAGGACCCTTTCAATGCACTGGCCCGCATTCAAACGAGTGAGCCGAACAAGGTTTTTGTAGTGAGCGGTTCTTACGCGCTGCCCTTCTTTGCCAAAAGCGGCACCGTTGCCCATTCTTTACTTGGCGGCTGGAATCTGAACGTGATATTCCGCAAATCCACAGGTTATCTGGTTCCTGCACCCACGGGAGCGTTTTCCACGGGAATCAATCCGAAGCTCTCGAATCCGACTTATGCCCAGTGGTTCAATACATGCACTCTCAACGCCTCCGGTGTTCGAACTAACTGCGCCGATGCCTCGCAACCGGTCGCCTGGACAATCCAGCCCGCGTTCACTCTGAATGAATACAACGGGAACTCGGTTTTACCCGGCATTCGCACTCTCGTGCCGCCCGATGTGGATCTATCTCTCTTCAAGAGCTTCGCGCTCTGGGAGAGCGGCAAACTGGAGTTCCGGGCCGAAGCGTACAATCTGACGAACACTCCAGCATTCGGATTTCCGAATACCAGTGTCACTTCGTCTGCGTTTGGCCGCGTGACACTGACCCAGACGAACGATCCACGGCTGCTGCAACTGGCTTTGAGGCTGAACTTCTAGGCGCGATTTGCGACTATTTGCGTTTTGCGCGGCCGCCGTTCTCGCTATGGCTGCGGTCCCGAGTTCGGCAAGCAGTGCCGCGACTCCGGACTGGCTCGAAGAAGGCTTTCAGAACCCGCCCCGGCAGGCACGCATGCATTGCTACTGGTGGTGGCTGAACGGCAATACAACCGAGGCAACAATCACGCGTGATCTGGAGGAAATGAAAGCAAAGGGATATGGCGGCGTCCTGCTGGTGGACGCAAACGGATCGAATCAGGGCGGAAATGAGGAGGCGCCGCCCGGCCCGACGTTCGATAGTCCCGAGTGGCGGCAACTATATCGCTACGCAATCCGCGAAGCTGCTCGTTTAGGCTTGGAAGTCAGTCTCACAATACAGAGCGGGTGGAACCTCGGCGGCCCGACTGTTACACCAGAGCAAGCGTCGAAACTTCTGACCTTTTCCCGGATAGTCGTTACCGGCCCCGGGTACGTTCACCAAAACCTGCCACAACCGCGGGAGACAAACGGCTTTTATAGAGATATCGCCGTCCTCCTCTATCCGCTTCACGCCGGCCCCGCGCTTCCGGGCCACGACGGCGATCCAAGGCACCCCATCCGGCTGCTCCGGCAGAAAGCTGCATTCGAAGAGGTCCCTCCGTTTTCCATGCCGCAAACCGTTCAACTGATCGAGAACTATCCAGCCTCGCCAAACGAAGCGGACACCCAGCTACACGAAGTGCAGGACATCACGCCGCAGATGCAGGGTAGTTTGCTGAATTGCCGGATACCCGCCGGCAATTGGGAAATCCTTCGAATCGGCTATACCGATTCTGGCGCCACCGTATCCACTTCCAGCGGCAAATGGCAAGGGCTTGCAGTCGATTATTTGGACCACAATGCCTTTGTAACCTACTGGAAGCAGAATGTTATCCCTCTTCTCCAAGCGGCACAGCCTTATTTAGGTGTAAGTCTTCGCTACTTAGTAACCGACAGTTGGGAATTAGGCGGGACTAACTGGACCGCTGCGTTTCGCGATGAATTCAGAAAACGCCGCGGCTATGACCTGCTTGCTTACTTGCCCGTCGTGAGTGGCCGTATCGTGGAGAGTCGCGACGTCTCCAATCGTTTTCTGAACGATTTCAGAAAAACAATCGGCGATTTGATTGCCAATGAGCACTATCGTGTCTTCGCGGAATCCGCCCAAGAGTATGGGCTGGGCATACACCCCGAATCGGGCGGCCCGCACGGCGCCCCCATTGACGCGCTCCGTACGCTTGGCATCAGCACCTTTCCGCAAACGGAGTTCTGGGCCAAGTCTGCCACTCACCGCTCCACTGATCAAGAGCGGTTTTTCGTCAAGGAAGCTTCGAGCGCCGCCCACATCTACGCAAAGCCGCTTGTTGCACAGGAGGGAATGACGAGCATCGGGCCTCAGTGGGAAGAGACAATCTGGAACGATTTGAAACCGACGTTCGATCAGGCAATCTGTGCCGGACTGAACTTACTCTTTTGGCACACGTTTACTTCATCGCCTGCTAAATATGGTTTGCCGGGCGAGGAATATTTTGCCGGAACGCATCTGAATCCAAACGTAACCTGGTGGAATGTTGCGGGTCCGTTTATCGGCTATATCAACAGAACTCAGTTTTTGATGCAACAAGGCGTTTCTGTTAGTGATGTTCTTTACTATTACGGCGATTACGTGCCGGATTTTGTTCGCCTGAAGGCGTCCGATCCCGCCAAGGTTTTGCCCGGCTACGATTACGATGTTACCGACGAAGATGTCTTGCTTCATCGCGCTGAAGTACGGGACGGCAACATCCAGTTATCGCGAGGCGTGAGTTATCGCCTGTTAGCGCTGGATAACCTGCCGGTGATTTCTCTGGCGGCACTGGAAAAAATCAGAGATCTTGTAGCTGCAGGGGCTTCGGTTGCCGGTGAACGCCCGGTTCGAAGCACCGGGCTGCAAAATGGCGAAATTCGCGACGCCCCCATAGCGGAGCTTTCCGCGGCGATTTGGGGCAATTGCGGCCAAAACGGCGTCACTGAGCATAGATTCGGAAAAGGAACGGTGTACTGCGGGATAACTGCCCGCGAAGTACTTCAGCGCCGGCATGTTCCGCCCGATTTCGAAGTAGAATCCACTACCCGGCCATCCGGCTTCGATTACGTACATCGTTCAACGCCGGATTCCGAAATCTATTTTGTCCGCAACACAACCGCGCAGCCGGTCTTTGCATCAGCAACATTCCGCGTCAACGGAAAGATGCCCGAGCTATGGCATTCCGACACTGGCATCATCGAGAACAATTTCGTCTATCAGCAGACCGCTGATCATCGCACAACGGTTCCACTCTGGTTGGAACCGTATGGAACCATATGTCTGATCTTCCGCCGCCCGTCCACCGAACACATCGTGCGGATCAGCCGCGACGGCGTTGCAGTGTTTCCCGCTCCCGACGGCAATCCAGCACCTGAAATCAAAGTGCAGCGGCAGAATCAGCAGTGGACGGCGGAGACATCAATGCCCGGAAGTTACACCTTCGAGACCGATCGTGGCTTCAAATTTGCTGCAAATGTCGAAATTCTGAATCGGGAAACTCAGATTCCAGGTCCTTGGCTCGTGCAATTTCCCGCCGGCTGGGGCGCGCCGCCCCGGGCAGTATTCCAGGACCTCAAATCCTGGACCGAAGACATGAACCCCGGAATTCGCTATTTTTCGGGCACGGCAGTCTATTCAAAGCAGATTCAGATTGCCGCCGAACTTTTGACGCCCGGGAAATCGCTGCTGCTCGATCTCGGCGAGGTAAGAGAAATTGCACAAGTGTGGCTGAACGGTAAAGACCTCGGAATTGCATGGAAAAAACCGTTCCGTGTGCGGCTGGATGGCAACGCTACAGCGGGTGCAAACGAACTTCGGATTCAAGTGACCAATCTATGGCCGAACCGGCTCATTGGAGACCAGTTACTGCCGCCCGAACGGCGCTTTACACACACGAATATTACTAAGTTCAAATCCGATTCGCCGCTGTTGCCATCCGGACTTATAGGACCCGTTCGGCTTGTAACTGTCGCTACAAGCCCTTTGCTACCACGATATGCATCGCATATTCGTACGAAATAAGCCGTAATCCTACTGCCTTGCACCGCAAAACAACCTGATAGTTGGGAGGGAACTCAGATCCCCCGAGATGGGCTTTCAATTCCCGAAGATGATCCGGTGAACAGAAGAACTCCACGCCCGCCTGGATGGAGGCGGAACTTGATCCTGAAACGACGAGAATCCGGCGGCGCCTTCCGGTCGAATCCGTTGTAGTAAATACGGTCAGTAGCCCATAAGTCGTAACCGGCACTGGCTGGTCACTCGGTTGTGAAACGAAGAGCGTAGACTTATCGGGCGGCTGACGTTGGTCGATAACGGCGAAATTGTCCTGTTTCGTGTAATCGATCGTCAACGGCATGTTGCGCAGGAGCACGACTGCCGCGGTGCTGTTCGTCCCTGAGCCGAGTAAAACCGAGTTTCGGCCCCGGAGCGCTGGCGCAGGCGCCTCGGATTCGGGCAGAATCTGGTAGAGCCCGCCAAATTCGGACCGCATCCGGCACAGCGTTGTTGCCGCCACAAGCTCGCCAAAAGGAACGGCTATTTGTGAAGGCTCCATGTACAGGGTTGTTTCTTCGGGTAGCGGCCGGTTGGGCCCATAAATCGAATACAGTTGCTCCGGCACCGGAAAGCGCAATTTATGCGGAGTAATGTGCGGCCTCACCATCATGTGCAGGCTGGTAGCGATTGAAATGAGCATCTGCTCTCCGGGATCGGCCAGTGGTCCCCATGCGTCTTTCACGATTTGGGGCGGCACAATTTGGGGCGGCACAATCCGGGGCTGCCGATTTCGCGAGAGCAGAACGCCTGCCAGTATTCCGGCAGCCAGAAAAACGAAGCAGACGGCGGCGACTAACCAGAGCGGCGGCCGTATGCCGCTCAGTTTTGAAATGCCCGGCGCTCCACCCCGCGCCACAGCAGCAGGCGTCTTTCGAACGAGAGCCGGGCGGCTGTATCGCGGGACGTAACTGCCGCGTGGAATGTCGATACGAAGGGGGGCGTCCGGCCGCTCGGAAGAATAGAATTTTTCGAGCCGCTGCCGCAACTCATACGCTCGATTCCGGACCGCGGAATCCTCCGTCAGGTTGAAATCGGGCGTGCGTCCCAACGCGTGCACCGCAATCTGGTATTCGCTAATCTCCTCCAGACGGCCGGAAAGTTCGTGTTCACAAACGTATTGAAGGAATGCCCGCAGTTGAGCCGAACGCGCGAACGTCTGGCTCTTCAAAACCTCTTCGAGAGCTTCGCGCTTCTCAGATGGCGAAATTGCCGCCTCTGTTGTGGACATCTAGTATTAAGTGCCCAATTATAGCGTCGGTTCAGGGTTAACGTGCTACGCGGCGGGCTCGAATAGATGGATCAGATAAAAAACCAGCGCCGCTACGATGCCCGCGGCAGGAATGGTCAAGACCCATGCGACAACGATATCGCTCGCCACATTCCAGCGCACCGCCCGCACCCGCTGGATTGAACCGACGCCGGCAATCGCCCCCGCCACGACATGGGTTGTCGACACCGGAAGGCCCAGATGCGTTGCCAGAAAGATCGAAATGGCTGCGCCCGTTTCGGCACAGAAGCCGCTGCGCGGTTTCAATTTTGTCAGCCGCATGCCCATAGTGTGTACAACGCGCCAGCCGCCACTCAGCGTCCCTAATCCCATGGCCACCGCGCAGGCGAGAATCACCCAATCGGGAACGCGAAACGTCTTTTCCATTCCGGCTGCCACCAGCACGGCCGTAATGATTCCCATCGTCTTCTGGGCATCGTTGGTCCCGTGCGCGCAACTCAGCAGCGAGGACGACAGAATCTGCAGATGGCGAAACCAGCGATCCAAACGGCCCGGGGCGAAGCTCTGGAAAATCCAATACACCGCGATCATCAGCAAATAGCCAAGTATCAGGCCAATGATGGGAGCCAGCACAATAAATGCCAGCGTGCTGGGCCATTTCCCCACTACGAGACCATGCCTCCCGGCTTTTGCCAGAGCGGCGCCCGCATAGCCGCCGATCAAAGCATGCGAGGAGCTGATGGGCAGCTTCAAGTACCAGGTGAATACATTCCAGAGAATCGCTCCGATTAGCCCCGCCAGAATCACGTACGGCGTCACAATACGCGTGTTCACAAAGCCTTCGCCCACTGTGGCCGCTACTTTTGTTCCCAGCAGCCACGCCGCCAGGAAATTGAACACTGCCGCCAGTCCCACGGCCTGCAGCGGATTGAGCACACGCGTGGCAACCACCGTCGCGACTGAGTTTGCGGCGTCGTGAAAGCCATTCACGAAGTCGAAAATCAGCGCAATCACCACGATGATGGCAACCAATCCCAGCGCTGACACGGGGCTACAGGTTCTTTACTGCAATATTTTGAATGACGTCAGCGACGTCTTCGCAGCGATCTGTCGTGTCTTCAAGCGATTCGTATACATCTTTCAGCTTGACAATTGTAACCGCATCCACGCCCGAGCCGAACAGATCCATCAGCATATTGCGCTCCACCGCATCGGCTTGCTCCTCCAGCCTGTTTACCTCGATGCTGGGCTCGATAACAGAGGCTTTGTCATGCAGAGCGTGCAAAGCACGATCAATTGCGTTGCACGATTTCGCAATCATCTCCGCCAGTTCGATGATGGCCGGCGGAATCGGGTCAATGCGATACGCCACAATGCGGAAGGCGGCGTCCTCCATCCGGTCCAGAACATCGTCCAAGGCCGTAGCCAGCGACTGAATGTCCTCCGGATCAAATGGCGTAATGAAGGTTGCGCGAAGCCGGTCGAAGATCTGGTGGGTGATGTTGTCGCCGCTGCGTTCCAGCGCCTCGATGCGCTTGGCGGCCTGAGAGATTCCCTGATAGCCCTCTTTGACGCCCGCCTGCAGGAGATGGGAGGCCTGGCAAAGAATGGCGGCCTGTTGGTGAAAATAATCGAAGAATCGTTCGTCTTTTGGTAACAGATTCACTCGTGTGCCCGCTCCGGCAAGGCAAGATACTGCAAGTCAAATGAGAGATTCAATCGCTTGGCCATGTGTTTCTAACAGCTTACGCTGTATCCGCTGCTGCGCTTGTTACGATTGGAGTTAATCCCTCCGGATGCCCTTGCGGTTTTATAACACTCTGACCCAGGACGTGGAAGTTTTTCGTCCCTTGCAGGACAACACCGTCCGCATGTATACGTGCGGTCCGACTGTGTACAACTACGCGCATATCGGCAATTTCCGGGCCTTCACGTTTCAGGACATTCTCAGGCGCTGGCTGCGCTATCGCGGCTATCAGTTGAACCACGTCATGAATGTGACGGATGTAGACGACAAGATCATCGTGAATGCCGCCCAGGCGAAGAAATCGATCAAGGACTACACCGCCGCCTTCACTCAGGCCTTCTTCGAGGATGCCGCCGCGCTGCGGCTCGAGCGGCCTGAGCACGTTGCTCCCGCCACCCAGCACATCTCTCAAATGGTCGAAGCCATTCAAAACCTGGCGGCGCAGGGCTGTACTTATCAGAGCGATGGGTCCACTTACTTTCGCATCTCCAGCTTTCCCGAATACGGCAAGCTGTCGCACAATGACTTCGGCGGAATCCGCAGCGGCGCCCGCGTCGATGTCGATGAATACGATAAGGCCGACGCGCGCGACTTTGTGCTCTGGAAAGCCCGTAAGGAAGGTGAGCCCGCCTGGGACACTCCTTTCGGCCCTGGCCGGCCCGGCTGGCACATCGAGTGCTCCGCCATGGCGATGAGCTATTTGGGGGAGACGCTGGATATACACGCCGGCGGCGTAGACCTCATTTTTCCGCATCACGAAAATGAAATCGCGCAATCAGAATCCATCACCCACAAGCCGTTCGCGCGTTACTGGCTCCACTCCGAGCATCTGCAGATCGAATCGCAGAAGATGTCGAAATCGCTGGGCAACTTCTATACCGTCCGCGATCTGCTCGAAATGGGCTACCAGCCCGAAGCGATTCGCTATCTGCTGGCCTCCGTCCCCTACCGGAAAAAGTTGAACTTCACGTTCGAAGGTCTGAAAGCGGCTACCAAATCCATCGAGCGCCTGCGCGATTTCGAGCTTCGCCTCACAACAACCAAATTTCCGCCCGGATCGAATCCGGAGATCGCCGGGCGTTCCCGCGCCGCCATCGAGCAGTTCGAAAACGGCATGGATGACGACCTCAATACCGCTGAGGCGCTCGCGGCGATTTATGAGTACGTTCGCGCCATGAACACGGCCATCGATGAGAATCGTTTTCGCGAGGACAATCGCTGGGACGCGGCGCGCGTGTTGGAAATCTTCGAGTGCGTATTCGATTGTCTGAAGCCGGCCGACCAGGCGATTGCCCGGTCTGAGGAATCACCGGTCGGCGGCACGCTCCCGGACTCTGACATCGAGCGTTTGATAGAACAGCGCACGGCCGCCAAGAAGGCCAGAGATTTTCAAAAGGCAGACGCAATTCGCGCCCAGCTTCTCGAACAAGGCATCGTTCTCGAAGACACAAAAGACGGGGTGCGTTGGAAACGGAAATGAAATTTGAATCCAAAGTAGTGCATGCGGGCGACCGCAAGCGGCGGCCCGGCCAGCCTGTTCCATCCACTACCCCCATACATCTTTCAAGCACCTATTTCTATGACTCGGCCGCGACGCTCGATCATGTGCTGGGCCAGCCCGATGAAGGCGTCAGCTACGCGCGTTATTCCAGTCCTACCAATGAGGCGCTGGAGGAACTGGCTGCTGCGCTCGAGAACGGGCGCGGATCTCTCGCCACGGCTTCAGGTATGGCGGCGGTGCAAATCGCACTGCAAGCCGCGCTTATCGATCGCCCGCACAGCATTTTGGCCTCGCATGCCATTTATGGCGCCACGGTGGGCCTTCTCGATCAGGTGCTCGCGCCCTTTGACGTTAAGGTCAAGTACATAGATCTTGCAGATCTCGAGGCCTTCGCAACAGCGGTCGAGCAGAACCGGCCCGGCTGCGTCTTTCTCGAAAGCATTTCGAATCCGTTATTGCGCGTCGCCAATCTGGCGCGGATCATCGAAATTTCCAAACGAGCCGGAGCTGCCGTCGTGGTCGACAACACGTTTGCCACGCCCATGATGCTGCGCCCGCTCGAATGGGGCGCGAATCTCGTTGTGCATAGCGCCACCAAGTATCTCGCCGGGCATGGCGACGTGCTGGGCGGAATTGTCGTCGCCGACGAGCAGCATTATCAGCCGCTGCGCACGCTCGCGCGCATCACTGGCCCGCAGCTAGGCCCGTTTGAAAGCTATCTCACGATGCGCGGCATCAAGACACTTGCGCTCCGCTTCGAGCGGCAATGCCAAAACGCCAGAATTCTGGCCGAATGGCTGGCCTCCCATCCAGCGGTGGACCGGGTCTACTACTGCGCCGATCCCAACCACCCGGATGCCGAAAACATCCGTCAATACTTTGCCCCGGGCTTGTTCGGCGCCATCCTGAGCTTTGAAATCAAAGGCGCGGCCAAAGATTCGGTTTTGCAATTTATGGACGAGCTGAAAATGATCGTCCCCGGAACCTCTCTCGGTGACGTGCATACGCTGCTGCTTTATCCGCTTATTGCCTCGCATCGCAACGTCTCGCCCAAAATGCGCGAGCGCATGGGCATCCGCGAAAACCTGGTCAGAATTGCGGCTGGCATTGAAAACGTGGACGATATAAAAGACGACCTGGATCATGCGCTACGGGCCGTATCCGCCGCTGCGGCCGAACCCGCACTGACCCGGACATTGTAAGCTCTATATGAACCACGCACAATGGACGCGGGGACGTCCTGTGCGCTCGATACTCTGTGTTTGCGCACCATCGTAGAAACTTACGCCTGCTCTTCGCGATAGCGGACGCAATACTCACCGTCCTTGCGTTCGAGCTGGCGTATTGGACGCGCACCCAACTGACGCTCGAACGTGTCTTTTATCTCCATACCCGAACGCACGTTCTTCTCTTGTGCTTTTGCGTGCTGGTTTGGGTTTTCACGGGATCCCTCCAGCGCGTTTACGAATATCTGGATTCAGCGCGCGGCTGGAAGATTCTCGAAAACACCTTTCGCCAGTCCGTAGCGGGCATCATTGCAGTCATTCTCTTCCAATACCTGCTGCGTCTCGATCCGCCGCTCAGCCGCAGCTTCCTCGCCGTGCTCTTTGTCTACAACCTCGTTCTGCTCTCCGTCTTCCGCTGGGCATCACCGGGCATCATCGGCGCCTTCCATCGGGAATTCGGCAGCCCGTATCACATCGTTATCGTGGGCGGCGGCCCCAAAGTAAACCGGCTGAAGAACCATTTGATCGAAGGCTCCCCGTTTCGCATCCAGATCGCCGCCATCGTGCCCGAGCAGGAGTGTGCCACGCGGCTTCCCGAGTTGCTGGAAGAGCAGGTCGTCGATGAAATCATCTTCGATGTGGATAGCAGCAAGCTTTCCGGGCTGGAAGAGGTCTTTTTGCTCTGCGACGAAGAAGGCGTGCGCACCCGCGTGGCAGTGGATTTTTTCCCGCACGTAAACAGCGAAGTATCGCTTGACCGCGTGGGTGACGCGCCGCTGCTCACATTTTCGGCCGCCCCCATGGACGACCTGCGCCTCTACCTGAAGCGCGCCTTCGATTTTGTTATCGCCCTTGTCGCACTGATCGTACTCGCCCCGCTCTTCTTATTTATTGCCTTGCTGATCAAATTGACATCGCCCGGTCCGGTTATCTATAAGCAGTCGCGCTGCGGCCTGAACGGACGGCGGTTCATGTTTTACAAATTCCGCTCGATGGTCGAAGATGCCGAGCGCCGGAAGCCTGAGCTGGCCCATCTGAGCGAGCGCCAGGTGGCTTTCAAGCTTTCACGCGATCCGCGCGTCACACCGGTGGGGCGCTGGCTGCGAAAATTTTCACTCGATGAGTTGCCGCAACTCTACAACGTGCTCCGTGGCGACATGTCCATCGTCGGCCCGCGCCCCCCTCTTCCCGAAGAGGTGGATCGCTACGAGCGCTGGCAGCGCCGCCGTCTGCGCATGCGTCCCGGATTGACGTGCCTTTGGGCCGTATGCGGCCGCGATCACATCGACTTCAACTCCTGGATGCGCATGGATATCTCTTATATTGAGAACTGGTCCTTGAAGCTCGATTGGTCCATCATCCTGAAAACCATTCCTCATGTTCTGGCAGGCAAAGGCGCTCATTGAACCCCCATGCATCTCATCCCCACCAATGAAGAAGTAATCACCATGCTGCGCCAGACCGGCGCGCTCCGCGACGGCCACTTTGAATATCCGAACGGAATGCATGCCGATGAGTTCCTGCAGGTAGCTCTGGCCTTCCGCTACTACGAGTGGGCAAAAATTCTCAGCGTTGGTCTAAGCAGGCGGTTGCGCGGCGATACCGAAATTCGCGCTATGACCCGCGAGCTTTCGATCGTTTCTCCCACCACCGGCGGCCTGCCCATTGCCTATGGCGTCTGCGAAGCCCTGCGCGCGCATCAGGTCTATTGGGCCGAGAGCGATGATGACGATCATCAGAAGATGCGCTTTCGCCAGTTCATCGAACCGGAGAAAGGCGAACGCGTGCTGCTGGTTGACGACATTCTTCGTTCCGGCAAGCGCTTGAGCACGTTGCGATCCATGGTGGAAGCCAAAGGGGCCAAAGTGGTTGGCCTCGCCGTCGCCGTCTATCAGCCCAACCCCACCATCGTCAGCTTCGGCGATCTGCCCATCTTTTACCTCGCCCAGATGGATGCAACCTATTACAAGGATGCTGAATCCTGCGAGCTTTGTAAAAAAGGCGTTCCCATCGAGAAAATCTGGGCCT
Source organism: Terriglobia bacterium (assembly GCA_021324185.1). Taxonomy (GTDB): domain Bacteria; phylum Acidobacteriota; class Terriglobia; order Bryobacterales; family Bryobacteraceae; genus Bog-105. The sequence goes on along the minus strand of JAJPJN010000031.1, from coordinate 33,478 downwards.
GAGCGCTTCGAGAAAATCCCGCTCCCGCGCCCACACCTGCTTCAGGAACCACTGAACCATGTGGGCGCTTCGCTGCCTGATCCTTCTGCTTTTTAGCGCCGCGGCCTTCGCAGGCCATCCCTCGGCCAGCCACGTAGAGTACTTGGGCGGCACCCGGCCGGACATCCCCGCCAACAGTTCGGGCGAAATCCGCACCACCGATCAGGTCTTTTTTGTCTTTGCTTCCAAGCACGTGGAAGTGAAAATTCCGTACCAGCGAATCAACCTGCTCGAATATGGCCAAAAGGTAAGCCGCCGGTACGTGGAAGCCGTGGTCATTTCGCCGCTGCTCATGCTGGCCAAAAAGCGCCAGCACTTTCTCACTGTCGGTTTTCAGGATGATGATGGCCGCCAGCAAGCCATGGTCTTCCGCGTAGAAAAGAACGACATCCGGCTTGCTTTAGTGACCCTCGAAGCCCGGACCGGGCAGCAGGTGCAATACCAGGACGAGCAAGCCAGAATCGCGGGGAAAGGATAATGCCGCCCGCAATTCTGCTTTTCGCTGCCTTGCTGGGCCAGGCGGCGCAGGCGCCTTCGCCGGCCGCTACTCCGAAAACAGACGAGCACCAGCCTAGCCAAGCGGTTTCGCCTGCCGCTACTGCGAAAACAGAAGCTCATTCCGGTGCAGACGCCGCCGATAGCCTGCTCGAGGTCAAGCGAATCTATGTCGCGCAACTCACCGGCGGCACCCAGGCCGACGCATTGCGCGAACTGATCATTGCCAGCCTCGACAGCACCAAGCTTTTTGTACTGACCGATAACCCTGATCGCGCCGACGCTATTCTCAAGGGCGCGGCTGACGACCACGCCTTTACTGATACATTCGATTCCGACGAAAGTATCAACGCCCACGAAAACGGCGGCAAATTCGGCTCAGGCAGCTCGTCTTATTCAAAATCCGGCGGTGGCTACGCCGGGCTTTCCATCGGTGAAAACGAGTCCCATCACATCAAAGAACGCAAGCACGAAGCCTATGCCACCGTTCGCCTTTGTAACCGCGACGGCGATGTCTTGTGGTCCACAACCCAGGAAAGCAATGGAGCAAAATTCCATGGCGCCAGCGCCGATGTGGCCGCCAAAATTGCCCGCCAACTGTCTTTAGATATCGAGAAAGCGCGGCGGAACACCACGCGGGCCCGCTCTCCTGGAAGTGGAGAAACGCGATGAGCGCAGCTCCCATTCTCGTTCACGATGTACCGGAAGTAGCCGAAAATTCGGGTACTCAGCCTCGGGTCGAAACAGAGGCAAAATGGGTCGCGGTGGTGTGGGCCTGCGCGATGATCTGCCTCGGCACCGCGGCCTGTTTTCTGCTGATGAACTCAACCTGCTGTTCACCGTAAAGGCTTTTTCTTTTGGCTCCGACCACTGCTTCGGGAAAACTCCCCCTTGGAGCCGGCATGATCCACGACATTCCACGAGATAATGAACACACGGAGACGTCTGTGACGATTCAAATCACCAGACCCGAAGTCGAAGCGCTTATTAATCAGCGGCTCAAGAGAGGGGCGTTTAAGGATGCTGAGGATGTCATTTTGCAGGCACTCAAAGCGTCCGAGAGCGACGAACAGGATGCGGTCGAGCGCCCCGAGGCGATTGAACGGCTCAAGACGTTTGGAACAAAGCATCGGCTTTCTCTTGGCGGCTTAACCATTCGCGAGTTGCGCCATGAGGCGCGTCCGTGAATGCAGATTGTTATTGATGCCTGGTGTTTCCCTGATGAACAGACGGCTGTTTCTCTGGCTGTACTCGACAGGCTAAATGCGGGTGACGCAGCGCTGGTTCCTGCTTTCTAGTCCGTTGAAGTGCTTAATTCGCTGCTGGTAGGAGAGAAGAGGGGGCGTATCTCCTTAAACCAAACGCAGGCTTTTCTGCGTGATCTAGCGGCGCTGCGTCCAACCTTCGACAATGCCCCCGCTGATCAAGTCTTCGGAGCGGTGCAGAAGCTCTGCCGTGAGCAAAACCTCACACCATACGATGCGCTTTACGTCGAATTGGCCTTCCGTGCGAAATGCCCTCTTGCCACACTGGATCAATCTCAGAAAAACGCTGCGAACGCCTTGAAGATCGAATGCCTCTAAAAGCGCGGCAAGAGGTGAGGGACCTCAGCCTGGCGTCTGCTCAAGCGCCTTCAGCTTTCGGACCAGCTTCGCCGATCCCTGCCCTTTCTCCACAATTTCATCGATAAGCTCAGCTTCAGGGAGGTTCGTCAGTCGGCCGGCTGCCGCCCCGGTGAGCAGGAAAACGTGCAGCGCCGCATCGAGCGCTTTCAAAGCTCGCACGAGCTGAAGCCCCGATTCCGCCGACGGAAAGCACAGATCGACAACTGCGCAACCCGGCCTCTCAGTCCTGGCAAGCGACAGCGCCGTGGCGGCATCGCTCGCGCCGACGATCTCAAAACCGTTCCGCTCTAAGATGAGACAGCGCAACGTGAGTTGATCGACGTCGTCATCGGCAATCAAAATTTTCATAGAACGGCTGTAGATTATCGCGCAAAAGTAATTTGCGCGATCACGATGCGTGGCAGCGCCTGATTCCATGAATCGGGAAGACTGTCGAACGCCAGGCGAAAATTGCGCCCCTCGCCCGGTTTCAACGGTGAACCCTTCGGCGGCACAATGAAGACGCGTTCCCGGTAGACCTCCCGGCCATCAACACCGCTGAAGAGACAGTAAACCTGAACCGATTCGAGCGGCCGCGGGCCGTTGTTCGCAATCTTCCCCTCGATTTCCACCACCTGCTGTTTCATGAAGTTCTCGGTCGCCTTCATGGAAACGTCGCTGAGTTGCAGGTTGGGAAGGTAGGCTTTCGCTTCGGCCGAAGCGGTCACTGCGGCGGGCGTGCTCCGCGGCGGGCGCGAAAAATAAACTCCTGCTGCGATCAGGGCCACCACGACGACAATTGCGGCCACAAGTAACGGAACTGGTAATTTGCTGCGAGTTGCCGGAACGGACGCCATGCCCTACAGGCAAGTCTAGAATAGCGGGAACTTGAAAACTCTTGAGCGCCAAATCCGCGCTAGCGGCCCCGGCGTATCGTCCGTTTCGAGGCCCTGCTCTTGCCACGGGCGCTGGTCTTTTTCACCGGCGCCTTTTTGCCGGCGGCTTTTTTGGCGGCGCCTTTCTTGGCAGCCGGCGGGGACTTCTTTACCGCGCTTTTCTTGCTGGACGTACCCTTTTTTGCTGCCGTTTTGGAAGCGCTTTTTCTACCGCCGGAAGTTGCCGTGCTCTTGCCGGCACTTTTTTTGCCTGCCCCGCTCGATTTCCTGGAGGCCGCGGAAGAAGCCGAACCGCGAGAACTCGCCTTTTTCGCCTGCCCGGACGTTCTGCCGGTAGAGCCGCGCTTGCGGTGACTGCCCGGCTCCGCCGCTTGCGCCGTTTCCGCGCTCACGATTTTGTTGAAATTGCTGCGCTCACCTTCCGCAGTCTCCTCCTGATAGAGCAGAGCAAGGTTCCGCTCATCGAACTTGTCGAACCACTCTTCCCAGGTGATGTGCTGCAGGGTCTCTTCGCCGCTGTATCCCGGAAAATCCAGCCGCAGCATCCCGATATCGCCCTCGCCACCAGTGCCTTTTACGCACGCCGGCCGGGCGCCGCGCTCCTCCGCCCAGCGCCGAATCTCTTCGTGATCTTGAGTCGTCTTGGAAACATTGGCCATAATTTGTCGCTTCCGTTTTTCCGAGCAACCTTGTTGCCGAAACAGAAATTTACTATCCCGTTGTTAGACCGCACGAAGAGGAACTAGTTTCTTTTCGGGCAAAGAAAGCGAAACGAAATTTACGCGACATGCCGCCGAAACGTCCGCCGCAGCGAGTAGTCCCACAATTGACCGCCGGGAACATGCGGCGGGAGCAGTGAGGAAACACCATGCCACTATTCACTACCACAACCTTCAATTCCTTCAACGATCTGTTTCTGACCCAGATTGAGGACCTCTACGATGCCGAGCAGCGCCTGACTAAAGCGTTGCCCAAAATGGCCGAGGCCGCCAGCTCGAGCCAATTGAAGCAGGCATTCCAATCGCACCTGACCGAAACCGAAGGTCACGTATCGCGTTTGGAGCAGATCTTTAGGGAAATCAACCACGAACCCAAACGTGAGACTTGCGAAGCCATGAAAGGCCTGATTGCCGAAGGCGAGGAGATGATTAAGGCCCATGGCGATCCGGATATCAAAGATGCGGCTCTCATTGCCGCAGCCCAGCGGGTCGAGCATTACGAGATGTCCGGATACGGAACCGCCCGTTCATTTGCCCAGCGCCTCGGCTTAACCCAAGCCGCGAATCTGTTGCAGCAAACACTCAACGAAGAAAAAGCGGCCGACGAAAAACTGAACACCATAGCCGAATCCACCGTTAATCCCAGGGCGACCGGCGTCCGGGCCGGAACAGCCGGCGCAGTGGGCGCCGGGAGTTCGCGGCTTTAGATTTTCACGGCGATAAAGCGCAAGCGGCGGTAATCCGCCACCCAGTGCCCGTCCCGGAAGGCGATTGGACGAAGTTCTTCAACTACTTCTCCAATCGCCTTCGTGGCTTCGGCGGGTGGCACAGACTCAAAATAGTAAGCCTTAAACTGGCGAATCCAGTTCTCCATTCCAGCTTCGCCCTCAAGAGCGGTCGGGCGATCGAAAAGCGTCGCACTGCGCACTTCCAGCCCGTGCCGTTCGAGCAAAGCTGCGTATTCTCCCAATGCCGGATAGTAGGTCTGCTTTGCCGGCAGATTGTCTCCGAGGTGCCGTCTCGCCACCCGCTCAATCGCATCTTCGATCTGGCGAATATTTCCGCGCCCGCCTAATTCCGCAACAAAGCGCCCGCCCCTCTTCAGCGCAGCGGCCACGCCCCGCGCAACCGCTTCCCGGTCCAGCATCCAATGCAGAGCGGCATTCGAAAAAACGGCATCGAACTCCTGCTGGAACCGCATCTCCCCGGCTTCTTGGAGCACGAAGGAAAGCTGGGGAAAATTCTGGCGCGCTTGGCCGATCATGGCGGGGGATGCATCCAGGCCAACGGGGATCGCGCCGCTTTCCGCGATTTTGGCCGTCAACTGCCCCGGCCCGCAGCCGAGATCCAGAATCCGCTCGCCCGGTTTGGGGTCCAGGAGTTGGATGAGATCCTCGCCCAACTGCCAGACGAACGAATGCCGCGCTTCGTAGAGTTCCGGGTCCCAGCGGGTCTTCTTGTGATTTACCACCACTCTGCCATTCCCTCTGAGCTGAGCTTTAGCTGCCATTCTGATACATGTGGAAGTTCTGGCGTGACAAGCGCCGTGAGAAAGGATTGCCTAAACAAATGCCAGCGGTTCCGCCAAACACGAGTCGCCGGCTGGAAAGCCCGGCCCCACAACAGCGCGTCCCGCTTCAGAGCCGCGGCTGCACCTGATACAGCAACACGTACACCACCACCCCGGTAATGCTCACATACAGCCAGATCGGCAGCGTCCATCTCGCAATCGCTTTATGCGATTCGAACCGCCTCAATAATCCACGCCGCAGCGTGATGATCGCCAGCACCGGCGTAATCGCCGCCAGTACAGTGTGGGTGCCGAGAATCCAGAGATACACCGTACGCACCCAGCCGCGCTTATCGAAAGTAACCATCCCGGCAAAGTAGTGGTGCGCCAGGTAGCTGGCCAGGAATACGCACGAGACGATAAACGCCGCCAGCATGACCCGCTTGTGCGCGCGCACTTTGTAATTGCGAATCAATACGTAGCCGGTAATCAGCAGCACAGCCGCGATGCCGTTGAGGGTCGCGTTCACGAGAGGCAAATCGTGGACGCTCAGAAAAGCCGGCTGCATCAGGCGCGTGCGTTCCGCAACGCCTCGGCATCTTTCAATAGCGATTTCATGCTGTCAGGATCAAAGCTCGAATAATAGCCGCGAATGCGGCCGCGCTTGTCCACCAGGATGAAATATGTGCCGTGCTCCATCTTGCCGATAATGTCGCCCACATGAAACGTCGTATACGCCAACAGATGCACGGTCGAAGGATCACCCGTTAAGAAGTGCCACTGAGCTGTCGCGCCGCCATACCGCTGCGCAAACGCATTGAGCACCGGCGGCGTGTCACGACCGGGATCAACCGAAATAGAGAGCAGCCCGACATTGTCTTCCCCCTGCACCTGTTCTGCAATGCGATGCATCCGCGAAGTCATCCTCGGGCACTCCGCAGGGCAATTGGTGTAGATAAAATCGATAATCCACACGGAGCCGGAAAGCATCTTGCGATTGAATGCGTGGCCGTTTGAATCGACCATGCTGAAGTCCGGAACCTTACCGTAATCGGGTAGCTTGCTCGCCGGATCGGTACAAGCGCTCAGGAAAACGAATAGAAGAACGAACGGAAGAATGTTACAGCGGCGGCTCACAACCGGACCGGATCAAGAACCATCAGGGCGTAGAGCACGGGCAGGTACAGTACCGATGCGAGCAGCACACGCCGGGCGCGCAGCTTGGTTCGATCGAAAGCCACGCAGACGCCGGCATACAGAAACATAAGGCCCAGCAGAATTGCCCCGGCCATATAAATGCTCCCCGTCATTCCGATCCATTTCGGCAGCAAGCTGACGGGAATCAGCAGGCAGGAAAAGAGCAGGATGTGCCGCGCAGTGGATTCGCCGTCCGGTTCAACCACGGGCAGCATGCGAATCCCGGCTCGCGAATAATCTTCCCGATACATCCAGGCGATGGCGTAGAAATGTGGGAATTGCCAAAGAAACAGAATCGCCGCCAGCACCAGCGCTTCGGGCGCCAGCTTGTTCGCTGCCGCCGCGTAGCCGATCAGCGGCGGCATCGCTCCCGGAAAAGCTCCCACCGTTGTGGACCACCACGTCTTCTGCTTCAGCGGCGTGTAAAAAAACAGGTACATCATCAACGTGGCAATGCCCAATGCCGCGCAAAGCCAGTTGACGCCGAATCCCAACTCCAGACCGCCTGCTGCTGCCAGCGCCATACCAAACAACAGCGCCCTCGCCGGACGCATTCTGCCGGCCGGCAACGGCCGGTTCCGGGTGCGGCGCATTTCGCCGTCCGCCTCACGCTCGTACCACTGATTCAGCGCCGCCGTACCGGATGCAATCAGTGCCGTCCCCAGCAGCGCATGGATCACCGGCCACACAGCCCAGGCGCCGCTATGGCCGAAATAGTAGCCCACCGCCGTACTCATCACGATAAGCCACGTGACCCGCGGCTTGGTGAGTGCTAAATAGTCTTTCACTTGAGTTATAGATACGCGGGCACTGCCCGTTTGAAACACCGCAAAAACAGCAACACCCACAGTGTACTCCTTCTTGTCTGACAAGAATGATTCCTCAATGGCCGGAACATGCCGCTCGCTCTGTCTGCTTTAATAAACCTGTATCCATGGCCGCCAGCAAGATTAAAGTGAAGACGCCGCTGGTCGAACTCGACGGCGACGAGATGACGCGTGTGATCTGGGCGCAGATCAAGGAAATGCTGATTCTGCCGCACCTCGACATCGATCTGAAGTACTTCGATCTATCCGTCCAGCATCGCGACGCAACCGATGATCAGGTCACCATCGACGCCGCCCATGCCATCCAGAAGTACAAAGTGGGCGTCAAGTGCGCCACCATCACCCCGGACGAAGCGCGCGTCAAAGAATTCAATCTGAAGCAGATGTGGAAATCGCCGAACGGCACCATCCGTAACATCCTCGACGGCACCATTTTCCGCGAGCCCATCATCTGCAAAAACGTTCCGCGCTATGTCCCCGGCTGGACGAAGCCGATCGTCGTCGGCCGCCATGCTTTTGGCGATCAGTACCGGGCGGCCGACATTCTGATCAAAGAACCGGGGAAACTGACCCTCACGTTTACGCCCGAAAACGGCGGGCCGCCATCGCACCACGATGTCTTTCAGTTCAAGGGCGCGGGCGTCGCCCTGGGCATGTACAACCTGGATGAGTCCATCAGCGGTTTCGCCCGCGCCTGCTTCAATTACGGTTTATCGAGAAAACTGCCCGTCTATCACTCGACAAAAAATACCATTCTTAAGAAGTACGACGGCCGCTTCAAAGATATTTTTCAATCCATCTTCGATAACGAATTCAAGACCAAATACGCCGCCGCGAATTTGAGCTACGAGCACCGCTTAATCGACGACGTTGTAGCCTTCGCCCTGAAATCCGAAGGCGGCTTCATCTGGGCCTGCAAGAACTATGATGGCGACGTGCAGTCGGATATGGTCGCGCAGGGATTCGGCTCGCTCGGGCTGATGACGTCGGTGTTGATTACTCCCGATGGCAGCACGGTGGAAACAGAGGCCGCCCATGGCACCGTGACGCGGCATTATCGCGAACATCAGAAGGGCAAGGAAACTTCCACCAACCCCATCGCTTCCATATTCGCCTGGTCCTCCGCCCTCCGTTACCGCGGGCAGTTCGACAATACGCCGGATGTGGTCGCGTTTGCAGACAAGCTGGAACGCGCCACCGTCGGCGCCGTAGAAAGCGGCTTCATGACCAAAGATCTGGCGCTGCTCGTCGGGCCCAAGCAGCCGTGGCTCAACACGCGGCAGTATTTGGAAAAAGTTGCAGAACGGATAGCATAGGACGATGCCGCCAACCATAGTCGAAAAGCCGCTGGTCGGCTTGATTATGGGCAGTAAGTCGGATTGGGAGACCATGCAGCGGGCGAGCGAAATGCTCAGCCGGCTCGGCATTGCGCATGAGTCGCGGATCGTTTCCGCTCATCGCACGCCGGATTGGATGGCCGAGTATGCCAAAACGGCCATCGAGCGCGGTCTGCAATTGATCATCGCTGCGGCAGGCGGAGCGGCTCATTTGCCGGGCATGGTAGCAGCCCACACGGTGCTGCCGGTGCTGGGAGTTCCTGTTAAAAGCAGTGTGCTGAACGGCGTTGATTCTTTACTTTCCATCGTGCAGATGCCGGCCGGCGTGCCCGTGGCAACGCTCGCCATTGGCGCTGCCGGGGCCACCAATGCCGCTTTGCTTGCGGCCGCCATTCTGGGCATAAAGTACCCTGAGATTCGCGGCCGTCTCGAAGAGTTTCGCCGCGAGCAAACCGAAGCCGTGCGCCAGGATTCCGTTCTCTGATGGCGAATGCCGATTGCCGTCCCGTTTTGCCCGGCAGCACGGTCGGTGTCCTCGGTAGCGGCCAATTGGGCCGCATGTTCGCATTGTCGGCCCGGCGCATGGGATATCGCGTGCACACGTTGTCGCCCGATGAAGACACGCCTACGGGCCAAATTGCCGATCTCGAAATCAATGCGCCTTATGAAGACCTGAACGCCGTCTGCCGTTTCGCCAGTGCCGTTTCGGTCGTGACATTTGAATTCGAAAACGTGCCTGCCGAAACAGCCGCCGCCGCCGCGCGCTGCGGGCCCGTGCGCCCCAGCGGATCAGTCTTGCATACCACGCAACACCGCCTGCGCGAGAAAACTTTTCTCCAACAAAGCGGGCTTCCGCACACGCCCTTCCGGCGCGTCGCAAGCCTGGAGGATCTGGCGCGAGCTGCCTCCGAGCTGGGACTGCCGGCAATTCTCAAAACCGCGGATTTCGGCTACGACGGCAAAGGCCAGTACCGCATCCGGAGCAACCAGGATTTCGCCCCCGCCTGGTCCGCCGCCGGCGAGCGCGAGGCCGTGCTCGAAGCCTTCGTCGATTTCGATTGCGAAATATCGGTGGTCGCCGCGCGTGCCCTAACCGGTCAATTCGTCCACTACGGCGCAATCGAGAACCAGCACGTGAACGGCATCCTGGATATTTCCATCGCGCCCGCGCGAGTTCCGCCCGCCATTGCCAGGGATGCCGTTGAGATTACCCGCTGTGTGCTCGAAACACTGGACGTGGCCGGCGTCCTGTGCGTCGAGTTTTTTGTTGCCAAAAACGGCCGGCTGCTCATCAACGAACTGGCGCCAAGACCGCACAACTCCGGGCACTTTACGGTCGACGCGAATTTCACCAGCCAGTTTGAGCAACAATTACGCTCGGTATGCCTGCTGCCTCTCGGCGCGGTGGCGCAGCATACGCCGGCCGTCATGGCCAACCTGCTGGGCGACCTCTGGAACAGCCGCGAGCCCGCCTGGCAGCGCGCGCTCGAAATTCCCAACGTGAAGCTTCATCTGTATGGAAAATCCGAGCCCCGGCCGGGCCGGAAGATGGGTCACTTAACTGCGCTCGCGCCGTCGGTAGAGCAGGCGCTTGAAAACGCCCGGCGAGCGCGCCAAGCCCTCACCGCCTGATTGAACATGCGCTACGCCTGCCTGTTTGCCTTAACTGCCTCGCTGCTGCGCGCGCAAGATGGAGCGGCAATTTACAAGCAGCGTTGCGCCTCCTGCCACGACCAGCCCGCCGGGCGTGTTCCAGCCCTGAGTGCGATCAAGGCCATGAGCGGCGAGGCGATTTACACGGCTTTGACGCAAGGAACCATGCAGACGCAAGCGAAGGGTCTTTCTACCGGCGAGATCCTCGCGCTGATTGCCTATATTGCGCCTACCGGCGGCTCGCACGCGGCCCCTGCCGATCTGACTCCAACCTGTAAGAGCGAAGCGCCGTTTCAGATCGGCCCGAACATGCCGCAATGGAATGGCTGGAGTACCAGCCCGGCTAATTCGCGATTTCAGGATGCAGCCGCAGCCGGGATCACAGCCGCTAATCTCGGCAATCTCAAACTGAAGTGGGCCTTCAATCTGGGCGACGTCACCGAAGCGCGTTCCCAGCCTACCGTTGCCGGAGGCCGCGTCTTCATCGCCACCACCGCCGGAGCGCTGTACTCGCTCGATGCTGCTAGCGGCTGCACACGCTGGGGATTTCGCGCCGCCCACCCCATTCGCGGCGGCGTAACCGTCGGAATGGCGAACGGCTCGCCCGCCGTATTTCTCAGCGATAGCAGCGGCACCATGTACGGCCTCAACGCAAAAACCGGCACATTGCTCCGGACGGCCAAACCGGTGGACCACTTCGCGGCCATCGCGACTGCAACCCCGCGCTATTACAACGGCGTCGTTTACCAGCCATTTGCCTCATTCGAAGAAGCCTTGGCCGGCGATCCGAAGTTCCAGTGCTGTATGTTTCGCGGCAGCGTGGCCGCTCTCGATGCGGCCACCGGCAAAACGCTGTGGCAGACCTTCACCATCCCGGAGACTCCTAAGCCCACTGCCAAAAGTCCCGCGGGAACTCAACAATTTGGCCCTTCCGGCGCGGGCATCTGGTCCACTCCCACCATCGACGAGCAGCTTGGGGTCCTATATGTGGCCACGGGCGACAACTATTCCGACCCGCCAACCGGTACCAGCGACGCGATACTCGCCCTGGATCTCAAGACCGGACACATGCTCTGGTCAAAGCAACTGACGGCCAACGATGCGTATAACAACGCCTGCGCAACGCCCATTCCGGGGAACTGCCCGCAAACGCATGGGCGCGATTCAGACTTCGGCCAGCCGCCCATTCTGGTGAAACTCGATGCCGGCCATCGGGCGTTGGTGATCGCCCAGAAATCGGGAATGGTGCATGCAATCGATCCGGATCAAAAAGGCAGGATCCTCTGGCAGACACGCGTCGCCGAGGGTGGCCCGCTCGGAGGCAGCCAATGGGGCTCCGCTTCGGACGGCGAGAAGATTTACGTGGCCGTTTCTGACCTGAAATTGAGCGGCGTGGCAGATCCGAAATCAGCGCGGCGCTTTCGACTCATACTCGACCCGGCAAAAGGCGGCGGGCTGCATGCGCTCGATCTGAAGACCGGCAGGATCGTCTGGAGCGCCAAGCCGTCGCCTTGCCCTGCATCACAGACTGGTTGCTCGCCGGCCCAATCCGCGGCCGTCACTGCCATTCCCGGAGTCGTCTTCTCCGGTTCGGTAGACGGGCACCTGCGCGCGTATTCCACGGAAACCGGCAAGCTTTTATGGGACACATTCACAGCCCGGGACTTTGACACGGTAAACGGCAAAGCCGCGCGCGGCGGCTCCATGGACGCCGCCGGCCCGGCCGTGGTCGACGGCGCCCTCTTTGTCAATTCCGGCTACGGCCAATGGGGCGGTATGCCGGGGAACGTCCTGCTGGCCTTTTCTGTGAAATAAGGTGAAATGAAGAGAAAGCTGCCTTGAACAGCACGGCCTGCTTCAAGGAGCAATTCGCACGCTGAATATCTTCAGAGGATGCATCTCCGTGCGGCTCCTATCCGTTTGCGGATTTGCGACGTAATAGAAATGCTTCCCGACAACTACGCCGGTGGTGATGCCATCAAACGCTGGATTACGTCGTTCGAGAACTCTCAGGCCAACGATCCGCAGACGGTTCTCACTCAATCTGAACTCGACAATTCGAGGCAGCATCGGCCCGTTCTGAATTGCGATCAGGCTTTGACGAGTAGCGTAAAGGCCATCTATGAACGCCAGGCAGACGTCGTCTGGATGTACCAAAGGGACCACAGCTCCAGACCGAAGATCAACCACATCGATACCGTCCTCCCACGTTATCGAAAGCTATGCTCTCAGGGCGGACATCCCGCGCACGCAGAATCGTTATCAGGCTGCTTTTGTGAACGGGCTGTGTCTGCTGGCGTACCTCGTCCATGATCGATCGGAATTCAGCGGTGGCCTGAAGTTTTGCAAAGTCGGCATCGCGAGAAGGATCGAAACCGAGATTTTCGGCAACAAGCCTACGCAACCATCGCAACGCCTCCGCATATTGGCCGCCAGCAGCGTACGTGTTGGCGATTTGCAGTTGGATTGCGCCTTTATTATTAGCCGTTACGAGGAGCGCTTTCAACCTATCGAGTTCTTTACCGAATTCAACTTGATCTTCGGCCGAAAGTCTCTGGTTTGGCGGGAATTGTGACCGCCCCCACGAGGCGAGCAACATAACAGCTATCGCAACCCGGACAGATCGCAATCCTATCTCCCTGCGGCCGGAACCAATCCCTTAGAAGCCTTCCGGAGTTTCGCGTTGATGAAATCGGGGGCGAGGCGACACATTATTGCGAGTCGCTGGCAATAACAGCACCTCACCGCCTGCGCCCAAAACTTCGCCCCATCCCGCGAAATCCTCCGGGCCGGCCGAACTGATGACCGGACGGTTCATGTGATCCAGCCCCGAATCGCCGGCCGGCGCCGTTGTTGTTCATTTCAGGCTCGCTGCGCGCGGGATAACGCGAAGCACTCGCCGCGGCTCCGGGATGAGATGCATAGCGCGAGCCTGCGAACCCGCCCTGCTGGGCATAGCGGCTGCCCGCATAGTGCGTCTCCGTGAAGGTCCCATGGGTCCCATATTTGGGAGGAGCGGCCGGCGTCGTCTGGCCATAGTAAGTCTTCCCGGCGGTTTGGGCGCTGCGGTAGCGTCGATACTCATCCGCGATCACCGGCCGGTAATCATGGTTCCACAGCAGATCGCGAAGAATCAGATATTCCGGCAGCCAGGTCCATACGCTATGGCCGCCAGCGTGCGTCCAGTAACCGTATTGATTCGATCCTTGCGTTTCCGGCGCAATGTAAGCAAACCCGGCTGGCTGCGGAGTCGTTTGCGCTTCTGAATCGAATAGCCCGGCATCTTTGTGCGCAATGGCCATGCCCAAATCGTTCTCCACCGCTCGAAACTCGGGTTCGGAAACCTTGACCCAGCGCTCCTCGCTTGTGGTCTCGCCGTTTTTGGCCGTGGCGTTCGCAAAATGTGTGCGAATGGTTTTGATGCGTTCCCGGAAAACCTGCTCGCCGCCATAACGCGGCTCGTCCAGGTCCGTCAGAATCTTGTCCCACGCGTAATAAAGCTGCCCGCTAAGGCTCTCCAGTTGCGCGCTCTTGGCGGGCAGCGCATTCTCATCGCCGGCAAAAGTCTCGTCGGTTTGAATCAGCGTTGCAAGCTGCTTCCCGTCTGCTTTGCCGGCGGCTGCGGCCTCCCGCAACGGCTGCGTCGATTCCCACTCTGTTTCAACCTGTTTCGGTATCGCGCGCAGAGCATTCAGCCTCTCCTCCAGGGCTGCTTTCTTGGCGGGCCAATCGTGCTCGGCTTGCTCTATATCCTTCGTGACGGGCGCCAGATCGAAGTGGCAGATCGTGTCGTATTCGCGCCGCATCTTCGCCAGATGCGCCGGTGGATTGTGCTCGAAATCGAGCCACTCGCCGGCCGTTGCAATTACCGCTTGCGAATCACTCGTCGCCGACGCCAGCAACTGCCGTTCGCGCCGCAATAACTGCTCGGCCTCAAACTGCGATTCGCGCCGGCCCCGCCGCGCCAGGTCCGCCAGTTCACTCTGAATCTTTTCCGCCGAAGCCAGCTTCTCCCGATCGGATTGCAGCCGCGCGTTCCATTGCGCGGGCGCGCTCGCATCCCGGAACAGATCCGGCGCCTGCGCGAGATCATGCGCAAGAGTCTGCTGCGATTGCTGAAGCTGGTGCTCGGCCGCCCCGACTCGTTCCCCCTCATAGGCGATATCGCTGCGTAAACCACTCGGAAGCCTGCTGCACGAGGTCAGAAGCACGAGACCGAAAATCAACGCGCCCGGCTTCAGGAATTTCATTAGGTACTCCGAAAAACGGTGATGTCCGCGGGCGACACCGTCACCCACAGCGTCGCAAAAAAGGGCTCCCCTTCGAACTTGCGGATACTCAGAAACCGTTTTGCATCCTGTTCCTGAAATTGCCAGCAGTAAAATCCGCGGCCCAGCGTGTCGCCCGCCCGGTAGACGCGCATTTCACGGCTGAACCGGTACAACCAGAATTTCCCGTCGTAGTCGAAAAAATCCGCCGGGTTCTGCCGCTGGTCCATCTGTGCCAGATCGTCTTCGCTCAAGCCCACCTCGTCCAGCGTGATCCGGCGGCCGTCGAAGTTGCCCAGCACAGTCGCCGTCTCGTCGTTGTGTACTTCAAGATAGACGCGCCGGTCGCGCCAGGCGCCGCTAAGCTCTTTCCAATTGCGGCTTCCGGCCTCATACACTTCCAGCCGGTCTACCGTGAAGTCGATATCAGAAAAATCGCCTGCGGCGCCGGACACCGAAAGCGTATCCCCTACGCGCGCATCGGTAATCTTGAGATTTGCCAGATCCTCCTGCGGTGCGGTGGCCTTCGAGTTGCGATCGAAAAACATATAGATCAGCGGCCCGGCGCCGGCGGTAATTCCTTCGGCAGTTCCACCCGTGTCAGCCGTTCGCGCTTGAGCGCCTCCAGTTCGGCATCCACCGTGTGCCCGGAAAGTTGCGCGAATTCCGCCTCCAGATCCGCATCTTTGCCCGTGCTTGCAAGCTCATTGAACGCCTTCGCGGTAGCCTCTTCCTTCGCCACCGACTTTTCAAACGAGGAGAGCACCGCAAACGCATTGTCCGCCTTGCCCACGCCCGCCATTGCCTCAGAGACCTTTCTCTGCGCCATGGCCGCGTTCTTGCGAGCCACCAGCGTGGTGGCCGTCCGCTCGCCTTCTTCGATCTTATGTTTCAGTTCCACCACCTGCGCCTTCAGCGAATCGCTCGCCTTTCGCGCTGACTCGACCGCCGCCTGTAACGATGCGATCTGTTTATCCGCCTCGGCCTTTTTCGCCAGTGCCTTCTTGGCCAGATCTTCGTTGCCCGCATCCAGCGCCTGCCCGGCCCGCTCCTTCCATTGCTGCGACTGTGTGACGTACTTCTGGTACTCGGCATCGAGCGAGTTGTAGTTGCTCAGCGCCGCTGCCGACGCTCGCACCACGTTGTTCAACTCGGCTTTCATATCGGCGACGGTCTGCCGCACGGTGGTTTCGAAGGTGGCGTCCTCCATCGCGCTGACGCCCTGGTTCACCTGCCCACGGGCCACGCGCCCGGTTCGATTAAATATCTCTGAAAAGAAGCCCATCGTTGTGCCTTTCTGAAAGTCAGTCTACGCGACCTGCAAATCGGCCCCGATCAAGCTTTGCGCATGAACTACATCGGCCAGCAGGAAACTGACGCAGGAAAGAATGTCATCCTCATCGTCCGGCCCTAATTCCTGCAGCTTGCAGAAGTTATTCAGCGTGACGGCGATCTGGCCGCTGCCCGCATCGTACAACTGAAAGTGCGAGGTGGAAATGCCGTTATCGGCGGCGAGCATTTTGTACATCAGCTCCGCTGTAATCTTCGAGCGCGGCACAACCATGCAGACAAGCGATAAGAACAGTATGTCGCCTTCCAACACGGCGCGCAGCGAAATTCCGCTCTCTAAATCCTGAATCTTAAGGACGCTCCCGTCCGACTCGCTGACGGAATACCGCTTCCTGGCAAGCAGATCATGGATCTGCGCCAGATGGGAACTGGTGGTGTTCGGCATTGCTATACCTTTATACGCCTTCGCCTGCCGGTTTGTTCAAGCGTTCTCTTTTGCCGCTCTCTCCAATTGCGCGATATCCGGCTTGCGCATCTGCAACATCGCCTGGAATGCCTTCGGATGCTTAATCAATTGCGGCAGCCGCGCCGGCACAATCTGCCACGAGAGGCCAAATTTGTCCTTCAGCCAGCAACACTGGCCTTCGCTTCCTCCAGCCGAAAGTTTGGACCAATATTCATCCACTTCCTCCTGTGTGTCGCAACGGACAACGAACGAGATTGCTTCTGTGAAGCGGAATAGAGGGCCGCCATTGAGGGCGGTAAATCTTTGCCCATCGAGTTCGAATGCGATGGTGAGAGCTTTGCCTTTGGGCACCGGCCCGTCCTGTGTGGCAATCACGGTATCGAGCCGGCGCGAATTCTTGAAGATGCCCAGGTAGAATTCCACCGCTTCTTCGGCGTTCGAATCGAACCACAAAAAAGGCGTGATGCGGGGATAGTCAGTTCCCAACGTCTGTGTCATGTTCGTTCTCCCTTTACTTTTCTGCATTCGCCGCGCCCGCAAGGCTCATCTCAGGCAAGCCGCAGCATGTATTTCATAGGTTTTAACTACCTCCGCAAGTATGTCGAATGGCACGCTGCAAAAATCGACATCCACTCCAAAAAATCTTAGAATCGGGCTGTGCCGGAAGATGCTTTTGCGGTTGTGGAAGAAGTGTATCGGACCGAATGGGGCCGCATCCTCGCAACCCTCATCCGCATCTTCAGGACTTCGACCTGGCGGAGGAGTTAGTGAGCGCAGATATCTGGAACGGAGGCTCAGCCAGGCCGGTACGAGCTGAACCTGAGCTAATCCAGCTTGCGGCTTCCTGCTTCGGGCTTACTGCTTCCTACTGCTCCTGCCCGCTGGGCGGCCCACTTTTGCCCCAACCCAGATTCATTCCCGACCCAAAGGTAAACCGGCTTTCCAGCACCTGAAAACGGCTATTCTCGACCGCCACACAATGGAAACTGCCGCGCTGCGGTTCGCCAAAGCGCAAATCCGTCAATTCAACCCGCACCCCGCTACCCGCATCTAAAATCACGGGCGATTCCGACCACACCGGAAAGCGCGCAAAGTACAGAAAATAGCGGAACGGCTCCGTCTGCTTCGCGGCTTCGATCGCCGCATCAGGCGGAGGTTTGAAAAAAATTCGCGCATCCGCCAGTTCCACATCGCTGAATGTGTTCACCGGCAAGGTCTCATATGTCCTCTCCGTTTCCACCAGCCCCTGCCAGCGCAGCGGCGTGAACGCTTCCGGCAACGCCGCCGCCTTGAGCGGTGCAGCGTTCTCAAACAAGCGCGCTTCTAACTCCGCCACCGCGCGCCCGTGCAGCACAGCCCGCGTGCAATCGAATAGCACGAAAAACAGCAGCACGCTGATCGCTATCGCCCTCCCCGGTCTCTCTTTGCTCCCGATCTCGCGGCTTACCAGGCGTGAAAACAGGGGCCAGATGGCGCCAAAAACCAGCGCTGCCATAATCCAGCCGTCATAAAGCGCCGTGATGTCCAGATGAAACCAGCGCGAAGAAAACGGCAGCAGCAGACGCGTTCCGTAACTGTTGGTCCAGTCAAGCAGCAGATGGCTGGCAACCCCGATTCCGCACAGCAGCCACGCCTTGCCCCAAGGCAGCTTCTGCCGGAAAATCGCGGCCACAAACAACATCGAGATCAGCGCCATCACCGGCAGCCCCACCAGCGAATGTGTGTAGCCGCGGTGAACTTCAAGATAAGCGAGTTGCCCTTTGATGGCTCCCGCAATGTCGATATCCGGAGCATTGGCGGAAACGATCAGCAGCGCCGTCGCCCGCGCCGAGTAGCGGTTCAGGCCCGCCCGCGCCAGCGCCAATCCGGTAAGCGTGTGAGTGACGTTGTCCATCTGCGGCTGCTCAGGCGCAAGCCCGAACAGCGGCCAGCGATTCTTCCCGCGCTAAATACTCCGCGGGCAGCAGCAACGTGAGCGCATGCGAAGCAATCTCCGCCGTCACCGGAAGCCGCCCTGCCAGTTCGCCATCCACCTGAACGTAAATGTTCGAACCCTCCGGCTGGCGGCAAACGGCGCTGCGGCCGTGCACAATCGTGCAGCCGCTCATACGATGCGCGCGCCCCAGCGCTACTCCCAGCAAATAACGCAGATAGCGCAAGCTTGCCGTGCCGCGAAACAGCACCACTTCAAAATCGTCGCTCAGCAGCGAAGCCCCGCGCGCAATCTCCAGATCGCCGCCATAATTCCTCACCCGGCTGATCAGAGCAAAACTCGCTTCGAAGCCGCGCCCGTCCACCAGCACTTCGAATTCGCGCAGCGGCCGGAACACATGGCTGAATCCGGCGACATAATACGCCAGCTTCCCCGCTGCCGCCTTCAGATCCAGGTTGAGACGCGACACAATCTCGGCATCGAGCCCCGCCCCCGCCATGCAAAGAAACGAGCGCGGCGCGCCGGAAGAAAGCTGCAGCCGCCCCGTCGAAACACGCCGCGGCACCCACTGCGCCAGCCGCGCCGCTGCGCGATCCATCGGCCCGGCGATCTGTATCTCGTGCGCCAGCACATTCGCCGTGCCGCCCGGCAGAATGGCGAGCGGCACGCCAGTGTTCAGCATCCCGTTCGCCGCTTCGTTGATGGTTCCGTCCCCGCCGGCCACGATGATCAGATCGCATCCCGCCTCAATCTGTTTGCGCGCTTGCGTGGTCGCGCTGCCCGGCCCGGTGGTGGGCGCCGTCGTCGCCTGAATTCCCTGCCTGGCCAGCACTGCGATGGTACGTTGAAGCGAGTGCGGATGGCGGGATAGCCCTCGTGCTACCGGATTGTAAATCAGGGCTGCGCGTCTCGCCTCGAACGGCTCCAAGTTCATCATTATAGTTTCGGCCAAATGTCACAGTCGCTTGCCAGGCGCGCCGAGGAATTGCGCAAACAACTCGAACATCACGAGTATCTCTATTACGTCCTCGACAGCCCTGAGATCACCGACGCCGAATTCGACCGCCTCATGCGCGAGCTGCGCGATCTGGAAAATCAGCATCCGGAGCTGCGCACCCCCGACTCTCCCACCCAGCGCGTCGGCGGCCAGCCGCGCGAAGGCTTCGTCAAAGTCCCTCACAGCTCGCCCATGCTGAGCCTCGATAATGCGCTCAATGAGGCCGAGCTGCGCGAGTTCGATGCGCGCGTGCATTCGCTGCTCAAAGGAGAGAAGTATGAATACGTCGCCGAACTCAAATTAGACGGGCTGTCCATGGCCGCGCACTATCGCAATCACCGCCTGGTTCAGGCGCTGACTCGCGGCGATGGCCGTGTCGGCGAAGATGTCACCGCCAATGCCCGCACCATCCGTTCCCTGCCCTTGCGTTCCAAGCCGGAGGCCATTCCGGACGCTGCCTTCGAAGTGCGCGGCGAAGTCATCATGCAGCGCCGCTCCTTCGAGGCGCTGAATGAGGAACGCGAAAATGCCGGGCTACCCCGCTTTGCCAATCCCCGCAATGCCGCTGCCGGCGCCTTGCGCGCCCTCGACCCCTCCATCACCGCGGCGCGCCAGCTCGATTACTTCGCTTACTTCCTGTTCCACGACGGCCGCCCGCTTCTGAACAGCCAGTGGGAGACGCTCGAAACCCTCTCCCGCGCAGGTTTCAAAGTGAACCGCTATCGCAGGAAATGCCACGGCCTGAATGATCTGCTCGCATTCATCGGCGAATGGGAAGATAAGCGCGACACCTTGCCTTATGAGATCGATGGCGTGGTCGTCAAGGTCGATTCCGTCGAGCAGCAGGAAAAACTCGGCTGGACCTCCAAAGCGCCGCGCTGGGCGATTGCCTTCAAATATCCCGCGCGCCAATCTTCAACCGTGCTCGAAAACATCGAAGTGCAGGTGGGCCGCACCGGCGCGCTCACTCCGGTTGCGCATCTCAAGCCGGTTGCCATCGGCGGCGTCACCGTCTCTCGCGCCACCCTCCACAATCAGGATGAGATTGAACGCCTGGGTGTTGCCATCGGCGACACGGTCCTGGTGGAACGCAGCGGCGATGTGATCCCCAAAATCGTTCGCGTTTTGGAGCACGGCGCGCACCGCCGCCACTTCCACATGCCCGCTACTTGTCCGGTTTGCGGCGGCCACGTCGTGCGCCAGGAAGGCGAAGCGGCAGTCCGCTGCGTCAACACCAACTGCCCGGCCCGCTTACGCGAATCTCTGCTTCATTTCGCTTCGCGCCATGTCATGGACATCGACGGAATGGGCGACGCCCTGGTAGATCAGCTACTCAAACACGGCCTCGTGCACAACATCGCCGACCTCTACCACCTCACAGCGGATCAACTGATGAAGCTGGAGCGCATGGGCCAAAAGTCTGCCACCAAGATCATTCAGAACATCGAACATTCGCGCTCGCAGCCGCTCGCCCGCGTGCTGAACGGCTTGGGTATCCCGTTCGTCGGCGAACGCACCGCGCAAATTCTCGCCGCGCACTTCGGCAGCCTCAATGCCATTGCCGCGGCATCGGCGGAGACTTTGCAGGAAGTCAACGAAGTGGGTCCCAAGGTCGCCCAGGCCATCCGCCAATTCTTCGATGAACCGCGCAATCGCGAGTTGATCGAACGGCTTCGCGCCGCCGGACTGCGCTTCACCGGCCCGCGCGAAAAAAAGAAAACAGGACCGCTAACCGGCCTCACGTTTGTGCTCACAGGCACGCTTCCCAGCCTTAAGCGGGAAGAGGCGAAGCAACTCATCGAAGAAGGCGGCGGCAAAGTCGCCGGATCGGTCAGCAAAAGCACCAGCTTCGTCATTGCAGGAGAAGACGCCGGATCCAAACTGGCGAAGGCGCGCGAGCTCGGCGTTCCCGTGCGCGATGAGGACGGGCTGCTCGAAATGCTCGGCAAATCCCAACAGGCATAGCAGGTAAACACTGATCAAAGACATCCTACGCTGGTGGAACAAAGTTGGCGCGACCTTCGCCTCCTGGGGCCCGCACGGTCTCTTGATCCTCGCGATTCTGGATTCCGCCGGGCTGCCCATCATAGGCGGCGTCGATCTGCTGCTCATTACCCTCGCGGCCCGTATGCCTCAATACGCCTATCTGGCCGCCGCGTATGCCGTCGCCGGCTCGCTCATTGGCAATCTGATCCTGTTCGCAATTGCGCGCAAAGGCGGCGAAGCCTTCCTCGCCAGGCATCTTTCTACCCGCCGCGGCAGGCGTCTTCATGCCTGGTTCGAACAGTACGGGCTGGTGACTGTCTTCGTCCCCGCCCTGTCCCCCATCCCGCTGCCGATGAAGATCCCGGTCTTCTGCGCCGGCGCGCTTGAAGTGCACTGGTCTTACTTCATTGGCGTGGTTCTGGCCGCCCGCGCCATCCGTTATTTTTCCCTTGCATTTCTCGGCATGCGGTACGGTTCGGCTACCTTCCTGTTCTTGCAGAAGCACATCGTAGAAGTGGGAGTCATCGCTTTAATCCTGGCCGGGGCTTCGGTCTTGATAATTAAACTCGCTCGCAGAGCCGCCCGCCGGCGCCGCGCGCATCTCCACCAAGGCTGAATATGCATTTCGTGCTTTTGCTCCTGCTGCTCCCCGCGCCCCAGCAGACGCCTGCGCCGGCGCCCTCTGAAATTCTTGAGCGCGTCAGGCGGAACGTCCAGGCAGAGCTTGCGCTTTCTTCGAACTACACGTGCGTCGAGACAGTGGAAAGAACGTACTACGAAGAGAAACAGGCCTGTCAGGCAAACACGCCGCACGGCAAACCGAAGGAGTTCATGCGCGACCGCCTGCGGCTGGATGTTGCGGTTTCGCAGGGCGCCGAAATCTTCTCCTGGCACGGTGAAAATCATTTCACCTCCAGCGATATCTCCCAAGTAGTCCAAAACGGCCCGAGAACCTCGGGCCAATTTGTCGGGTTCCTGCGCAACATCTTCCTGACGCAAGGCGTGCAGTTCACCTTCAAAGAAGCGTCGCAAATCGATGGCAGACCGGTTTACCTCTTCGATTACGCCGTTCCACTCCTGCGCAGCAATTATTACCTGAAGACCGATTCCGGTGGAACCATCATTCCCTACCACGGCAGCATTTCCGTGGACGCGCGCCGCTTTGAACTGGTTCACGTGAGCATTGCCGGCGATCAGATGCCGCTCGACTCCGGAATATGTTCGGCCGATACGGAAATCGATTACCAGCTTGTCAACCTCTTCGGCGAACAGGCGCTCCTGCCTTCCGCTTTCCTGATGAAAATCGAGAACGTCCACGACCTGTACACACTGAACCGCTACACCTACACGCAATGCCGTGAATTTCGCGGCGTATCCACGCTGCGCTTTACCGTCGTCGATCCCGGCACTCCCGCGCCCACACACCACGTCAGCGATGAGCCCCTTCCCGGCGGCCTGACTCTGAAGGCGAGTTTGGATAGCGAAATTAGCGACAAAGATTCCTATATCGGGGATGCCGTAAACGCGAGCCTCGCCGAGCCGCTGAGCGTGCCTGGAACAGGCGCCGTCATTCCGAAAGGGGCAATGATACACGGAGTGATCTCTGAAATGCAGCAGCACTCCGCGTCCCTGACGTACTGGCTGTTTGGAATCAAGCTCGATCGCATTCAAACCGGAGACGATTCTTACCTGCTCAACGCCTGGCCGCTTCCGGCTGCCAGCGACGGCGTCTCGCGATTTAGCAGCGAGCGCGCTCTCTCCGGCTTCACCATGGAAGCCGCGCGCCACGGCCTATGGTTTTTTGACGGCTCGCATTTCCGCCTGCCGAAACACTGGACGCGGGCTTGGCGCACGCTCCCGCTTGCCAGCGCCGGACAGCGAACGCCCTGACCGGATAGCATGTAGGCATGGCAGAATTCTCCCGGCGCAGTTTCCTGCTTCGAACCGCTTCCATCGCTTCCATCGCAAAACTGGCTTTCGCACGCGATCCCCTGACGGCCAACAATCTCGGCTTTCAGATCTACACCGTCAGAAACGTGATAGAGCAGGATCCGCTTGCGATTCTTAAAGCTATCCAGCAGATCGGCTACCGCGAGGTCGAGTGCACGGCGGGCAATCTCGAAAAAATCTGGCCCGCGCTCCAGCAGACAAGCTTACGGCCCGTCAGCATACACACCGACAAATCGATGTTCACGCCCGATGGGCGTATCTTTCTTCCCGGCATTCTGGACGTCACCAAACAACGCGGCTTTCAGTACGTGGTGCTTCCGTCGCTGCCGATCGCTCAGAACGGCGCCGCCGGCGTGAGGGAAATCGCCGATCGGCTCAATCGCCAGGGCGAGCAGGCTAAATCGAGCGGCCTGACCCTCTGCTATCACAACCACGCCCACGACTTCGCACCCGTTAACGGCGTGCCCGCAATCCGGATGCTGCTCAATGAAACCGATCCCAAGCTGGTGCAGCTCGAAATGGATATCTTCTGGGTGAGCGTCGCCGGTCACGACCCGGTGGTCGAACTGAATGCCCTCAAAGGGCGCGTGCCCTTGATGCATCTCAAGGACAAAGCCGCTGGAACCCCGGTGCAGTTCAATGAACGCGTGCCACCCGGCGCATTCAAAGAAATCGGCAGCGGCTCCATCGATATCCCGGCGGTGCTTTCGGCAGCCGATAAAGCCGGCGTACACCATTACTTCGTCGAGCAGGATCAGACGCCCGGCGATCCTATTATCAGCCTGCGCAAGAGCTTTGAATATTTGAAGCCCCTGTTTCAGAGTTGAGGAGCGAGCCGTCAGCTATCGGCTTTCAGCTATCAGCTAATTAGGAAAATGTTTTTCCTTAAAAGCTGACCGCTGAGTGCTGACCGCTGAAAGCTTTCTTTACAGACCGCTGAATGCCTTCTTTTACCTCTGCACCCTCCCCGATCCGCCGCCTTTCACCAGCGCCTGCACCTCTTCCACACTGGCGCGATTGAAATCGCCCGGAACCGAATGTTTCAGCGCGCCCGCCGCTACTGCAAACTCCAGCGCCTCGGCCGGCGAGCCCAGGTGTGTCAGCCCGAAAATCAGGCCGGCGGCAAAACTGTCGCCGCCGCCCACTCGATCCACAATATGCGTGATGTCGTACTGCCGGCTCAGCAAAAACTCGCTTCCGGTGTGCAGGCAGGCCGACCAACCGTTGTGGGATGCGCTTCTCGATTCCCGCAACGTAATGGCAATCATCTTTAAATTGGGGTAGGTTGCCAGCACGCGCTCGGCAAGCTCGGCGTATTTCTCCCGCTCCAGGCTGCCCGATTCCACATCGATATCGACATGAATGCGCAGCGCCTTCTGGCAGTCTTCCTCATTGGCGATGCAGATGTCGGCGAGCTTCAGCAGTTGCGGCATCACTTCCGACGCCTGTTTGCCCCATTTCCAAAGGTTTTTGCGATAGTTGAGATCGCAGGAGACCTGAATTCCCAGTTCGCGCGCCTTGCGCATGCTCTCGAGCGCAAGTTCGGCGGCGCAGGCGCTGAGCGCGGGCGTAATGCCCGTGATGTGAAACCAGGTGACATTCTCGAGCGCACGATCCCAATCGATCGCCCCCGGCTTGGCCTCCCCAATCGCGCTGTGCGCACGGTCGTAAACCACCTTCGAAGGCCGCTGGTTTGCGCCCGTCTCGACAAAATAGATGCCCATGCGCCCCGGCCCCCGCGCGATGTATCTGGCATCCACTTCAAACCGGCGCAGCTCGCCGATAAAGGCATCCGCAATCGGGTTCGATTCGGGCAGTACCGTGATGAAGCGCGCGGCTGCGCCAAACTGCGCCAGCGAAATAGCCACATTAGCCTCGCCGCCCCCGAAGCCGGCCACAAAATGCGGCGTCTGCAGAATGCGCTCGAAGCCCGGCGGCGATAGCCGCAGCATCACTTCCCCAAAACCGGCGAAAAGAGGAGGCACGAATTTAATTCTCACTTATTGCGCTATTGTGACCGGAGCGCTCACATTCGGCGCCAGAATTGCTTCAATTCCGGCGGTGGCGTCAATCGAAGGAAGCCCTTCGATGTTCTGAACAGTGAACGTGCTCAGCGGGACCGCCGTCATCTTTCGCACCGCCGAGCCGGCGTAAGCATCCAGCGCAAACGCATTCACCTCCACCGGCGCCTCTACCGGCTGCAACGCCGAGGCTGCTCGCTGCAGCCGCACCACTGCTTCCTGCGCATCGTCGAGAAAATTCCCGAATGTCAATTGCAGGCCGGTAAAGACGAGTTTTGGCGAATTCACCAAAGTTGCCCGCGCATTCTTAAGCAACACCACCGGGCCTTCCGGGCGCGCTTGCGTCAACTGCCCCACCGCCTCGCACAGCGTGCTTTCGGTGGGTGCATCGCGCAGCGGCTGCACTACGTTAATAGCCGCCTGGGGAAATGCGGCCTGCAGCATGCTGCGTAATCCGGCGGCATTTTCAATTTCTGCGGTAAAGCAGGTGCAACGCAAAATCCGGCCCGGGGAAACGCCCGCAAGCTTGGCACTCTGTTCCAGCCGCTGCGCCGCCTGCGGATAGGTCTTTCCGGCTTGCCCGCTGAAGAACGCCAGCCCGTTCGGATTCAGCGTGCGCCGCGTCGACACGACGGCCTCAATCACCACCTGCGCCGCCTCCGTCTCCAGGGCTCCCACTTGGATAACGGTTACCGTGGGCAGCGGCAGCTTCTTTTCGGTAAACAGCTCCGCCGCCTGCGCCTGCACGCGGCGCGCATCGCCCGCGCCGGCTACAAACGCGCGCAGCTTGACGATCCTTTCTCCCTTGGTGTCGCGAATCAAGTCGTTGAGACTCTGGCGGATCTGCGCCGCCAGACCGCCGGTACGCAACAGCGGCGAAATATGAAAATCGAGCGTAGCGGTATCGGCCTCGAGCGCCATCGGCAATTCCGGCGGCAGCGGCAGAACCTGGGTCTTCGGCTCCTCCGTGCTCTTCCTGTTCCGCTGCGCCGGTAAGCCCAACCCGGCCACGCAAAGAATAGCTAACGAAAAGCAGATCTTTTGCCCGGCGCCTGCAATTCGCATCCGCTTACAGCCTACCGTACTGATAGGCGGCAGCCGTTGCGCCGGGCCCCCCATGGCTATTCCCGCTTTCTGCTTCGGGCTTCCGGCTTCCTGCCGCAGGCTATAATCTACCCTAGGCATCCCCTACATGCAGTTTGGTAAGACGCTCCTGGGCCTCAGCCTCTTCGCATTCCTGTCATTTGCTGTGCAACAGAGTTCTTCTTCGGGAACCGTTGCCCCAGCGCCCCCGGCCACGGCGAAAGATACCAAGGCCGATCAGGGCCCCATTAAGATCAACGTGAACGAAGTTGTTGTCCCGGTGACCGTCACCGACGAAAAGGGGCGCTTCGTCAACGATCTGGATGAAAAAGATTTTCATATCTTCGAAGACAACAAACCGCAGGCAATCCGCTTCTTCACGCGCGAGCGCAGCCAGCCCGTCGTGGTTGGTTTCATTCTGGATCTGAGCACCTCCAGCCGCATCCATTGGAAAAATTTTCAGGACGCCTCCGAGGAGCTGGTGCAGAACCTGCTGACCGGCGATCCCAAGTATTCCGGCTACCTGATCGATTACGCACAGGATGCCGAGATTGCAGTCAACACCACCACCGATCCGGAGCCGATTGTCGAAAAGATCCGCAAGTTAAAGCCGGGCGGCGGTTCTGCTCTGTACGATGCCATCTGGCTGGCCTGCACCAGCCGCAAGCTGGTCCAAGGCGAGCCCATTGAGCCGCGCCGCGTCATCGTCATCATCGGCGACGGCCACGACAATGCGAGTAAGCACTCATTGCAGCAGGTCATCGAGCTGGCGCAGCGGAACCTGGTGACCATCTATTGCATCAGCACTGCGGCCTTCGGTTTTGCCAACGAGAGCGATGACATTCTGAACCAGCTTGCAATCGAGACGGGCGGCCGCGTGGTTTATCCGCTGGGCGATGTCTATAAAGATACCGATGGCTATCTTTCGCATCCCTCCGATGACGGCAATTACGCCCTTACCGTGGGGACGGGCGCATACCGATCGGCCGTAGACGGGCGGATGTATCACGCCGTGGCCGATATTGCCGGCGAGATCACGACGCAGTACATCATCCGCTATGTCTCCGATAATCCTTCCGAAAAATCGTATCGGAACTTGAAGGTTGTGGTCGATTTGGGAAATGTGCATGTGCGCGCCCGTAAGGGTTATTACGCCTCGGGCGTGCCTGGCGCCTCCGCACCCTAGTCCCCTGGGGGCGGTTTACCAACCGGGCGCCGCAACGGTAAGCTTATTGAGGCATCATGTCCGCCCCGGTCCTCAAATTCAGCGATTACGCGCCCAAACCCGCGGAATTTTCGCTTTTGAGCGCCGAGCTGCCCGGCCAACGCCCGCAACCCATCGGCGTGCTTCTGCTCGACCCGTCCAGCAACAACCTCTATGTACGTTTGCGCCGCGACTGGCACACGATCGCAAGTGACGAAGACACCGAAGTTCTGGCCGAGCTCGAAGACGATCTGAACGCGAAAGCCCGCGAGATGGGCGGCGATGAATTGCTGCGGTTTCTCGAAGAGAACGCATCGGCAACGTTGCGGGTGAGCGACCGGGAAGCGGTCACGGCGCGGGATTTCGATAAGACTCTGAACGAGTTATATCGCTTGCATGTGCCGGCGCGGGTGCTGCAGTTTCGAACTCATCTGCCGCGCTTCTCTCTGGCCGTCGCCGCCGGGCCGTTTCTAACGAATCCGGAGGACATTCAAGCCGAGGAATGGGTAGAGACCCCGCCCGATTTGCAACTCGATGAAGACATGTTCATCGCCCGCATTCAGGGGCACTCGATGGAGCCGCGTATTCCGGACGGCAGCCTGTGTGTGTTCCGCCGCAATGTGGTCGGATCGCGCAATGGGCGTCTGGTGCTGGTGCGCAATTCCGAACTGGCCGATGACAATCAGTACACGGTGAAGCGGTATCGCAGCGAGAAAGCTGTAACCGAAGACGGCTTCATACAGACGCGCATACGCCTGGAAAGTTTGAATCCGGCCTATCCGTCCTGGGATTTGGATCCCGAAGAAGAAAAATACCAGGTGATCGCAGAGTTCGTGCGCGTACTCGAATAGCGCGATTCCGGATACACTGGAACCCATGAGCCGCGACGTCTTTATTAGTTACCGGTCTGAGGACAAACAATGGGCTGAGCGGATTTGCGCGGCTCTCGAGCAGGAGAGTCTCTCGTGCTGGATGGCTCCTCGCGACATTCCGGCCGCCAAAGAATGGGCCACCGCCATCGTGGAGAATCTGCAGAAGTGCCGCGCCTTTGTGCTCGTCCTTTCATCCAACTCGAAAAACGCGCGCCAGATTGCGCGAGAAGCGGAGCTGGCCGACAAGACCGGCCTGCCGATCATTACGCTGCGAGTGGAAGACGTGCAGCCGCCGCCCGAGCTGCTGTATTTCATCGGAAACGTGCAGTGGCTGGACGCGTTCGGCGATCAGTTCGAGCCTGCGATGTCGCGCTTGATACAAGTGGTGCGATCGGCAGGACAGGGCGACAGCCCCGCGCCCCCGCGAATGCCGGCGGCTGCGCCAGCGGCACCGCCCGTCGCTACTCCCGCGCAAGCGCCGCCGCTAGCGGGCGGCGGCATGGGGAAGTGGATCGGGATCGCCGCCGCGGCAGTGGTCGTGATCGGCGCAATTATCTGGTTTACGATGAGCCATTCCGGCGGCGGCAGCGGCAAAGGAACCGATACGAGCACAACCCAGCAGGCTGTGAATCCCGTAAATACCAAGACAGACACGGCCATCGCGGCCAACGCCCAGGATGCGGCGAACGCGAAATCGATTGCGGATCAGTTCATGGGTCTCATCAAAGATGGAGATCTACGAGGTGCGTGGAAACTGACATCGCCGGCCTTTCAGAACACGCAACCGCATTTTCAGAAAGCGCTGCGAACCGAGCTCGAACGAGACGGTGGCGCTACCCAGGTCCAACCGGATGGTCCGTGTATTTACGACGGCAGCGCCACATATCGCTGCTTTTATACCTTGGCCACCAAGGCGAAAGAGAAACACGCGACCATTACGATTACGCATACCACCGGATGGCTCGTCAATCACTGGGTGCTTACAGGGTGAGAGGTACTTGGTATCAGCGCCGTTTGCGGCCGCGCTGGTTCCGCCCGGTCTCCTGCGCTAACGCGAACTGCAGTTTGTGTTCGACAGTGTCGGCGCGATCGAGGCGCACGCGCACCTGATCGCCAATCGAATAAGTCTTGCGCGTCCTCTCGCCGATAATTTTGCGGCCGGTTTCGTGATACAGGTAGCGATCGCCCGCGAGTGTTTCGATCGGCACCAGGCCCTCGACGAACAACTCGGTCAGCTCGACAAAGAAGCCGTATTTCGTGGTGCTGATGATGAGCGCATCGAATTCATCGCCCACGCGGTCTTCCATAAAGCGGACCTTTTTCCACTCGATGAGCTCGCGCTCAGCCTCCGCGGCGCGGCGTTCGGTGAAAGAGGTGTCTTCTCCCAATTCGCGCAGCCGTGAATCGTCCAGCAAGCTTTCCCCGCTTTCGAGCAAGTGCCGCAGCAGCCGGTGAACAATCAGGTCGGGATAGCGGCGGATGGGCGACGTGAAATGCGTGTAGGCGGGAGCTGCAAGCGCGAAATGGCCCGCGTTCACGTTCGAGTAGCGTGCCTGCTTCAAGGAGCGCAGCATGAGATAGCTGAGGATGCGCTCCTCGGGTTTGCCGGCGATCTTGGCGATCAGCCGCTGGTAGTTGCGCGATGAAAGACTGATGTCATCGCGCGGGATGACTACATCCTTGCGCACCTTGCGGCCGTCGCGCCGGCGTTCGATCACCGGGAACCGTTTCACCGGTATCGCGCCGATGCCTAGCGAATAGCCAAAATGCGCCGCGATTTCTTCGAATTCCATCACGCGCTTCGGGTCCGGCTTCTCGTGAATGCGATAGAGCGCCGGGATTCCGGCGCTTTCAAAATGCCCGGCGACAGCCTCGTTGGCGGCGAGCATAAACTCTTCGATAATGCGATGAGCGATGTTGCGCTCGGCGCGCGTGACGCCGGTCATCTGGCCCGAAAGATCGAGTTCGATGTTGGTTTCCGGCATATCGAAGTCAATCGAGCCGCGGCGCGTTCGCTTGCGGTTGAGAATTAGCGCCAGCTCGCGCATGAGCTCGAAACGGTCTACCAGCGCGGCATAGCGCTCGCGCATAGCCGCATCGCCTTCGAGCACGCGAAAGACATTGGTGTAGGTCATGCGCTCCGCGCTGCGAATGACACCTGCGACGAACTCCTGCGCGACCGTATCACCCTGGCGATCGATCTCGAGCAGCGCCGATAGCACCAGACGGTCTTCCTGCGGGCGCAGCGAACAGATGTCGGTCGAAAGCTCAACCGGCAGCATAGGCACGGCGCGGTCCGGAAAGTACACGCTTGTGCCGCGCAACAGCGCTTCGTGATCGATCGGCATGCCGGGCCTGACGTAATGGCTTACATCGGCGATATGGACCTGCAGCGCAAAGCGGCCATTGGGGAGTTGTTCAACCCAGACGGCATCATCGAAATCGCGCGCCGTTTCGCCGTCAATCGTGACGATTTGGTGGCGGCGGAAATCGCGCCGCTTTGCGAGTTCTGCAACAGGAATTTCATGCGGGATCGCGCGCGCCTGCGCAATCACCTCAGGCGGGAACTCGTGCGGCAAGTGGTGCTTGCGGATCATGATTTCGACATCGACGCCGAAATCGTCTTTGTGCCCGAGGATTTCAATGACACGCCCCACGCCGTACTCGCGGTCTTCAGGGAACTCGAGCACTTCGACGTTCACTATCATGCCGTCGAGATCCTCGACAGAGTTCACCTGCGGCGCAGCCGGTCCGACACGGTCGATGCTCGCGTGCTGCTGGAGCGGCAGTTCCATCCCTTCCGGAATTTCGATCCATTGCTGGATGCGGTCGTCTGAAGGAATCACGAAATTGCCGCGGCGCCGGATGCGAAACTCGCCGACCACGGTGATGTGCGCGCGCCGCAGAATGCGGATGATTTCGCCTTCGGCGCGCCCCTCATTGGCCAGGCGAGTGATGTGCACCAGCGCGCGATCGCCGTGCATCGCTTTGGCGGCTTCCCCAGGGGGCAGAAAAACATCACCACGCACGTTATCGAGCGGTTGATCCGGAATCAGAAAGCCGAAGCCGTCGCGATGGACGGAGATGCGGCCGGCGACGTACTCAGGATTCGCGCCGGTTGCAACGAAATGGCCGGAACGAAGCTCGACGAGTTTTCCTTGCTCCACTAAACGGTCGAGCGCGTCTTCAAGTGCATCGCGCCGTTCACCTTGCAGGCCCAGCTCGCGAACCAGTTGCTTGAACGTGGCGCGCGCATGCGGCAGCTTCCGGATATGTTCGAGAAGGCTGGCCTCGGTAAAAGCGGCGCGCACAGGGAGCTGGGAGCCCGTTGTGCGCGGCTGAGCATTGTTCGCGCTGCCGTGCTTGGGCACTACCCGCATTATAGGGGGGCGCACGGTTATGCTGAGCGGTATGGAACTGAAAGCGATCCGGCTGGTCATTCCCGAGAACGGGAACATTATTGTGGGCCAAAGCCATTTCATCAAAACCGTGGAAGATATCTACGAAGCCATTGTGAATACCTCGCCGCACATTCAGTTCGGAGTGGCGTTCAATGAGGCTTCAGGCGATTGCCTGGTGCGCTTTGACGGCAACAACGAAGCGCTCAAGCACAATGCCATTCAAAACGCGCAGGCGATTGCGGGCGGGCACGTCTTTGTCGTGTCGCTGCAAAACGGGTTTCCGATTAATGTGCTGGGGCGCATTCGCGAAGTGCCGGAGGTGGCAAATATCTATTGCGCCACGGCCAATCCGCTGGAAGTGATTGTCGCCGAAACAGAGCAAGGCCGCGGCGTGTTAGGCGTGATTGACGGGAGTTCGCCCAAGGGCGTCGAGACGGAATCGCACGTAAAAGCGCGCGTAGAGCTGCTACAGAAGTTCGGATATAAGCGCTAGCTAAAGAATCGGAAACGCGCTACGCTCGCGCAGGCCCGCCTCAGTGACGCCGCCGATGTCGAAGTCGAGCATTTGATTCGGCGCCCGCGCCACCGCCATTTCCAGCTTTAGGAAATTGGTCGTTAACGCCATCCCGCGCTGTTCGAGCGTGATCGCGCGGATCGTCTTGCCGGTCATCCGGCTGCGAAATTCGCGATTCTTGCGCTCGGAAAGTTCGCGCAAAATACTCGTACGCTCGCG
Organism: Terriglobia bacterium; assembly: GCA_021324185.1. Lineage (GTDB taxonomy): Bacteria > Acidobacteriota > Terriglobia > Bryobacterales > Bryobacteraceae > Bog-105. Next base: position 997 of record JAJPJN010000031.1, on the reverse strand, counting down.
CCGAACCGGCACCGGCACGGGATTTGGAAGCGCGGCCGCCGCTGTGCCGGGGCGTTCGGAATACGTGAAGACATGCAAATAGGTAAAAGGCTGCTCTTCGATGAAGCGCAGCGATTCGGTAAACTCGCCATCCGTCTCGCCGGGAAAGCCGGTCATCACGTCTGCGCCGATGGCAGCATCAGGCATCAGCTTGCGTGCAAGTTCGACACGGCTTGCGTAATGCCGCGTGCGGTACTTGCGAAACATGCGCTTCAGAACGGCATCACAGCCGGATTGCAGCGGTAAATGCACGTGCTTCGCGATGCGGGGCTCGCTGGCAATCAATTCGAGTAGTTCCTGCGTCCAGTCCATCGGCTCGACCGAGCTGATGCGCAGGTGCCGGATGGCGGTTTCGTTCACGATTCTTTGCAGCAGACCGGTAAACCGCGGACTTCCGGCGAGATCCCGGCCCCAACGGCCCAGATTGATGCCGCTCAGTACGATCTCGCAATAGCGGCCTGCCAGATCGCGCACTTGCGCCAGAACTTGATCCGCCGGTGCGCTGCGGCTGCGCCCGCGGACCGAGGGAATGATGCAGAAGGAGCAGCGATTCGAACAGCCGTCCTGAATCTTCAGGTTGGGCCGGGTACGGTCCTCGCGGACATCACCTGCAAGACTCGCCGCAAATTCTGTCTGGCCGCTCATATCGGCGGCGATTACCTGGCCGTGATACTCTTCCCTGCTCTGCAGCAGAACGAGCTCAGCGATGCGGTGCTTATGCGAGTTGCCAATGACCCAGGTGACACCGGGAAGCTGCGCCAGTTCCTCCGGCGCGCGCTGGGCGTAGCAGCCGGTCACCAGAATCTCCCGGCCGGGCCGCTCGCGATGCAGATTGCGAATCGCGCGGCGCACGTCCAGGTCAGCGGAGGCGGTTACTGTACAGGTGTTTAAAACGACCAGCCCGGCGTCTCCACTCTGCGGCGTGATTTCGCAGCCGTGGGTTTTGAAGGCAGCTTCA
>JAJPJN010000032.1 GCA_021324185.1 Terriglobia bacterium | reverse complement strand
CCGAACGGCAGACTCGCAGCGGCATGTGGGGCGCGAGCTTGTGGCGCAGAGTTCGCATTCATTCAGGGCAGGCTTTCGAGGAACTCCCGGCACCGGCACGCCAGACAGACGTTCAGGAGAGTGAAGTGGCCTGATGGGCTGTGCTGAACTGGATGCGATCACTTGGCCGGCGAGCCGCCTGCCGGACGCGCTCCAAGCGCTCTGCGAGAAAGCCGGGCTGGGCGTGAGCCCGAACGCGGCGCAAACGGAGGCTATGAGCGCCGGCGGTGATTTCGGCGCCCGCATCGAGTGGAACGCTAAACGGCTGGGTTGCGAAGCCGATGCCCTGCATACAAATTTGCGTGATCTCGATAGCCAGTTAAGCATCGCGTATCCGGCGATCCTGCAGATCAAAGAAAACAGCTTCGTCGCCATTCTGCGAAGCGGCAAATCCAGCGCGCGCGTGCTCACGCCGGAATTGAACATCAAGCAGGTTTCGATTGCGCACCTGGTGCGGGTTGTTCGCGAACCGCAGGCACGCGAGATCGAGGAGCCGTTGCAGAAACTGCTTGCGCAGAGCGGAATCAAAACGACGCGCAGAGAGCAGGCAATCGATACGCTGGTTCGCGAACAACTTTCACACAAGCGCTTTGACGGCTGCTGGGTGCTGCGGCCGTACCCGGGCGTACCCACGCGAGAATGGCTGCGCTATGCAGAGGTCTACAGACTGGGCGCGGGGTTGACGGCAGTGCATACAATCCAATATTTACTTTGGCTGGCCTCGTGGGCAATTCTCGGCACGCTCTCCTTTGAGGGCCGGATGGACCGCGGCTGGCTGCTCGCGTGGGCTCTTTTGCTGTTGACGCTGGTGCCGTTTCGTGTTTTGACGACGTGGTTGCAAGGGCTGCTGGCGATCGGCATCGGAGCATCACTAAAAAGACGCTTGCTTCTCGGCGCGCTCCGGCTGCAACCGGATGAGATGCGCCATCAGGGCATCGGATCATTTTTGGGGCAAGTGCTGGAGGCTGAAGCGGTGGAAACGCTGGCGCTCAGCGGAGGTGTTGCGGCACTGCTCGCGATCATCGAAATCGCCATTTCCGGATTTGTGTTGGGCCGCTTTGCGCTGCTGTTGCTCGTCTGGAGCGCGATTACCGTTTTCGCGGCGTGGCGCTTTCTTAAGCGTTATCAAAGTTGGACGGGCACGCGCATGGAGATGACGCAGGATCTGGTGGAGCGGATGGTGGGTCACCGCACGCGTCTGGCGCAGGAGCCGCGGGCGCAATGGCATGAATCAGAAGACGAGATGCTCGCGGTCTATTTCGGAGCTTCGAACCGCGTGGATAAAACCGGAGCGTGGCTGGTCACCGCGATTCCCCGCGGCTGGCTGCTTGCAGGGCTGGCGTGCCTGGCGCCCGAAATTGTGATGAATAGAAGCTCGGCGTCGAGTGTGGCTGTGCTGCTTGGCGGCGTGCTGCTGGCACAAACCGGGTTCAAACGGCTGACCGCTTCCTTCGTCGATGTGGCGGGCGCCTGGGTCTCCTGGAGGCGAATTGTGCCGCTATTCCGGGCGGCTACCCGGAAGGAGATTCCGGGGACCGGGCCGGTGGCGGAAGCGTCGCAAAGCAAACGCGGGCGGGTGGTGGATGCGGAACGGCTGGTATTCCGTTACCGGAAAGAGAGCCGGCCGGCGCTGCAGGGGTTGACGATGGCGATTCACCACGGCGACCGCATTTTGCTCGAAGGGCCGTCGGGCGGCGGCAAAACGACGCTGGGCTCGCTGATTGCCGGAATACGCGAACCAAACGCAGGACTGCTGCTGGTCAATGGTCTCGACCGCCAGACGTTAGGCGATGCACGATGGCGCAAGGCGATTGCGGCGGCTCCGCAGTTTCATGAAAATCACGTTCTTACTGAGACGCTCGCGTTCAACCTGCTGATGGGCCGGCGCTGGCCACCAACACAAGCGGATCTGCGCGAAGCCGAATCCATCTGCCGCGAGCTGGGATTAGGCGATCTGCTGGACCGCATGCCCGGTGGGATATTGCAGATGGTGGGCGAGGGCGGGTGGCAGCTTTCGCACGGGGAGCGCAGCCGGGTTTATATTGCCCGCGCTCTGTTGCAGCAAACCGATCTGGTCATTTTGGACGAAAGCTTTGCTGCCCTGGATTCGGAAAGCCTGAACACGGCGCTGGAATGCACGTTAAAGCATACGAAGACTCTCATGGTGATTGCGCATCCTTAAAGTATGTGCGGATTTCGAACTGTTGATAAACTAGTGTTTCGATGGCAGAAAAGACTCCAAATCAAGTGAAAGCGGCGCACGCGGCCTCGCCGAAACTCAAGCAGAAAGACAATATTTACGAGGCCGAGTATCTGGGCAGCGGCACCTTCAGGATCGTGAAGCCAAAGCGGCAGGCGCGCAAACGCCGGCAATCGGCATTGAAGGGCACGACGCGCGGCGCGCGCAAATAAGCAATTTTTTTCCTGCGGAAAGATACGCAGATCGCCGCTGCTACTTCTTAGCGTAGGCAACGGCTTGTTCTAAAGCCTGGCGAATGAAGCGCTGATAAGGAATGCCGCGCGCTTTGGCGGTTTTCTTTACGGCAACCAGCAATTGCTCGGGCAGGCGCATGTTCACCCGCGCTTCCTTTTTTTCAAATTCGAACAAAACGCGTTTGGCTCCCGAGAGATCGTATTGCGTAAGATCCGCTGTTTCCAGGAACGCTGCCGCCTGTTTGTCACTTTTAAACGCCGGGATTTTCTTTTTCATAGTGCTGAACCTCCTTGCTGTGCATATATCGAGCACTTATCGGGCGGATGTACTTTTTGCTCGCCTTTTCGCGTATGGTGAAGACCAGAAAACGTAGCGGCCAACTGCGGTCTTGCCGATGGCTTTGAATCGCGTTTCCGTTTCGTGAGGGGAGGGAAGAACCATGATTGATTGCAGGAAGAGCGATTCGATCTCCTCCGATGAGACACCGTGCTTGTTGCATTTGGCTAAGTTCCCCTCATCCCAGTCGAATCCCGCAATTGCGTTGTCCAACGCATAAATGATGACACTTGTACATACAGTTGTCAACCCGGTGTCCGGTATTCGGTTAGCCTTTACAGCGTCTGCGTTATTTTATTCAACGTGCGCGGGCGGTCCGGGTCGAGGCGTTTCAGTTCCGCGAGGCTGCAGGCAAATAGCTGCGCCGGCACGATGTAAGGGATGGGAGTGTATAGATCGATCGGCTTTTGATTTTCCGCCGATAGGGGTTCCGGAATGACGAGCGCGCTTTGGATCTGGCTGCGCATCTGTTGCAGGCGGGAATTGCTGCTATCAGTGATGACCAGAATCTCCGCTTTGATCGATTGCAATTTCTCGATCAACTCGCACATGGGTTTCCAGGTCACGCCGGGCGGGCAGAACAGGAAGGCCGGAAACGAGGCTTCGAGCATGGCGATGGGCCCGTGCAGCAGGTCGGCTGAAGAAAAACGCTCGGCGACCACGTAGCAGGTCTCCATCAGCTTTAAGGCAAATTCGAAGGAGTTGGCGTAGTTAAGCCCGCGCCCGATGGCGACGGCGTGCCGCATGAAGCAATAGCGCTCGGCCGAACGCCGGATCTGCGGCTCGAGTTCGAGCGCTTTTTCGCACCAGGCAGGGAGGCGCTGCAGATCCTGGAGCTCGATTCGCGCGCCGAGTGCGTAGGCAATCAAGTACAAGCACAGCAACTGCCCGGTATATGTCTTGGTGGCGGCAACGCTTTTTTCCTTTCCAGCGCGCACCAGAAAGGTATGGGCCGCCAAACGCGCCAGCGAACTGGCGGATTCGTTGGTAATGCCGATTGTGAACGCGCCCGCCTGTTGAGCACGTTCGAGCACCAGGTTTGTATCAGTCGATTCGCCCGATTGCGAGATGGCGATGACGACAGCGTCTTTCAGATTCACGCGGGCTTCATAAAGGGTGTGAACGGACGGAGCGGCGAGTGAAACGGGAATGCCGGTGGTGATCTCGAGGAGGTAGCGTCCGAATTGTGCGGCATTGTCGGAAGTGCCGCGCGCCACCAGAACAATGAGCCGCACCTGGCGGGCTGCCAAATAGGCGCGCAACTGCTCAGCGCGCGGCCATTCTTCCTGCAGAGTGCGTTCGAGCGCGGCGGGCTGCTGGCCGATTTCGTCTCGCATCAGCGACATGCAAGCGAAGATAGCAGAATGAAGAGTTTTCGCAAAGAACTGTGGTTCGAAATCCCTTCACGGCGCGGGTTTGTCAATATCACCGGGCAGGTGGAGACTTGCCTGCGCGAGAGCGGCGTAAAAGAAGGGCTGGTGCTGGTAAATGCGATGCACATCACCGCGTCCGTATTCATCAATGATGATGAATCCGGCTTGCATCAGGATTACGAGCGGTGGCTAGAAAAGCTGGCGCCGCATGAACCGGTCTCATCTTACGCGCACAACCGCACCGGCGAGGACAATGCGGACGCTCATATGAAGCGGCAGATCATGGGCCGCGAGGTGGTGGTCGCGATCACAAACGGCAAGCTCGATTTCGGTCCCTGGGAGCAGATCTTCTATGGCGAATTCGACGGGCGGCGGAGGAAGCGCGTGCTGATCAAAATCATCGGCGAATAAGGATCAGCGCGGGCGAGATCTCGCAAGCTGCTTAAGCAGGCACCAAACCCATCACGGCCAGACGGCTGACACGCGGGCCGGGCAAAATGATTCCGGTGAGATTCAAGGGATCTGCATTGGACACGCGGGCGATCGGTTTCGCTTCGGAGCCGCGCCGAACGGCGCGTAGTAGATCCAGAGCTTCCGGCCGTGCAAACTGTTCGCCGGTGAAACCGGAAACAAAGCGGCCGCCGCGAATCTCGCCGCGGGCTTCCATCCGGCGCAGCACGGGCAGCAAGTCCCGCCACGGCGGCGCGAGCGTCTCACGAACCAATAAGTCACGCAGCAAAACACCCCAGCGCAAGAGCAATTGCTGCGCAAAACGCTGTGCCCGCTCTTCCGGGCTCAGGCCGGACTCGCTCCGGCGCAACAATGCCCAACGGCCGGCAGCGTGCCGGGGGCGCTTCTTGCTCGACCGGCCCTCGCCGCGCCGCCGTTTCGGATCGATCAAGGCGCGCAGATTATCGAAACCGTCGGCGGTGACGAATCCCCCGGCGAGCAGTTCCCACAGGCCGTCTTCCACTTCACTCGGCAAGCGGCCGCTCTGCCGCGCCAAATCGACGAAAAAGCTGGCGCCGTTTCGTTCGAGCGACTGCAAGACATCGCGGGCAGCGTGAGACAGCCCCGCAGAGCCGGTATCTGCAAGGGGGCTGCCGGACATGATCCAATCAGCATCCTCGCGCAGAAACAGTGTGACGGGCGCAATGCGAGTTGGCCGCACGCGCCGGTTCTGCGTAATGGCGGGATGCGGTGACACTCTGGCCCACATCACCTCACCCGAAAAGCAAAGTTCGTCCAAAAACTCGGGATCGTATTTGGCGATTCTGCGGGCGAGAATTTCGGTTTCCCAGGCGGAGGCGGGAATCTCGTAGCCTTGCAGTTGCCGGATGACTTGTAGCGTGCCGTCCGCTCCGTGCAGTTGGCCGCCGGGCGCAACGTGCTGCCAGGTTTGCAGGAAACGTTCGAAATCGAGCGCGGTTACCGGCTCAATTTCGCGCCGCAAGCGCCCGAGGGTTGCGCGATGAATACGCGCCAGGATGCTCCGGTTACACCATTCGATCTCCGGGCTTGTGTTCTTGTTGCGGAAATGGCCGCGCAACACCTGCCCTTGTGCTTCGAGGCGGAGCAGCGCCGCTTCCACTGCATCGGCCGGGAACGCGAGCTTTGCAGCCAGATCGGGGACGGTCACCGGTCCGATGGATTCCATCCAACCCGCAACGACTGTATCGGCATCGCTCGCAAGCGGCAGGCGCTCGGTCGCTACCCAGAATGAGGAGCTACTTCGCTCAAGAGTGGAAGCGCGTCCGGCTGCCGCCAGCTCATCAAAAAATCCCCGCAGCTCGTCAGCCGGAGGCATGTTTATGAGCGTCAGCAGAGCATCGTGCAACTCGTCCGCATCACGCGCTTCCGGCCAGGAGTCCGCTGAAATCTGATCGATTGCCGCCGGGTCCAGCACGCCTTCTCCACCGGTTACGTCGGCGCCCAGCGTCTGGCGCAATTGAACGGCGCGGGTGCGGCGCTCTTCGAGCGGTGCGTCATCCAGAAATGCGTACGGATTGGCGCTGAGAATTTCATGCGAGAACAGCGAGGCTTGCACTGTATCGATGGCAACGGTGCGGATGCGCCCGCTTTCGATGTCTTCCAAAACGCTGCGCAATCCATCGAGATCCATCGCCTCGTGGAGGCAGTTGTCGATAGTTTCGTTTACCAGCGGATGATCCGGAATGCGAATGGGTCCGGTCAGGTTTTCCGCGCAGGCGACCTGATCGGGAAAGACGGCTGCCAGCAGGTCGTCAGCCCGCATGCGCTGGAGTGGCGCTGCTACGCGCTTGCCGCCGCTGAAGCGCAAAATCGCCAGGGCGCGGGTGGTGTTCCAGCGCCAGCGGACGCCGAACATGGGCGCCGTCAGCAACGCCTGACGCAACACGTCTTCCACTGTGGCGGCCTTCAAGAATTCGAAGACGAGCTCCAGCGGAAACGAATGCTGATCGCTCAGCGATAAAACGAGGCCGTTATCGGTGGCCGCCGCTTGCAGCTCGAAATTAAATGTCCGGCAAAACCGCTTGCGAAGCGCCAGGCCCCAGGCGCGAGTAATGCGCGAGCCGAACGGCGCATGCAAAACGAACTGCATGCCTCCGCCCTGATCGAAAAATCGTTCCGCCACCACAGTGGTCTGCGATGGCAAGGCGCCGAGTTGCGCTGCGCCGGCGCGCACGTATGCGGCTGCTTGAATGGCGCCCGATTCACCCAATCCACACTCCTCGATGAGAAATGCAGGCGCCGTGCTCTCATCGGCCAAAATGCGTTCCCGCAACTGCGCCACTTCGGCCGAAAGCTCACGCGAGCGGCCGGGGGCTTCGCCCAGCCAGAACGGAATGGAAGGCGCTGCGCCATGCGCGTCAGTCACGCGCACGCGGCCTGCTTCGACACGCTTCACGCGCCAGGAATGGGTTCCCAGGAGAAAGACATCGCCGACCAGGCTTTCGACGGCGAAATCTTCATCGAGCGTTCCGATTGTTTTGCCGTCGGGCTCGGCAATCACCGAATAGTTGGCGTTTTCCGGAATGGCTCCGCCGGAAGTGATGGCGGCCAGGCGCGCGCCACGCCGGCCCCGGATGCGCCCATTCACGCGATCGTAGTGCAGCATGGCCCCGCTCCGGCCGCGGGAGGTGGCAATGCCTTCAGAAAGCATCTCGACGATCTCGTCGAAATCGGCTCGCGCGAGATTCCGGTATGGGTAAGCCGAGCGGAACAGCTCGTACAGGTCGTCCACTTTCCAGGGCTCGGCCGCAGCGGCGGCAACAAGCTGCTGGGCCAGGATGTCCAGCGCGTTTTGCGGGATCTCGATGCGTTCCAACTCGCCTTTGCGAATGGCGGCAATCAAGGCCGCGCACTCGATGAGCTCATCGCGCGTGGTTACGAACAGACGGCCGCTCGGCCTTGCCCCGACCCAGTGGCCGGAGCGTCCAATCCGCTGCAGAGCGACGGCAATGGAGCGCGGAGAACCGATCTGGCAGACCAGATCCACGGTTCCGATATCGATGCCCAATTCGAGCGAGGCCGTCGCGACCACGGCGCGCAGCTCCCCGCGCTTGAGGCGCGATTCGGCATCGAGCCGCAACTGCCGCGAAAGGCTGCCGTGATGCGGCAGAACGGCGTTGGGACCAAGCCGCTCTGCGAGCGCATGCGCAACGCGTTCCGAGTGCCGCCTGGTATTGACAAAAACAAGAGTGGTGCGATTGTCGAGAATCAGTTCGGCGAGCCGGTCATAAATATCGTTCCACAGCTCGGTGCTGGCGACCGGGCCGAGTTCATCGCGCGGCACTTCGACTGCCAGCTCCATATCGCGGCGATGTCCCACGTCGACAACTCGCGTGTGGGGGCCAAGCAGGCAGGCAACTTCTTCGATCGGCTTGACCGTGGCTGAAAGGCCGATGCGTTGCGGCCGGCGTCCCGCGAGCGCGTCGAGGCGCGCGAGGGAAAGCATGAGGTGGGAGCCGCGCTTGTCATCGGCAATGGCATGGATCTCGTCGACGATCACGGTCGAGACGCTGCGCAGCATCTGGCGCGGCTTGTCCGCCGTGAGCAGGATGAACAGCGATTCCGGAGTCGTGACCAGGATGTGGGGCGGCTTTTTCAGCATGTGCGCGCGTTCCAGCATGGGTGTGTCGCCGGTTCGGACGGAGGTGCGAACCGGCAGGAACGGGATGCCTTCGCGCTCGGCGAGTTGCGCGATCTGCGCCAGCGGCAATTCGAGATTGCGATGAACGTCGTTGCTCAGCGCCTTCAGAGGCGAGACGTAGACGACTTGTGTTTCATCGGCCAGTGTGCCGGCGCGGGCCGCGCGCACCAGCCGATCGAGACAAATCAGAAAGGCGGCGAGTGTCTTGCCGGAGCCGGTCGGCGCGGAGATGAGCGTGTCGCATCCGGCCGCAATTTCGGGCCAGCCGAGCACCTGCGGTTCTGTGGGCGCCGCAAAATGCTCTGCAAACCAGCGTTGAATGAGCGGGTCAAAGCCCGAGAGAGGCATAGGAAGAACCTATCTACATCATCTAACCCCCGGTTAGACGATTCCCACTCTCGGGCGGTTCAGCGATTGGTGTGGAAATGGGGAAGAGGCCTATTCGAAGCGAATGGCGACTTCGGAGCCGTAGCGATGGTAGTTGGTGAAACGCATTACGTTCCATTCGCGGTGCGACGCGTCGTCGTAAAAGACGGCATATTCGCCTACACTCGGCAGCAGCCACGTTTTGCCGTTCAGGTCTACCTGTTTGAGTTGCACGTTCCAGCGAATCTCGGAGATGCCGATACCGGCCGGCATGTAAGTCGAGGTTCTTTCGATCTTCAGAATTTCGCCGCCCGATTCCGAGATCCAGACCCTGCTGCGGAACGGCACGCGATAATGCTGCGACCGGACAACCAGGTCCCAGGGACTTCCGGTTGCGCTCACTTCTACTTCAAAAACGGCTGCCGGCGTACCGTCCAGATTTTCGTAAGCTTCAAAGACCGGCGTTTGCGTGCTCAGCAACGTTTGCGTCTGCTGCAGTAACGTGCCGAACTCGCCCTCTGACCAGGCGCCGCCGAGGCTCGACATATCGGGGCGCAATTTTGTATTTTGCCGGATATCGGAATAATGTTCCGTGCCGTTTTCAAACGAGACGGTCGCGGTGACGGTGTCGATCCGTTTCGCCGCGGCGGTTTCAAACGGGCCTCGAAAGCGCTCTATTTCTTCGCTGCAGACAAACGAGTGCAGGTTCCGGTAAATTTCCTCGTTGGTATCACGCGCTTTCAACAGAACCCCGATACTGCGCTCTGTGGATGTGCCCATATCGCCAGGGGCGATTGACGCTTTCGGCGCGCCGGTTCTATCCACAGCGGGAGCATCAGCGGGCCCGCTGCCGGAGTCTCCCAAACAAGGGAAGCTCATGCCGAAACACACGAAGACACACGTATACTGCGCTATTTTCTTGATCATTTTCTTAAACCGAAAACGCGATTCCGCTGCCCGCGCCCGAGCGCTACCGGAGCGATTTCAGGTAGGGCGCTCTCAGAAAACTCCGATGGTTTTACTGATTCAAAAAACTCATCGGAATCCGGCAGGGAAGATATGAAGGGAAATTCCGGGACGGGAGTTGTTAGCTAACGATAGCGGGGCGGGCGAGTGGAGGAAGGCCTCTAAAACGGGAGAACTAATTGAGTTTATTCGAGATAACTAAGGGGCGCTATTCGTGACCGGTCTTGGTGCCCGGGTTCCTGGTGGCCCAATCGGACTCCGTTGCGGCGTTCCCAACCACCTTCTTTTGGATGTCTTTCTGGACATCCGCTTTCACCGCCTGATCTGCCTGTTTAGCCGCGGTGCGCGTGCCATCGCCGAGTTGTATCACCGTCACCTTGACCGGTTTCGAGCCAAATTTTCTGCATGCCCGGGCGCTGGGAAGGTAGATATCCAGTTTCCGGCCCTGGATTTTATCGCCAGTGTCGGCCACCACATACTCGCCCGAGTAACGGCCTGCATGCCTGATCTTAATGCGGGTGCCGATCGGCAGCAGATCGGGATCTGCCGCTACTACGTGCTGGTGGGCCAATTGTCCCGATGCTGTCACGCCCTTTTGGGCGTAGGCGGTGGCCGTATAGACGCCGTTCAGTTTTTTGGGCGGGGCCGCAGCCAGCAGCATGCCAAGCGAGAGCGTTATGAACGTGATGAATGTCACGCGCCCTTTCATGCCCTTTAGACTCGCTTCGAAAGAACTTATAACAGGGAAGCTGCGCCTGATGGTACCGGTCTGGACGGCGGCGCGCCGGATTTCTAGAATGGACGAGATGCCCGGCAGTTTCGGAAAAGCGATTCTCCTTTGTGTTTTCCTTTCACTTGCTTTGCACGGGGCCACTAAACGGGCGCTCATCATCGGCATCAATACGTACTGGCTACCTGGCACAGAACTTCCCAAAATTCCGGCGAACGGGACCATCAATGGCCTGAACCGCTTCGATATGCCGAATTGGCCGAATCTGAAGGGTGCAGTAAACGATGCCAGGCTGATGCGCGATGTCCTGACGAGCGCGAAATTCGGTTTTGCCGCGGAAAACGTGCACATGCTGCTCGAAGGCGGCGCTACACGAGAGGCGATGCTCAAAGCCATGCGTACCTATCTGGTAGACGAGCCATCAGCGGGCGACACGGTGGTGCTTTACTATGCGGGGCATGGCTCGCTGCGCTTCAATTCGAAATCCGAAAAGAGCGCCAAGCATCTGGACAACACCATCGTTCCGTCGGATGCGAATACCGGGCAGTTCGATGTGCGCGACCGCGAAATCGCCCGCATCTTGAACGCCGCTCTCGATAAGGGCATACACGTCACGGCGATTTTCGATAGCTGCCACAGCGGTACGATTGCGCGCGGCGTACCGCTGGGAACGGCCGGGAGCGCGCGCTTTCTCGCGGGTTACGATCCACGCGATATCAACGAAGGACCCGATACGCGCAACGGCGTCCCGGTGACCGCGCCGGCGGATCGCACAGACAACGCGGCCCTGGTATTCACTGCGACCGAACCCGATCAGCTTGCGCAGGAGCAGGATTTTGAAGGCCAGGATCACGGCGCGTTTACGGTAGCTCTCGTCGAGGCGTTGCGATTTCTGTCGGCCGATAGCAGCGCCAACGATGTTTATAAGCGCGTAAAAGTTGTGATGGAGGCGATGGGGTTACGCGATCAGCAGCCGGTTCTGGACGCGACCGATGCACGCAAACGCGAGCCGCTTTTGGGCGGAAATGGAAATTCCGCGGCTGCGCGCGTGGCCGTCGCTGCGGTGGAAAAGGATGGATCGATTGTGCTTGATTCCGGGATTGCGGGCGATATAGGCCCGGGCAGCGAATTGAAGCGCGTTGACGGCGGCGCCAATCCTGTTTGCATTCGGGTAACGAAGGTAGATACATTGGCGCGCTCGTATGCAAACGTAATTTCTCCTGCGGGCGCAAAAGCGGAGGTGGGTGATCTGTTCGAAGTCACGAAATGGGTTCCGCTGGCGAATATGCGGCTGAAAATCTGGACGCCGCCGGCAACGCTACCGGCCAGCCAGTTCCCGGAGCTTCTGGGCGAGCTGGCGGCACTCAGCAGATCGAACCGGATTGATTGGATCGTTGATCCGGCAGTGCGCTCGCCGGATTATTACGTCGCGCGGGAAGGCGCGCAATGGATGCTGCGGCGATCCGGCAGCACGCAGCAGCTCAGCATGGGCAGCCATTTGACGGCGGCAAGTGTTCTTGCCAGGCTGCCGAAACAAAAGATCGCGCTACTGGTGAACTTGCCGCCGCCGCAAGAGCTTTCGGCAGCGCTGCAGCCTGATGCCGCCAGCCCGCTCGAAAGCGCGCCATCCAGCGCCACCGCCAAGTACATTCTGGTAGGCACGTTTGCGCATGGGAATGTCGCCTACGCCTGGATCGCACGCGACGTCATCGAAGAGGCCAAGCCGGTGGGTGGAACGAATGGCGGCGAAGCGGCGTGTTCGACTTCGTCGCCTTATCCCGCCCGCACGGATTGGAAGCCACTGCGGGAAGGCGATGGGCTGGCCGGTACGGGACGTGAGCTGATGGCAGTTGCCACACAACTCGGGCGCATCCATCAATGGCTGCAGCTTCCTGTGCCGCCTGCCGGCAGGGACCCTTATCCGTATCGTCTGGAACTGAAGAAAGATGACAACTCGGAAATTCAGGACAATGCCGCGAGTGGAGATCACCTGAGCATGTTTTTGAAATCGGACGGTCCGGTGCCTGCGGGCACGGCGGCGCGCTGGGTGTACGTACTAGATCTCGATTGCCAGGGTAATGGTACTTTGCTTTATCCACTCGGTGGGGTGAATAACCGGCTTCCGGCGCGCGGAAGTCTGCAATCAGAGATTCCGTTGTCCGGTTTTCACTTCAGTGCGCCCTTCGGGACCGACACGCTGATCCTGTTAACAACCGATGAAGAACTTCCCGATCATTCCTTGCTGTCATTTAAAGGTGTTGCGAGCGGCGCTGCACGTGGCGCGCCGGCTGTCTATCATTCCCCGTTGGAGCGTTTGCTGGGTTCCACAAACGAGGGTAAGCGCGGCGTCGAAACGGATGCGCCGCTGCCCACCACCTGGGGTGTTCAGTACCTCTATATACACACTCATCCAAGTGCGACTGCCAGCTCGAAATGACACTTCGGCTGGTTGCTTCCGGGCCAAATTTCGGATTGACACAATCTCTCTGTTGTGGCATATTCTGGCCCATTAAGGAGCATCTGTTCTATGTATTCCGATCGCCGTGATTTTCTGACGAGGCTTTTTTCCTGCGGGGCGGCCGGCGGCTTTTTGGCGCCCGCGCTACTCGAAGCTGAGCTGGCCTCGGCCGCAGCGCTTCCGGAGCCGCAGGAAGAAGCGCCTCACGATTCGCTCGCTTTCTGGAGCGGATTTTTCGATTCCGTGAATCCGAATGTTCCGAATTCACAAAAGCGCGGCGACGATACCTCTAACATGCCGGACCCGAGCCGTATCGTGCAGTATCTGCACTACAACGACGAAAAAGGTCTGCGCTTTGTCGAATACATCGAGAAGCAGGAACTGCTCGATTATGACGGTGACGTT